>CAXAGT010000005.1:0-52925 GCA_963968885.1 uncultured Candidatus Poseidoniales archaeon | reverse complement strand
ACGATAGAAATAATAAGGACCCGGTTCAATATTAATTCATGCTTAAGCATATAGTAAAAAAAAGCAAGATAGCTACAATTGTGGTTGTCTTGTTAGCAAGCACGATGATTGGCGCAGTATCTGCTGAGGAAACTAGCAGAGATGGGATTTTTGAAGAATCTGGCGTAGATGATGTAGACGACTTAGGTGGAATTTTCACTAAGGAAGAATGTGAAGCAGCAGGTGGAGTCTGGATTGTAAAGAAAGGGTTTGATCATGGTTGGTGCCATATCAAACTTGATTCAAAAACCGATTCCCTTTGAGTAAACGGGAATTAGGGTATGTTGCTATCCTTGGAGATACAATCAAGTTGAAGAAGCGCTAGTCCTTGTGGCACATATGGGCAACAAATCGTTTAGTGATTTGACATGGCTCACCCGCTTCCTTGACCAGACCCCTGGGGATGAACAAGAAGGTGGACCCTCAAGACAAGTTCCTGGAGTATGTTGGTCTAGAGTAAAACCAACTCCAGCGCCAAATCCAACTCTTAGGCTCTGGTCAGAGGAAATTGGTGACAAAATTGGTATCACAAAACAAGGAGACGGCATCCTTGGAGGATCTGAACTTGTCGATGGCATGGACCCCTATGCTCAGCGATATGGAGGTCATCAATTCGGCAACTGGGCTCGTCAATTAGGTGATGGCAGAGCGATTACACTTGGTGAAGTCGATACTGGAAACGAAGTCATAGAATTACAACTGAAAGGATCTGGAAGTACACCTTATTCTCGATTTTCTGATGGAAAGGCGGTTCTGCGCTCATCGATTCGAGAGTTCCTGTGTAGCGAAGCAATGTTTCATCTCGGTGTTCCAACGACTAGAGCTCTTTCTTTAGTCACCACCGGAGAAGATGTAATTCGAGACATCATGTATGACGGAAGACCTGCTCCAGAGCCTGGTGCAATCGTTTGCAGGACTGCTCCGAGTTTCATTAGATTTGGAAGTTTCCAAATTCATACTATGATGGGAGATCATGAGACCTTGCAAACACTGGTTGAATATACTGTAAAGCATCATTTCCCTGAACATGATTTGGATAATGATGAAGCAATCATCAACTGGTTGAATCAAATTGGCGAAGAGACTGCTTTGATGGTCGCCCATTGGATGAGAGTTGGATTTGTTCATGGTGTAATGAATACGGATAACATGTCTATTCATGGATTGACTATTGATTATGGTCCGTATGGATGGCTAGAAGACTTTGACCCTGACTGGACTCCGAACACAACAGATGCCGGAAGAAAGAGATACAGATACGGAAATCAACCGCAAATAGGGGCATGGAATTATGCTAGATTGTTAGAAGCGATTGGTCCATTACTAGAAGACCCTGAAAAATTGTACCAAGCATTGGAAAATTATTATGAGAAATTTGAATTCTACAATAACAAAATGTGGTCAGAAAAACTAGGTTTAGATGAATTTAGAAAGGATGATGAGGATCTGGTTAAGGACCTAATCTCAAATCTTACGAAAGTAGAAACTGATATGACTATCTTCTTTAGGCTACTCTCAGAAATAGAAGAGCCAAATGTATCGTCTTTGGAGAAATCATTCTACGATGTTGAAAATGCACCGATAGAGGATTGGAATGCGTGGTTAAATTCATGGTGGAAAAGAGTTGATGGCAGTCCAGACCGAGAAAACATGAAGAAAGCCAATCCTAAGTACGTACTAAGAAACTGGATGGCACAACTTGCTATTGATGCAGCGCAGAAAGAGGATTATTCTGTGTGTGAAGAATTGTTTGAATTGCTGAAAAATCCATATGATGAACAGCCAGAATTCGAAGAAAAATGGTTCAAGAAGCGACCTGACTGGGCAAGGAACAGAGTTGGATGTTCAATGCTATCCTGTTCGAGTTAATCGCGCTTTACTTCTAACACATAACAATCGTATTTGCTCAGTGTTTTCGTTTGTAGCCATAGTCGCTTGAAATCTCCTCTAAATATCATAGTTAGCGATCTTCTTGGTAGGCGTAAGAGAATTGAGATTCCAGAAATAAAACTCGGTATTGATTTCTTCTTGAACCCGATTTTTTGGATTATCGAAACTAAGACTGGCGACTTAGTATGAAGAAAAATTAAGTCATTATCAATTTTTGATATTACTTCTTTCATCAATGCTTTTCCGTAGCCTTGACCCCTTTGCCCTCTATCGACAAGAACTGTTGTAATTTCAACTCCCTTCAAATGGTTCACTACTTCTGCGTAAGCGAGTGGTTTTCCTTCATCACTCCTTATCAGTGCAGCTTTTTCAAAGGCTTTCAGACTTCTTCTTTTTGAATAAATTGGCCGAACATCTAACTCACTTCTAATCAGGTCGTCAACCCAACTTAGGTCCGTTAAAGTCGTCATTCCTGTTCCCTCTCCCATCTGATTGCTCTATCATGTCTAAATATTAGAGTTCGATTTAATGCCCACTGAAATAGTCCCCACAAACCGACATTTACAATCCCCAATAATGGTACCCAGAGATTAGTGAACTCAACTAACAACCCGAATGTGGCTGATGAGCCAAACAAAGCAATCACGTAAACGGGAGCTCCGGTTGAAACTGAATAGGTAAGTTTGGTTGATGGCTTAAACGTAAATTTACGATGAATCCAATGTGCTAAAACTCCTGAAATAAACCAAGAAATCCCCCAAATCAAAGTCCAAAGGCTAGAATCCTGTCTCTCGACCGCAAATATGAATGACGATACTGCAATCAATAGTGCAAAAAATAGAGTGTTGAAACAACCAACTAATCCATATCGAATAATTCCACCAGGAGGCGCTAGCCTTTGGAACCATCCTGAGTGCTGCGCCATAGATGCACTAGATTCTCTCAGTATATGTTGGATTTGGAGAGATGTATATCTCATTCCGCGGCTACGAAATCCATGACCTCTCTAATCACTTTACCCATAACATCGATATTATCCAAAGTCAAATGCGGTTGCATGCTCAAGTCACAAGCAAATTCTATGTTTGCAATTGTTTCAGGCATTACTTCTTTGTGAGCAGCAACATATGTCCACTGCCTGTAGTCACGAGCGTTCCTCTTTGCTCCAAAGATTTGCATTGGAATTCCTTCCATCTTCATCAAATCAATGAATCTGTCTGCTTTTTCCCTGGATAGTCCTGTAACGTGGAATTGCATTGTATCGTAAAATCTGTCCGCTTTTTCCATTTTTGCGGGGACTTCGATGTTTGGATGATCGCCGATAATGGATTCCAAGCGCATGTAGTTCTCTGTGTGTATCTTGTGGATAACAGATAATCTATCGATTTGAGGAGTCAGCATTGCCGCTGTAACCTCATGCATTCTCATTGAATATCCTGGGATTTGGTTCTGCAACTCATCCATCAATTCCGGGTCTAAGTTGTAGTGTTTCTTCCAGAGTAATTCGTAGGATCCGGCATATAGAACTGCTTTTGCTGCGTATTCATCGTTATCGGTAATGAAAATTCCACCCTCTCCGGCTGACATACCTTTGCTTGACTGAGTGGAAAAACAAGCGATATGCCCGAAAGTTCCCAATAATTTACCGCCCCATGAAGTACAATAAGCGTGTGCACAATCCTCAATGAAAAACAAATCATGCTTCTTTACTACTTCCATTATTCTATCCATATCTGGAACGTGCCCTCTCATGTAAGACATTAGCAATACCTTTGCACCAGTCTCTGCTGCTTTCTTGTCAAGATCATCAGGACACATGCCCCATTCTCTGTTTGATTCAACCAATACAGGTTCTGCCCTCATGTGTTCAATTACCGAAGGAACTGCGTGGAAGGTGAATGCGTTTGAAAGAATCTTATCGCCGGCTTTAACCCCTGCAATGTTCATTGCTATGAACATGGTAGAGCCGCAAGAATTTCCTCCAACTGCGTGTTTAACGCCCATGAATTCAGCAAATTTCTTTTCGAAATTTGCTGTGATTGAATCTTCTTTTGTTTTTGGTTGGTAACGATACATTACTCCTCTGCGCATTGCATCTGCTGCCATTTCGATACCTTCCTCAGGTATAGGTTTGAACGCTTTGTTATCAAAATCAACAATTTTCTCTCCGCCTTCGACGACCAGTCTTCTTCTAGAATCACTCATCATGAACAGTCCAACCTAAAGCAATGTATGAAGCCATCGCCAAAAGGTCCTGTCAGGATTGTCTTCCTGCGTCGAACATCTCTCTCAGGGAACCGTCTTGTAACATTTCAAGAGCGATATCTGAGCCACCTATCAGTTCACCGTGGATGTATACTTGAGGCATTGTTGGAAAATCGGACCATGTGCAAATGGAAGGAATTGCTCTTCTGTCTGAAAGGACATTTACGGCTGCAAATTCTTCTCCAAGTTGTTGCAAGACTTGGACCGCTCTGTTTGAGAAGCCACATTGAGGCTCGCCTGGTATGCCCTTCATGAAAAGCACTATGCTGTGGTCGTCAACTATTTTCTGTAATTCTACGTCTGTCCAATCCATTTTTTTCACTCCTTGTTTTGATGTTTTTGAATCCGCTTAATGTGGATTCCTGTTCCTCCTGCGTGAGGGTGGAATACAGTATCTCCAACATTCTCTGCTTGTGCCGGAGTCATACATTTTAGATCTAGAGCATGAACTATATTTGATGCTATATGAGGTTTGAAGTGGTTCAAAATTATCTTTTGACGCTTTAGCGGAATCATTCCTTGAAAGGATTCACAGATCACCCTAACGTGGAAGTGGTCACCTGTTCCGTTAAGATCGACAACCTCTATGTTCGCATTGGGTAGAACTGTGGTAATTTCATCGGATACCCATTGAGTGCTTACCATTGTCTCACCGTTATAGTCCAGAACTCGGTGATTATTGAAGGTGCGGTTTAACAATTAATCCTTAACTTGCATGCGCAGTAGGCTTGTTATGCGCAGAGGTAAAAGTCACCAAGGCTTTGCTGCGCGCAAACCAATTCTAATCAGAGATACAAGTTGGTTGACATCCTCAGAAATTATTTCTGTTCTTCTTGCCTTGATTGGTCAAGTAATTCTGACAAGAGCCGTCCTACAAACTGATTATGGTTTATGGATACTATTGATGGACATTTTTACTGCGATATTTTTGATTGTCGATGCGGGTCTGCCAACTATAATCTCTAGAGATGGTGCAAACAATCCAAGTGTTCTTAGAAAGGCTGTAAAAAAAGTATGGAAGTTACAATTTTTCGTCGCCATACCGTTTGTTCTAGTAGGCCTGCCTTGCGTCATTATACTGAATAATGCGCCTACAGAATTAATCATTTTAGCTGCTTTCATTTGTTTGGTACATATTGCCTCGTATGCGCCTAGATCTGCACTTCGTTCTGCAGGCCAAGCAAGGTTTGAAGCAATCTCAAAAATTGTCGAGAGGTTTTTGATTACCATAGGTTACGGAATTTTGTTTGTTTGCGAGAGCTCCATAATACTAAATTATGCACTCGTATTTGCTCTCGGTTCATTCGCAGGTTTTCTCACATCTGTGGCTCTATTGTACAAAAGCATACCAAAAAGTAGCAACCTAGTCGATGAGTTAGGAGAAAGCTGGGTAAGTACAAAATCACTGCTCGTATCGGCACTTCCCTTTGCTGTAACTTTGGGGGTATTGCCATATATCACAAGAATTGAGAAGTTTTTCCTTGCCGCAATCAGTCTAGAATCTGTTGCTATCTTCCATGTTGGGCAATTAGCATGGATGGCTGGAATGATTGTTCCAATTTCAATTAGTAGCGCTTTGTTGCCAATACTAGGAGAAAACCGTACCAAGCGTGAACGATTTAACAAAGAAATTGACAAGGCAATTGGACCAATTAAAATTCTTTTAGTCACTGGATTTATTCTTGGCTCAATTTTCGTCACCCTTATTCTACCAATTGCGTTTCCAGAAGAATATACCTATTCTGCAGATGGTTTGACTTCACTGGAGGTTTTCATTTATCTGTTGTCGGGATGGGGCTTCTCATTACTCGCAGCGCCATGGAATAGTGCTCTTAAAGCCGGAGAAAATCCATGGATGTATACTATCTTCATTACGCTTGTAGTAGTCATTGCAACATTAGTTGCTTGGGCATTTATTCCAAATTACGGGCTTTCTGGAGCGGTGCTTTCAGCAAACATAACCTGTTTTCTCATGTTAAGTTTGGGAGTTTTACTTTCTGGAGACTTCAAAAGGGCAATGGCTGGTGCAAGAAAATATGATTGGATATTGATGATTTCGCTATGCGTTTTCTATCCTATTGCTTGGAATATTAACAAAACTCTTGCCATTACTTTGGCGATGATGATTGGTTTGAAAATGTGGATAATGAATAAATTGGTCAAGGAAAATTCATCGGGAGAATCTGAGGAGTAAATCCTCCCATTGAGAGCTTATTTTTGCACTTGAAAAAGATTCGGGAAGTTGAAAATCTAAATTTTTCCAGTCAAACTGTAAGGCGTGCTCGCACTTGTCTGCCAATTCTTTAACTTCCCGTGATGCGGATATAAAATCACTAGGCAACCATTCCGCAACATCTCCAACATCTACGGAAACAACAGGGGTCCCACATAGTATCGACTCTTTAGCAACCATGGGTCCACTTTCTCTTTTCGATGTGATAAGAGTGAGATCTGCAACCATCATTCTATCCCATACTAGGTCCCTTGGCTGTTGTTTGAGCGTTGTAATACCTACAACCCAACCTCTGGTTTCTAATTCTCTACCACACTCTAGAGCCAAATAATAGTCCTTTTCTGGTCTTCTAGGGTCGCTTGGAAATAAAATATCGATCGGTTCTCTCCTCCATCTGCCCCTAAAGTTAGTAATCGGTTTTTGCCAATCCTTTCCGACTTCTATATGACACGGAATAACCCTATTCATCTTTGGAGAAGTACGTTCCAATAATCTTGAATTCAAGGGATTACTAACAGAAACGATACAGTCAAACGTTTCGACCATTCGTTTGATTGTCTTACCTAATTCTTCACCTACTAGACCGACGTCTACGTCCCATCCGTGAACTATTCCTAAGCAGGGTACTGAATATTTGCTGGCTAACTTTTGGGCGATTAATCCTGAAGGCCAGAGGGTATGTGACATGACTATATCGGGTTTGAAATCTCCAAGCCATTTCACAACCGAGCTAACTTTTCTAGATATGGAATATTTTGTCACCCAAGCCATTGTCCCGCCGCTCATGGTAAAAAATTTTGGAGAATAGACTGAATCGCCTCCAAATTCAAATTCCCTAGGTGCTTTAGAAACTCCTTTTAGTGTTGGTTTAGCACTTTCCAAATAACCAGTCATCCTTGGAAGTGGATTGATTATTTTGACATCATGTCCCAGTGATTTTAGGATTTGGACATGGTCTGCGACAAATGTCCCTCTTGCAACATTGTGAGGTAGAGGATATAATGTTGAAACCACAAGAATCCTCATGGTTTTTCCTCATTCAAGCGCTTTAAGAATCTCTGCATAATTTTGAGCAACGCTTGCTTTGCTGTTGAATAATCCTGACCCTACAACGGCATTTGTAACTCCCCAAGACTGAATTTCTTTGATATTAAATGACTTAACTCCTCCATCAATCTGGATTGTCACGTCCCTGCCACCATTTTTGACTTGTTCATCTATAGCTTGTTTTAGCTTTCGAATTTTATTTTCAACTGTTGGGATGAATGACTGCCCCCCAAATCCTGGATTAACACTCATTATCAAGACCAGGTCTAATTCAGGCAAGACTTCCAAAATTTGAGTGATAGGAGTTGATGGATTTAGGACCACTCCTGCGCTAGCGCCGCCAGCCCTAATCGCTGTAATCAATCTATGAAGGTGGGTTGTTGCCTCAGCATGAACAGATATATGATTGCAACCAGCATCAATGTAATCTTGGAAGCAATCTTCGGCATTATTAATCATTAGATGAGCATCAAATGTAACTTCGTCACCTAGGGCTTTTCTTAGAGATTTTATCACCGGTGGTCCAAATGTTAAATTTGGAACAAAATTGCCATCCATGATATCTAAATGCATCCAATTAAGTCCTGCATCAACTGCTTCTTTGCAAGATTCTGCGAGATTTGAAAGGTCTGCAGTTAATACACTAGGAGCGATAATCATGGTTCCCCTCATGTCCATTGAGTCGGTCCCATGTCATGAGTATTACCTAAATTTGGTTGCTTTGTATGTGCAAAGCCATATAATACTCCTTCTCCCACAGGAGAATAGGGAAACACATGGCAGAAATACTCAACATAACAGATGCAGAGTTCGACTCAACACTAGCGAATCATGAATTTGTTTTAGTAGACTTTTGGGCACCATGGTGTGGACCATGTAAGATGATTGCGCCAATCCTAGATCAAATATCTGGAGAAAGAGATGACGTACAAATCGTAAAAGTAAATACAGATACTGATTCGATGAATGCTGCAAAACTCGGCGTGAGGGGGATTCCAGCCCTTTACATGTTCAAAGATGGTAAAGTCGTAGGAAACTTATCTGGTGCACAACCTAAAGCACAACTATCTAACTGGATTAATCAGCATGTTACTGCTGATGACTTCTGATTAAATCAGAGATTCACGTCTTTCTTGCTGCTTTGCACCGACTTCTCGTAACAGCCTTTCCCTGAGAGCTTCGTGTAACCACATACCCTCTTCTAATTCTATTATCAACCCGTGAGATATCAAATTTTTAGGAGGTCCGCCATTCCAACCAACTGCTTTTGCCAATTTGTCCCAAACCACGGGTTTCTCACTAACAGCAAGCGTTGAAAGTAAATTCCTCTCCATATCTGGCAATCTTTCGAGGATCTCCTGATCTAAAAATTTCAACCAGTCCCCGTGAATTTTTGTCCCATAAAGTTCCAGGAACTCCAACGCTAGCGGGTGCCCACCAATTTGAGAAAATAATTCATCAATGTCAAGATCTGATTCAGGGTCTATTTCTTCGAGCCAAATTTTGACTTCCTCTAAGGTTAAACCTTTCACGGGCATTTCCTGCACGATTTTTCGAGTAAATACGTCACGTCTATCATAGAAAGAAAGAGTCGATCTTGATATCATGATAAGTCTTAGTGGAGTTTTAGTGCTCAGAGTCAAAAGGGCAGTTAACAACTCCTTACATTGATTCTCGATTAAATGCACATCGTCTAAAATAATCAACCAATATGGAGGAGGGCCTCCTTTTCTGCGACTAAATCGTTCCCTAATTGCGTTAGCATCAGTAAGGTATGCAAGTAAACGCCTATACCATAACTCAACATCCATTTTTGCGCCAGGTTGAAGAGGTAAAGTCTCAATTAGATTGTATGGATCATGATTTTCATCTACTCCGAATCTATGTAGAAGGCTTGTTGCAAGCCCCAATTCCTTGTCCCAAGGATGACACGGATACCAACATACTGAGAGATTTTTATTCTCCATTTTATGTTTGGAAAGCCAATGAGAAATTAGTGTCGATTTACCTATGCCTGCGATTCCATGTACAACCAGACAAGGGCTTTTTTCGTCCATCCAAGAGTCGATGATTTCCCTTTCCGATTCTCTACCATGCACTTCCCTTGTCTGGGGCGCTTCGGTGTGATAAGTAGCGTGAGCGCCTAAGAAAGGCACTAGCCTTCCTGGCTGAGGTGTATCTTTACCTTCATTCTTTTTCTTAATCAAACCAAATCTGATGTCGCCATAAGTAAGAGCTCCCTCATATTGGGAATGCAGTAAAATCTGAAGTAAGCCTATGTCAGTCGATAAGCGGTCTGCTGCCTCTCCAGCCTCTATTTCCAGTAGTTTTCCATCCTTATCTCTCATCAAAACCTTCACTTTTGCAAGGTCATTGTAACGCCTTTTTGCGGTAGAGAATCCATCTGGAGTTAGTTGCCAAGCTTTCTTCCTTCTATCCTCGTTAATTATGCTCCTAGAATGTTCCTCGACCAAACCATCTAGAAGCAAATCTTTCATTGCCCTACTAACATTTGGAGGGTGCTGCGCACAAGCTTGAGCGATTCCGTTCCTAGTTAGATCTGACGTCACCATGTATTGATCGAGTTGTTCATAGTGAGCAAATAGGTGAAGTAAAACACGATCTGCGACCGCGATGTTCACTCTACTCCCCTCAGACACGTTAACCTCACAGAGATTATGTGTTCAAGCATTTCGGAATATTGGGCATTTTCAGTGCTAGTGAAAAATTATTGTTGAGCAATTTAACCGATATTCCTTTTAATGATGCATGATGGGAGTTTTATGGCTATTTCCCTTAAAGACAGAAAAGGTCATTTTTTGCCTGCTTTTTTAGTTGCAATTTTAGTTGCTTCTGTAATTACTCCAATCGTTTCTGCCGTTGATACGGATGGAGATGGAACTGATGATGCAAGTGATGATTGCCCTTATGCTGCTGGAACCTCAACCATAGACAAAGTAGGTTGTCCAGACAGAGACGGGGATGGAACTAGCGATTGGGCAGATTCATGGACAAGTAATAACCCAAATTTCCAAAAAGAATTCTCTATACCTCAAAATTATGATTTTAATGATGCCGATTACTCTCCTGATGGCGAGTGGGTTGCAACTGCAGATGAAAATGGATACCTAAGAGTTTGGAATGCGAGCACTGGTGCCAACGATAGATCTGTTGTTGCTTACAGTGGTGGCGACGTAGGTTCTGTTTCTTGGTCTGGCGATGGAAGATATATCGGAGTAACTGGTGATGATGATACTGTAAAATTATACCATGCAAGTAATCTAACCGATATCCACGGTTCAATTTCAGCGGATGTTGGCGGTGGTGACTTCACATACGACATTGACTTATCAGAAGACGGAAGCATGGCCGCTATCGCAATTGGCAGAAGCGGCTGGAGCGGCACTAGTGGTGTAGTCAGAGTAATTGATACTTCGAATGCTAATGTTTTACAAAACCTCAATCCAGGAAGCGAAGACAGGTTCCACTCGGTTGACTTCGGACCGAATGGAGAACTAGCAATTGGCACAGTCGGTGACGCTTACGTCGTCGATACAACAGATTGGTCCACAATTCAATCAATATCATCCCCTACTGCCACTGTCAACTCCATAGCATGGTCGCATGATGGCGAATACATTTCTGTGTGTGAGGGATATGATCAGAATTCTGGAAATTCCAAACTAAGAATGTATGAAACTTCGACCTGGACAAATTCGTGGACTAAGATTGGATCCACATCTTGCTATGGAACCGATTTTTCCCCGGACAGCACCCAGGTAATATTTGGAATGGGATGGTATAATGCCGATGGCGCAACAGCATTGATTTTTGACGTTGCGTCCGGGCAATCTATCGACTCTTTTAGCCAACCAAGACCCGGCGGTTGCACGAGCACAGGTAACGGCAACAACTGCGGACAAAACAATGGCGTTTCATGGTCCCCAACTGGAATGAATATTGCCCAGGCCTTCGGAAGAAATGATGAAGGGTTCTACATATGGTTTGCTAACATTGATCCAGACCAAGATGGATGGAATTCAACAGACCAAGGAGATGGCAAGGTAGATCAATTCCCTGATGAACCAACTCAATGGAATGACACGGATAACGACGGTTTTGGCGACAATCCTGAACCAGCTTTCCAGCCGGATGCTTGCATACTCACTTGGGGCAATTCAACAGAAGATAGATTTGGCTGCCCGGATGCTGATGGAGACGGATGGTCAGATGAGGGAGATTTATGGCCTGCTGACCCCGAACAATGGGTTGATTTAGACATGGATGGCTATGGAGATAACTATCTATACGATGTGGACAATCAACAATACCACATTAATCAAAGAGGAGATGCGTTCCCTAATGATCCAACTCAATGGAATGATACGGATGGTGATGGCTACGGAGACAATTTTGGAAACAACTCATGGCTCAACATAAGACCTATCGAGTGGCCTGGAGAGTTGATTGCAAGCGCAACCAATGTTGACGTGTTTCCTCTAGACAGAACCCAATGGGCTGATTCCGATGGAGATTGGGTTGGTGATGAGCAAGCGAGCAGTAGACCGGACGGTTGCCCTAATGCATGGGGAGATTCTCAATACGACCGCCTAGGTTGCCCTGATTCTGACGGAGACGGTTGGTCAGACCCAACCCCCGGTTGGCCTACTCTAAGCCCTTGCAATGACGGTGCTGATGCATTCCCCAACGACCCTACACAGTGGTGCGATGATGATGGAGATGGTTTTGGAAGCAACCAAACTGGAAATAATGCTGACGATTGCCCTGGAGATTCAGGAACATCAACTGAGGACAGGTTTGGATGCCCTGACAGAGACGGTGACGGCTACTCGAATGCTGGAGATCCTTTCCCAGATGACTCTACCCAGTGGGAAGACAGAGATGGTGACAACAGAGGAGATAACCCGGATGGAAACAATCCCGACCAGTTCCCAGATGATGCAAGTCAATGGGAAGACTCAGATGGAGATGGAAGAGGTGACAATCCTGGTGGCAATAATGGAGATAGATTCCCAGCAGACCCTACTCAATGGGACGACTCAGATAGCGATGGCTATGGAGATAATCAAGATGGTAATGAGCCAGACGTCTGTCCAGAATCTTATGGAACATCTAACAATCCTCTAACTAGAGGTTGTCCGGATACTGATGCTGATGGAGTAACCGACCCACTTGATGCGTTCCCTAACGACCCATTCCAATGGGCTGATTCAGACGGAGATGGATATGGTGATGAAAACATTCCTGGCGGTGATGATTGTCCTGATGTGTATGGAGAAGCTACGATGAATAATTACCAAGGTTGTCCAGATTCAGATGGCGATGGTTATGCTGATGACGATGATACATTCCCTGAAGATGGAACTCAGTGGGAAGATTCAGACGGCGATGGATACGGCGATAACTACAGCTGGTACAACAAAACCATTGAAGACGAAGAAAATCCTGGAAACCTGATTACAATAAGAGAGCAAAACGGAGATGCATTCCCGGACACTCCATCACAATGGTCCGACATGGATGGAGATGAGGTAGGAGATAATCCTGAGGGAGCAATTCCTGACGCATTCCCGTTGAGAGCCTCCCAAAGCAGGGACGCTGATGGCGATGGCTTTGGAGATAACTTCACTGGATATCAAAACGATGATTGTAGAAATGAATGGGGCAACTCGACTATTGATAGATTTGGTTGCAGAGATGATGATGGAGATGGTGTTTCCAACGTTAATGACCCATGTCAATGGGACCCTTCAATCAGTACCGGCATCAGAGGACAAGTAACTTGCTTGATCACTGAAGACCCAAATAAAAACGAAAATGCTGGTGAAGGAGGAGTGGATTCAACCTCAGGAGAAAACGACACTGGAGCTTTGATTCTTGGTGGAGTTGCTGCGCTAATGCTCACACTGATCTTTGTGGCCATGATTTCAAGACAGATTGCCGGAAGAAAGAGTGCAAAGAAAAGAGCCGAGGAACGAATGGTCAATATGGCTATGGAAGATGAAGATTTGCGAAGGCAAGAATGGATTGACTACTACGTAGGTCAAGGAGATTTAGAAAAAGCCAGAGAATTGGGATGGACTGGACCTGAAGAGGTACCTGTTTGGCAACAATATGAACAGCAAAAAGCCGAGGAAGAAAGAGCTTCGATGCCAGGAATGATAGATTTAGACAATCTATGATTAAGATTGCATTGCCTTTTGTCTTCTTGCTTTTTCTGCCAAGGAGTCCTCGAATGACAGGAAATCAAGACTATTCCAATCCTCATCGTTGTCAACGGCTTTGATTGCAAGATTGTTACTCAACAATTCACCAACTGTCAAGGAAGTAGGATTTGAGCCATCCTCAAGTTGATACTGATGCCCCGGAAGAACAATCCAATCTTGAATCTGCATTATTGCATCCTTCAAGTACCGTAGACTTAGTCTGAGTTTACTTTCATCACCGCCAAAGAGATCTGCCCTCCCACATCGACCAAGGAACAAACAGTCTCCTGAAATGACTACTCCATTTCCTGTGAAGGTGAGATGACCTGGGGTGTGCCCAGGCGTACAATGAGCATCAAAAATTAGTTCACCTACGCTAAGTGGATGACCTGAAAATTCAGGGTTTGTCAAAAGATGAGTGTGAGGACCATTCCATCCCCTTTCGAGCTCCTTTTCGTGGAGGATTACTTGGAAATTTGGACCACCCAATTCCAGACAATTTTCAACTCCTTTGGAGTGATCCCAATGACTGTGAGTAAGCCATGCTTGTTCCAACTCCCACCCATTCTGGGAACAAATATCAAACCAAAACTTTGCATCAAATGGGTCGATAATTACAGCAGATTTACTCTTGGAGCAAACTAAGAGATGATTTAGATTGTCCCACTCACCAAGTTGGGCTTGCAGTACTATGATTTCATCATTTGAAATCAACTCATTCACCACGCTTGATGTATCCGCCATTACACATTGTATGCACCAATTCCCTTTCAAGGGATGAGTTACCTGGGTTAATCCATGGGGCGAGTGAGAACCATACAGTTTCTCTCTTTGTGCATGGTCTTGCTCCTTGCAATATATCCGCTAGGAATCTCTGCTCAACAGGAAGGTAATCTTTCCATTGAGGATGATTTTGTAGCTGATGATTGGTACATCTTTGGAGATAGCATTAGTTTTAATTCATGGCTATTGAATTCAGGAGATGCTATCACCATCGATGACGACCCTACATGTGGAATAATTGCAAAGATTTACGATGATGAAGATAATGTTATTCTAAATGGTGAAGAAACATGCAGAGGCCAGAATCGTGGGCAAACACTCGATTCTGGCGAAATCAGTGAAGTTTATTCATTCTCTTGGGACTTTGAAATTAACGATACACTGGTTGAAAGTGGAATGTATACCATAGAGACTGTTCACACGGGCACAGGGCTTTCCAATTCTTTTGATGTTCAGTTCTTTGCACCTACACAATGGCCGGAAAGCCTGAATTTGGAGGTTGAGATAATGTCTTCTTCAACTGGTTTTTCTCAATACAATGCCGATATTGCTAGACTTACCTGGACAAACTTTGGCGCGAATTCAGTTTCTATGCCGGATGACCAATTTTGTAAATTGATAATTTCTGTTAGCGGAGAGGAAAGAACTGGACCGAGTTGTTTCGATGAAATAGGACTGGAGGGATGGGAAACTAGATTGCATCACGCAATTGACTTAAATTTCGATATTGACGCAAGATCAGAAATCATAATCTCCACACCAAATAACGAATGGAGTGAAACATTTTCACTTGTGCCTCAAGACGCAACCATTGACGGAATGACCTCAACAATAAACGGTTTTGCTCCTGGGGCGATTCTTACCTCAGACTCTACCTTTGCGCCAAGTATCCTAATAGAGAATAACCTGGATAACGATATTGAACTAGAATTTACTAATTCTTGTCGTGCAGTATATTGGATATACGATGCCATAGGAAACCTTGTGTTTGATAGCCAGCAATTTAGTGCTTGTAATGAAATGTCACAAGAGAGAGTTGTTCCAAGAGAAGGGGGATTAAACCTCCAAATGCCAAATTGGTTCTTTACAGATATTAACGGTTGTTCCATAGGAACCGGAGAATACATAATTGTTGCAAGCGTTCCAGAAATAGGACTCTCTAAATCTCAAACATTTGATTTCGAGCGTAATTTTGCAGAACCATGTGGAGAAGAAAGTCTTCTATCCTTAGAAGCCGATTTATCGGAAACAGAAAACGGCTTCGAAGTGGACATTTCGTTGAGTAGTCAAACAAACTCATACCTAACTTGGCAAGGTCCATGTGCGTTGGAACTTACCTTAAAGAATATAGAAAATCAAAAATTAATGATTAGGCAAACCGTTTGTGATACATACGACGGGAGATCTTTCTCACTCTCCGATGGAGCAACATTCAATCTGAAAACAGATGAATTCGCAATGCTAAACCCAGAAGGCAATTCACTAGAAGATGGGACTTACACAATTGAAATTAAACTCGCTACCCGTTCAATAAACCAGCACATCATTGAATTCAACTGGCCACTAAACGACCAAGCAGCAGAAGAGATCACAACACCTGAACAAACTGTTGTCGATGAGATTGAATTAATCGGAACTTGGACAGGGTTCTTGACCGAGCAAGGTACGTGCTGGGTTTTGAATCAAGAAGATGAAACTCAGTATGGTTTGAATAGCGCATTGGGAATAACCGATTGGACCCCACAACAAGGTCAATCTGGTATATACAAAGGCTCACTTACTTCTGAATCATCTCTAGCTTGCTCTAGTTATCAAATACAGAATTTTGACGTCTCGGAAATTATCTACATTTATGATGGCGTAGAAGAAGAGCAACCAACTGAACTAGAAAGTGCTGAGCAAACCATCGAGATTCAAGAAGAAGTAGTTCCTGTAAACAATGCAATTCCAGTAATCTCTGTAATTGCTAGCACTACCCTGCTTTCCTTACTTGTCACTGCAATCATAAGCAACGAGAGCCTAAGAATTCCTAGTACCGCAATGGGGCTTTGGCTAATTGGCTTAGTTGGTAAAACTAGTGAAACTACAGATGGGAAATATCAGCGTGGAAGGATAATGGGTTACCTAACCGCTAACCCTGGTTGTCACTTTAGAGCACTCATGGCTGCAATGCAAATGTCGAATGGGCAATGCACCCATCACATCAGAATTCTTGAAAAAGAAGAGAAGATATGGAGAAAGAAAGATGGCAGACTTGTAAGATATTACCCCCTTACAAGCGACATGAATCCATATACTGATGAGCAAGAGTTACCGGTGCCACCACTAAGCCCAGATCCGAAGTCTCTGCAAGGAAAGATTCTGACTATCCTTGACGATGATGGATTGTTAGGAGAATTCCCTACGCAAGCTCTACTAGCCAAAAGGCTAGATAAAAGCCAGCAGTTGATTTCACACCATCTGAGAACCCTGCAGAAATATGGCTTGGTCGAGAGGAGAAAAATGGGAATGAAGAATTGCTACAAACTCACTAGAGAGGCAATTTTCTTACTAGAAACTGACGAGAAATTTGGTCGTTAAAATTGGTTTTCCAATGGTTCATTTGAAATTAAGTTGCGTTTTGGCTTATCTTGAGCGATAGAAATGTCCACTGAAGGCCCGATAAGTGATGAAGTCTACTGGCAAGGCCAGTGGGACAAATCTAGAGTTTTCGAAACTGAGATATCTGGGGATAAGCCTCCGTTCTATTGCTTGGAAATGTATCCGTATCCGAGCGGAAAAATGCACATGGGGCACGTAAGAAATTACTCAATCGGAGATGCTGTTGCTCGCTACAAACGAATGTCAGGCTTCGATGTTTTGTATCCAATGGGGTATGATTCATTTGGCATGCCAGCTGAAAATGCTGCAATCAAAGAAGGAGGACACCCTCACGATATTACAGAGAAGAATATGAATTCAATTACCCAACAGATCAAAAGAATGGGTTTTTCTTATGATTGGAGAAGGATGATTAAGAGCCATGATCCAAAATATTACAAATGGAATCAATATTTTTTCACGAAATTTTTTGAAAACGGCTTGGCAGTGCAGAAATTCGCCCCGGTAAATTGGTGCAATTCTTGTTCAACTGTTCTGGCAAATGAACAGGTAAAGGCAGGACGATGCTGGAGATGTAATGGACCTGTTAAGCAAAAGGATATGAGTCAGTGGTTCCTTAACATTACAGATTATACTCAAGAATTGCTTGACGGTTTGGACCAAATTGATTTTCCAAATAACGTGAAACTGCTTCAGCAGGATTGGTTGGGCAGAAGTGAAGGATGCGAAATTAGGTTTGAAATTGAAAACTTTGAACAGGATATTGAGGTATTTACAACTCGCCCAGATACTCTCTTCGGCGTGACATTTGTCACTCTAGCTCCAGAGCATCCGCTAGCTGAAATACTTGTCAAAGATACTGAATTTGAATCTGCTTGGAAGGATTTATTCGATGAGACAAGTATAATGTCTGAATTTGATAGAATTAAAAATCTAGGAGCGAAAAAGGGAGTCCCCACTGGTAGATTTGCAATTCATCCTTTGACACAGGAAAGGATACCAATATGGATTGGTAACTTTGTAATCGCATCGTATGGAACTGGTGCGGTAATGGCAGTCCCAGGACATGATGATAGAGACTTCGAATTTGCTAATAGATATGATATCCAAATCAAGCGCGTCTTGATTATGAAAGAGAGTCAAGACCCTGGGGCTGAGGTCAAGAAGGCAGAAACGGAACTAGGGTGGATGGTTAATTCACCTATGCCTGGGTTTGACGGTCTTTATGGTGAAGAAGCAAAGTCCGCAATTAGTGATAAATTACAACAAATTGGAATGGGTAAGAGTATTGTTCAATGGAAAATTAGGCCGTGGTTAATATCAAGGCAGAGGTATTGGGGAACTCCAATTCCGATTATCCATTGTGATGATTGCGGACCTGTGGCAGTTCCTGAAGATCAATTACCTGTAGAACTGCCAAGAGATGTAGAGTTTACCGGAAAAGGCAACCCCCTAGAAACATCGGAAAGTTTCCTCAACGTAGATTGCCCCAAATGTGGAAAACCTGCACGAAGAGAAACCGACACCATGGATACATTTGTGGATTCTTCTTGGTACTTCTTGAGATATACGGACGCTATGAATCATGAAATGTGTTTTGACAAGGATGTTGCAAACCATTGGATGAATGTAGACTTCTACTGCGGAGGAATAGAGCACGCACAAATGCATTTGATATATGCTAGATTTTGGACTAAGGCGTTAAGAGATCTCGGATTACATGACATTGATGAGCCATTCCAATCTTTACTTTGCCAAGGGATGGTCAACAAGGCTGCCCCTTGGTGTGAACCCTGTGGAGTTACCTTACCTGTCGAGCATATTGACAAAAACTGCCCGCATTGCGATTCACCGTTAAGTCTGCGAAGTGCAAAAATGTCCAAGAGTCTTGGAAATACGGTATCACCAGAAGACATGGTGGATAATTTTGGAGCCGATACTGTAAGGCTGTTTATCCTATTCGCAGCCAATCCTACCGCTGGAATGGATTGGTCTGATAAAGCACTTCAAGCGAATTACAAGGTTATGCAACAGATGGAGAAAATTCCCGATAACGTCCTTGGTTGGGGCAATGAAGAAAACGTGATGGATAATTGGTTACTAGCAAGATTGAATCAGAGAATTAGAGATTGGAAGACTGCAATGGACGAATATGATTTGAGAAGAGCGGTAGAATTGTCGCATTATGAACTTCCTAAAGATATCAATTGGTATGTTAGAAGAGGGGGGAACAATGCATCCATCGGCTCTAAGGTTTTGAAATCGTGGTCATTCATGATAGCATTAGCTACACCTCACTTGGCAGAAGATTGGTGGAAACAGATAGGACAAACTGGACTCCTTGCAAATCAGGTAATGGATGATGTCTTAGAACTAAATGAATCTGAAAAGGCGATGCTTGATTCTGAAGAATTACTAAAATCATTCTTAGAAAATGCAAGAAAAGTAAAATCAATTGCTGAAAGACATCTCGGTGGAAGTGCTCAACACGCCAAGATTGTTGTATCTCCGGCCTGGAAACGTGAGCTTGCGAAAATGGCTCTCTCGCACATAATATCAGGAGGAAATCCAAAACAATTTATTGGAATTCTTGGTGAAAGTGAATTGGTGAATGATGAAAACAAAGGTCAGGTAATGGGCTTTTGGTCTAAGCGAATGTTGCCACAAGTTTTCAAATGGGATGATGATACTAGAGAAATCATTCTAAGCCAATTGAGTGAATTCTCAGTTTTCATGGATCGAACCGACTTTATTTCCCAGGAATTAGGCCTAAGTAGTGTTGAAGTGATTTTGGCGGAAAGTCCAGAGGACGACACTGGTAAAGCAGGAGCAGCAATGCCGCTATCGCCTGCAATAGTGTATTCTTGATTATTCCTCTTCGTTAGGAATAGATTGAATTGTTTTTTCGACTTGTGCTGAATTGTCTGTTTTCAATTTGAACATGATTGCCCCTACTACAACCAATAAAAGAACAATAACAACATACAGCGATGAATTTGATGACTGTGGACTTAGTTCTGAATTGTTATCTTGTATTAACTCACAACCGTTTAGAGTCACAAGTGCTCCTTGGTTTGATGAGGGGCACATGTCATCCGGATTGCTTACTCCATCCCCATCATCATCTAATTGACTCCATGCACATCCATATGCTGTGATTTGTTCCCCATTCGCAGCTGTTCGCGGGCATTGGTCAATACCATTTTCCACACCATCGCCATCATCGTCGATATCCTCGACAATGTCTATACAACCATCATTGTCACGATCTTGCCCAAGTGGAGCTATCCCCGTAATTCCCATTGGACAGTTGTCTACATCATCATAAAAACCGTCATTATCGTCATCTAAATCCTCTTCATTATTACATCCATCTGAATCTAAATCTGTTGAATTATTTGATAACCATCCCGTTAGACCAACTGGACAAGAATCAAAGCCGTCAAGAATATTATCGCCATCGTCATCCAAATCATTTGTAGAATCTCTGCAACCATCTCTATCATGATCTATTAGTTCTGTACTTATCCAAGGTTCAAAATCCATGGGACAGTTGTCTTGAGAAGAATTGATTGTATCTCCATCCGCGTCTTCATCGCATGGATCGCCTTTTCCATCTCCGTCAAGGTCTGTTTGAGTTGGATTAGGTAGGTTAGGGCAATTATCCGCTTGGTCTACAAAGCCGTCTTCATCGGTATCATAATCCGCACAACCATCTCCTTCTCTGTCTACTTCTGGTGTAGATATCCAGCCGACAGGCCCTAGTGGACAAGCGTCATTATGATCAAAAATCCTGTCTTCATCATCATCAAGATCTTCTCCTGCATCCCTACATCCATCCGAATCGTGGTCAGTGCTCTGAAGACTTACCCAGCCTGTTTCTCCATGCGGGCAGTCATCTAATTCATCTGGAATCCTGTCTCCATCGTCATCTTGGTCACATAAATCTCCGTACTCGTCCATATCCAAATTAGCCTGATCTGGATTTGGGATTCTAGGACAAACATCAACTCCATCTAGGATTCCATCTCCGTCAATATCTGTATCATACCTCCAAATCCCCACATCTTGTGAGCCTTGATGAATCACATCATGACCGCCCATAGTATTCTCATCTGTGAATATGTAAGTGATAATCCATGAGCCATCAGGTCCTTTTGACAAAGCCTGACCAATATCATTTCCTTGGCCACCTGAATTTACAGCCCATTCCCATTCCATTTCGTTAGATAAGTAGCCTAAAAAAACGTCATTGCTGTATATATCATTGCTCGAGTCTAAATCGTACAATTCATCATCCCCAATTGTCAGTGAAGAAGAAATTGAGCCAAGTACAGTCAATCCACCTTGAACATCAAATTCGACATCAGATATCGATTCATAATTTATCGAATCTAGTGAAGCTGTTTGCTTCCATTCACCACTCATATCTGCTACAACTACAGACATTGCTCTATTCGATATATTGGTAATCTCTAGTTCACCAAAAATAGAATCATCGCCTATAGTTGAGCTAATCGCTATTTTGCCTAAGGGTGAATAGGAGCAAGAAGCAGGCATATCCGATTCTTCGCTTCCGCCCGTACTTATCCATTCGACTGAACCTGCGCTAAATTTTGCAAGTCCAATGTCGCTCCATCCGTTACTTGAAATTGAAGTCTCCTGAGTATTTAGGAATCCTGAGAATCCAAACAAAGTAAACGTTTCACCATCATTGCCAGAACAAATATCTCCCCTAGATTCAAAACCTTGGGAGGCGTCAAGCGTGCTGTGTTGTGAATAATTTCCTACAAAATCCAATTCTAGGATGGTTAAGGAATAATTAGTTGTCCCATTGATAATAGCCTCATTTATTGGCACATCTTCCGAGTGAGTAAATGCAATTACTGAATTTTGGACTGAATTTACTGATGCTCCGATAACAGTTACCGGATATTGATTTCCAATATTTTGGACCCATTCCCAAGCCCCTGCAGTTGAGTATCTTCCAACAAATATGTTCCCTTCATCATTGTTTGATATTTTTTCTAAGGATGGCATAGTCCCCAGGGTTAGGTTACATGCTATTCCCGCAGTCCCTTCGCAAAATGTTCCTGTTAGCAATAAGTCACCGTTGTCAAAACTATCGATTGCCTGTATTGTGTCCTTGCCAGATGAACTACCCTCAGTGGTGGCATTTAACCAAACACCATGCTTGTCTATCTTACCAAGGAACATGTCTACGTCTCCCAGTGCACCTTCTGAAGTGATACCATCAACTTGTTCATTGAAGCCCATCCAATCTGTATAAGATCCAACTAAGTAGGTGAAACCCTCTGTATCAACATGGACATCATTTACACTATCTTGTCCAAAACCCGCAGCAGAATTTGCCCAACCAAGTAATTCGGTGTTAGAATTGCCGGAATATGATACTATTTTCTGGGGGAAATCGGAATTTTCTTGCCCCGTAATATGATGCACTGCAAGCAAATTACATAGTGACAATAGCAACAAAGAGGCTGTGCTAAAAATAACAAGACGCCTCCTATCCATAATCCTAGCAATTGCTTCTTTATTATGAATTAATGGCTAAGATGATTCGACAATATCATGTGAAAGGGCTCAGAGGAGGGGGCATGCAGGAGAAACGCGTTTTGATACGCGAAGCGCTCTTGCAAGATGAGGCGGCCAAGATTACAGATATTTTGCCTAATATCACATCTTGGACTTCATGGATGAAATCTACGACTCATATCATTTCCTCCACGCAGAATGCCTTGAATACGGGTGATGAGTTTGAACTCCAGAGAATAGTAAAGGGAGCCTTAGTTCAAGAAAAGTGGACCGTGGCAGCAACTAGAAAATCAAATTCAAAGCCGTTATTCTATGAGTTAGAAATCTCTTTGGATGGACAAACTAGGATGGGCAAAAATGTTGGAGGGGCCATCAAATCTCTTCAAATGACAATAACTGTACTATCTGAAACTGAACAATCTGGAATTGAAATCTTTGTTGATTATAGATTGAATAAGATTTACTCCTTAGCATCAAGATGGGTTAGAACAAGTGTAGAGAGCATGGCTAAGGCATGGATGAAAGATATTATTGCGATATTAAATTAGATTTCAAAACAATGGGCAGGGTTCATACTCCTCCTTCACGTCGATTGAATTATGGGCGAAAAGAATCGTGCTACTGGGAGAAATAATTCCCGGCGACAGAGAAACCGCCCTAGCAATAAAAATCGACGCCCTAAGAAATATGGCGGCCCAAGCCCTGAGGCTATCTATACGAGAAATGAAGCATTCATAGAGGAAGCAAAAACAAGGGCTGAGGAACGGTTCGAAGTCGAACCGAGAAAGATGGGTTTTCCAGAAGATATTGAAAATGCAAGATCTTTTTCTTTTGAGTGGTTAACCAATCCTGTGCCACTAAATGATGAGGAGGCTGCATCGAAAATTGTTATTCAAAGAGGGGAATTTGGTTGGTTAAGTGAGCAAAGAGTTGATGAAATTGGGGACCAAATTCAAGGCCTGAAAATTAATCTTGACCAATCACTTTCATTGCGTAGCGCCCTGCTTCAACAGAAAACAGTTTACTCTCACCACAGGATGAGGTCCAAAGGAAAGCAACTGCGCAGGTTATACGAAGAAGGAGTCAGTGTGGTCGATCTATCTCGGAAATTTGATTTCCCTCCCATGAACATATTTCGAACAATTTTATCAGAAAAAGGATGGTCTAAAGCAAGAATAAAAACTAATTTTAAGGAACCTTCAAAATTCAAAAAAAGGGAACGCGAAGAATTTGAAAAAGCCGAGGCTGCAGACAGAGTAAGTAACGTTGATCAATCAGAAACCCATGAAAAAGCTGATTTGTTTGAAGAGGTACTTGCAGACTGGTTTGAACAAAAGGGAGTTAGGCTACGTAGACAACCAGAAATGGTTGCCGAACAAAATCAAGAACATGGAAGACCAATTAGAACTCCTGACCTGTTATTTTTGGACCATGTTGAAATTAATGGAGAACCAATTGCGTGGGTTGACGCTAAACATTATTACGGCGCAGATGTAGAATTTCAAAGGAAAAAAATGGTTAAGCAGATGACGCGTTACATAGATGAATGGGGTTCTGGAGCGGTTGTCTACAGGCATGGTTTCTCAGAAAACATGTATATCCCGGGTTGCATTTTATTGGATGCAGAGCAACTAGACTTGAAAAAATTAGAAACTAACTCTCAATCCTAGAAACCTTACATTCAAGCCCTTGTTTTTGGAGTTCCTTTGCTATATTTTCTAATTGATGTGTAGTAAGTTTCTGGTCCAAAGACTTAGGCAAAATTACAGCAGAGATTCCTAGCATACACAAACAAGCTTGAACACTCTTAGCAAGACCTGCTGCTTCAATCGATGAATTGACTTTCGCGAGGAATTTCGCTCTAGCGTCCTCTTCTAGCATGCCAGAATCTGTGGAGAACTTCATTGAATTTTCAAGGATACTAGGCCATTTATCCTCATCCCAAGACCCTATGCTTAACTCATCAACACATTTGTCTCCTGCTTTAGAGATCGATAATTTCCATTTTGGATCGTCGATATAAGTTGATGTATGTCTTTCTGAAGAATCTTCCCAGACCAATAGCACATCCGTTTGGGTCCCAAAACTTACGCCAATTCCTCCGGCACCTGGACTACCTGCAATAACACGCATCTCAACTCCACCTAGGTATATTCCCAATACATCTCCAAGACCTCCGTGATACTTCCTCTCTAGTCTGTGAGCAAGCCTCACATATTGGTCCAGCCTGCCTTTGTTACTAAATTCGAAAAAGGCTAGAGATGCTGAGAGTAATCCGGAAGCAGACATGCCAAAACCTTGCGAAACTGGTAATTCAAGAAATATGTTTAATTTGAAAGAGTCGTACTTATTGAGAAGATACATTTCTCTTAATTCTGAGACCAAATCGTGATACATGGCATCGCTACCACTAAATTTCTCCCCATTCATTGAATAAATACTGACTATCAATTCACCATTCTTCGAAAATACTGCAGGAGTATCTAGTGATTGCCCATGGCTGGTTTTTGCTTCTGAATCAGGGGTAATCTTTCCTGTATGCTCAAGTTCAACCCTTACTCCATCTTCCAAGCAAATACCTACGCCCCGCGAACCTTGAGCCCTGGGTAATAGTGATCCATCGTGAATAGAAAAAATGAGAGTAATGTGGCCAGGACACTTACTCTGTATCACAGAAATTCCTCTAAACAAGCCAAATGTGCTTATTAAATCAATATAGTGAAGGATTTCCACTATTGCTAATCCTTAATTTTCAAATCAAACAAGAGCCAAGTCAAGTTCTTCTGTGATTCTACTGAATCTTCCTTGCAATTCATCCATAGCTGAATTAATGATTTGCTCAGGAGTAAGAGAGCCATCCGACTCAAACATGAAGACATACTCATTTGGAATGGTCTCAAAGGTGATTGCATCGCCAAATGCTTCTTCTCTTCCAGTTCCTGCTCCAACTTGGTGCATTGCTTTCTCTAGGTCCAAGACTTTGTCTACATCGGAGCAGACTTTCTTTGTAAACAAACTCTTGTCGATTTTTGTTCCACCACTTGTTGTCAGATTCAGAGAAAATAGTGTCTCTGCAGCCTTTGCATCATTTAGGATTGCTTTTCTGTTAGGTCTGAAGGTGATTGCCGAGGCAGGAGTGAACTTTGCATGTTCCCTTCCTCTACCCAATACAGCGAAAGCATAGAATTCCAAATACTGCCCCTGTGCTAGAATTGTAAGAGGAATTCTTCTATGTTCCTCTCTTACATCGAATATAGGATCGGAAATTGTTGTCAAGTCTCCTGTGTAGACAGTCTTGAACTGTTCTTCAGATTCTGAACTTGGACCTCTTGCGCTCAAGGTGTAGAGTACTTGGCAAGATGGACAACCTTTGTCCTTTGGCGCAAGGTCCATACAATTTGGGCACTCATCAGGGAAGTACAATTTCTCTTCTGGGTTTGTTGGCACTGGTACCATTGCAAGCCTGTGTGCTAAAACCTCGTCTGGCAGGGCATTTACTGATTCGTAAACCTCACCCTTGTTATCTTGAGTTACTCCTTGAGAATAATCTACTCTTGAAATTGCCAATTTAGGAACATCAGCAATAATGGTTCTACGCAATGCGTTCACTTGAGCGCTATCGGTATTTTTAATCAACAACCTTACTTTGTTTTCTTTCGGCCAGCCTTCGACGAATTCTATATCCATTTTACTCAACCTCAAAATTCAGACTCTTCTTCCTCTGCGCCCACCTTTGGATTTTGTTCCGTCATGGGCAATAGGCGTTACGTCTTCGATTCTTGTAATTGTCATACCAGCACGAGTGAAAGCACGGATTGCTGCTTGTGCGCTTGGACCAGTATTGTTTGCTTTGTTTCCACCAGGGGCACGATACTTGATGATCAATTGAGTAAATTCTCTTTCCTTCAATTCGTCAGCCATCCTCTCAGCCGCTCTTGTTCCAGCGAATTGGCTTCCTGTATCCTTACTTGCCTTGACGACTTGACCGCCAGAACATGTGGAGATTGTCTCAGCTCCGGTAAGGTCTGTAGCTGTCATCACGATATTATTGTATGAAGAGAAGATGTTTACGATTGCTTTGCGAGTCATCATTCATCGCCTCCATCAGCAGAAGGTGCTTCTTGAGCACCTTCAATTACTTCTTGTGCGAATTGTTCACTTGCTTCTGGATCTACTTCTTCAGAGTCGTATCCAGCTTCTGCGATTCTACCTTCTATCGCTTTTCGAATTGGATGTTCGGGGTTGTTAAGAGCGCTGGAGTAGTGGTACTGAATCTCTTCTTCCTCGTCCCTTGAGACCGGGTAAGATGGAATTGTAATTTTTTGCTCACCGACACAAATTTGTCCGTGTGTGATTAGTTGTCTTGCTTGGCGCATAGTTGCAGCAAGTCCTTTGTAGTATACTTGAGCTTGCAATCTACGGTTCAGAATCTCCTCAACACCAATGACTAAGATGTCGTCGATGGAAGCGTCTTGCCCTACTAGACCCTTGTTGTACAAGGATGCCAGCAGATCAGATTGCTCTCTTGCTCCGTGTCCTGAGGTTGTATCAACGCTACCAATCAAGCGCATTGCTTGCCTTCGGTGCCTTCTCAACTGAGACTTTGCCTTCCAAATTTCCTTCATGCTCTTCAAACCGTGATTTGCTTTCAGGGCATGCTCTTCTTCGATTCTGTCTGCCTTCCAAGGATGTGAAGGTGTGTCGTACTTTGGTCTGGAAAATTTTGGCTCACCCATGATTCATCCCTCACTTCCTCTTGACACCCATTGTAAGTCCAAATCTTCCATTGGACTTTCCTCTTTGACCACGAACCTTGTTACCACTTGCGTGCCTAACTCCTCTGTAGGATTTCATAGTCCTGTGTCTTTGAATGTCGTCTTGGTGTGTGAATTTGACTGCTTGGCCAGTTAGGTGAAGTTCGTCTCCTGTTTCGATGTCTCTCTGCCTGTTTAGCATCCACAAAGGAACATTTTCTGCATACGATTCAACCATTTCTACCAGCTTAGTTTGCTGATCTTTGTCAAGGAAACCTGCGGCTCTTTCAGCATCGAATCCGCCTAGTTTGCAAATTTGATGAGCGGTCCTGTGCCCAATTCCTTTGATGGACGTCAATGCAGTCGCCAGAGGCTTTAGCCCGTCAACGTCTGCATCAGCCATACGAATGATATAGGAGAAATCGTCGCCTAGTTCTTCTTCTGTTGGTCTTGCCATTTTTCGCACCCTATGCTCAAACATACTGTCGAGCAAGTTGCCGACCAACCTCCCCTATATCAAGACCGCGATTTAATAGACTCGCCCTTCATCACTAAAATCGGAGTATATCGCGACATTATATCTCATGTATTTCGTCTGAATTAAACAACCAAAAGAGACATATTATCTGCACCCGATTTTACCATGAATCCCTTTCTTTTTCCGCCGCTTGAAGATAATTGTCTGTCGATTGCGCCTTGGAGTTTAGGTTGTATTTTTGGATCAATAGGTAGGCGGATTTTCAAGTCACCGATCTCGTGCTTGCGTGCAAACGCAACGATTTTGTCTGAATTTTCTAAACTAAATTCTTCATGGAAAATAGCAACTATCTTCCCCCCCGCTTGAATAAAATTTTCTCCTCCAAAAGGAAGTTTGAGATCAACTGGATGATGATATATCGGCCTTCTCGTCCTTACATCTGCCCAGTAAGGTTTAGCGTGGTCTGGATCGACTATTTTAGAAAGGGAATTTTCATCCAAGCATGACTCTAGCCAAGCCTGAGCAAGCCCAGATTCGACCAGGGCTGAATCTATGATGCTGAGATAATCTCCTTTCCTCGGTAATCTTCTTGCAATTTCAGGGATATTTTCCCCGTCGGAAAGAGGGTTTTCTCCCTGAATTACGGTTGGTTTTGCCTTAGGGTTTGATGGGATTCTGACAAACCTGCGTTTGTACTTTTTATCGGCTACTGCACCCAACCAAAGCGTCAAACGATCAACCCTTCCTCCACCACGGCTAATCCATTCCCAGGTTTTTGCAATGCCAGGCCAGTAATCATCAACGATATTCTCAACTTCTAGGCGCTGTTCATGGACAAGTCTGGGAGATAAATCTAGAATTATTGCTGGACCATTTTTGCCCTGATTGAGAAAGTCTTTCCATCCTGCAAATATCTCAGGGAGTTGTGGTGACATCTCTTCAAGGCCATGTGTTCGACTGTTTCTTGGACGTGCTGGATCTAAAATCAGTAAGCTCACTTCTGGATTCGAGTCATCTTCATTTTGCTCACGAACAACTTGCAATGCCTCTCTGCCTTTTCTGCCATCGCCAATCAAAAAAATGGATTCTTTGAACCATTTACGATCCAGATTATTTCTTAGATTCGCTACAACCTCTAAATTTTTGGCACTTGCAAGTGCCCTTGATTCATCTAGCTCAATTCCCATTGCGGGTTTTCTTGCAAGAGAAGCATAGGCTGCTAATTGGACACCGGAGCCACAGGCACAATCTACGATGTAACCTTCAGGTAATTCGTATGTAATCAATTTCTTTGCTCTTTCGAGGGATACTTGCCAAGGTGTTGACAATGGTTTTGCGGTGTTGCCATGAAAGAATGCCAAGTTTTTGTTTGATGTTTTGTCTACAACCGGCTCTTGGAATTCGAATTCACCGATTCCTGTTGGTCTAATTAAATCGTACATCAGGTTCACTCCGAAATATCGCTTCTTGTGAAAATAGATTCGAAGTTAATTCCGGCTTTTGAGAAGGCTTCAACACCACCTTCTTCACGATCAAGAATTGAAATGACTGCTATCACTTTGCAAGAGGTTTCGGACTCTAGCATTTGAACTGCCTTAATGGCTGAACCACCCGTGGTCGTAACGTCCTCAAGCACCACTATGTTGCCCCCTCCTTCTAGCGAGGTCCCCTCGATGCCTGGTGGATTGTTTGTTTTTCTGCCACCTCTGCCTTTTGGTTCTTTTCTAACCATTATCCCTCTTCTCATGCAATCTTGATCCGAGGTTGCCACAACTAGTGCTGTCAAAGGTACTGCTCCCAATTCAAGTCCTCCAACAAACCGGCAGTCCATTGTATCAAGCCTATGATTTATCAATTCACCAAGCAGTTTTGTAGATTCCGGGTGCATCATAACGGGTTTCATGTCAAAAAACCATCTTGATGTTTTTCCACTCGCAAGAGTGAATGCCTTGTCGTCGCCCCCATCCAAGAAGGCAAGTTCATGCACCAAATCTCTCAATCTAGACCAACTGTCAAATCCTCTCAATTCTGGGTGCACCGACATAATTTAATCCAAGTAGAGGCAACGCAAATACGTTACCTCTATGTTTGTTCATTTACAATCGCCCTCCATTTGGTCAGAAATATTCAGCGATGTAATCATAAAGCCCTGCCTTTGAACTACCTAAGATGGGCTCAAGCACCGCATCGGATTCGAGCAAAACCAAGGGAGAAGACCCTTGTGTTGGGCTAGATTTGGAGCGACTGGAAACCGAGATGAAAAAATATCATCAATTGCTGGATGATAAGACAGAGGAAGCATATTTAATCGCCGAGGTAGCTAGAAAAAAAGGGCTCGACTGGAAAGAAACTGTAGAAATACCAAGAGCATCTGATTTAGCCAGCAGAACTGAAAAGTTGCTTTTTGAATATCTTGATGGATTTGAAGTCGCAGATGACATCCGCGAGATGCTTTCAGAACAGGACAGAGAAACGACTTCTATTCTGATGGCACAAAAAGTTGCTAAAGCATTCAACGACAGAGGGTCGGGTTTAGAGACGGCCATAGATGTCGGATTAAGAGTAGGTCTAGCAATCCTAACCGAGGCCGTTTTAGTTGCTCCATTGGAAGGAATAAGTGAGGTTCGTTTACTGAATAATTTGGATGGGTCACAATTCGTAAGCGTGCATTTCGCAGGTCCGATTAGAGCAGCCGGTGGGACTGCGCAAGCATTAGCAGTTTTGATTGCAGATATGATCAGAAGAGAATTGGATGTTGGCCACTACCAGCCAACTGATGGTGAAGTCGAGCGAGTGAAGGAAGAATTCGGATTATATCGGGGCAATCTACAGTATAGACCTAGCCCAGAAGAAATCGAAATGATTGTCAAAGCTTGCCCGGTTATGGTTAACGGTGAGTCAACTGAATCAATAGAATGTGCCGGATATGGAAATGTAAGGAACATTGACGAATCTAGGATAAGAGGTGGAGTTTTACTTGTTATCGGAGAAGGATTATGCTTGAAAGCGCCGAAAATACAAAAGCATACAGAACGATTAAAGGTTCCCGGTTGGGATTTTATTTCGAAATTTGCAAATAAAGGCAAAGAGGATTCTGAATCAAAAAAGAAGGAAGGTTTCAAGTCGAAAAAGGTCCAACCGATTACTAAATTTATGAAAGACATAATCGCAGGCAGACCAGTTTTTGGCTCCCCTCTTGCCCCAGGAGGTTTCAGGCTCCGATATGGACGCCCAAGGCCTAGTGGATTAGCGGCGGCTGGAGCTAATGAGGCGTGCATGACAGCGATGGATGATTTTATCACCGTAGGCACTCAAATGAAAATTGAACGTCCAGGAAAGGCGTGTGCAATTGTCCCATGCGATGACACAGAGGGACCTTGGGTAATAATGGAAAGCGGCCAATTTTTGAGATTTGATGATGCAAAGTCACTACAGGCTGTGAAAAAGGAAGTTAAGTCAATCTGGGACAATGGTGAACTCGTTCTCGGTTATGGAGAATTTATGGAGAATAACAAGAATCTTGTTCCAGCAGGTTATACAATGGATTGGTGGGCAAGTGATTTGTTAGAATTTATTTCAGATCAAAATGAAGTTAACGAACTGGCTGAATTGTTAAGTGTAAAACCAAACGATCTGCCAAAAGGGATTCCTGCCTCTAATACAGCTGAAGATGTGAAATTCCACACAAGAAGGAAATGGCACAAATATCTCTCCAATTTTGATTTGAGTTGGGAAAGTGCAAAGGGTGTTGCGCAGAGATTTGGATGTTCACTTCCCCCTCCTTACAACCCATGGTTCCTAGATTTGCCATACGAATGGTTGCCCGCACTATATGATGAGATTCCCAGAGCAAAAATAGAGGATAGCATCACATTACCGGATTTGGGAGAAAACATTTCCATCCAACCAAAACCTAGCCAAAAACAACTTCGATTCAAGGGTGCAGTGAAGGGTTGGAAATCTTCTACAATGGCCCAACTTATGCCTGAAAAACAGCCGAACTTTGACGAGATAGAGATTCCTGGAAACGGGATATTGCCATTAGATGCAATATTCGGGAACGAAATGCCCGAGTGGTGGACTCTTGCGCAACATGGGCTTGTCAAGGGATCTGCGTTGATATTGGGTCTTGCACATCATCACGACGGAGATGATTTGGTCATCACAACTGGTTGGGAAGCATTGCTTGAGGGATTAGGATTTACTTACAACAATGAAAAGCCTATTCCCGTTGTTGATGCATCTAAACATTTCAACTCAAAAATTGAAAAATTCCGCGAGGCATTTAGCATACTCGAGGAAGAAAGGATTAGAAAAAAGGAGCTTGAAAGGCAAAAGGCCACGGTTAGAATTGCCGCAGAAACAGAGGCAAGGCAGCAAGGAAAAACAATTTCTCAGACCGATGCTATAGGAAAATCCGCAGCAGATACTGTAGAAGACAAAGGTCCAAAGAACCAAGATGCATACAACTCGGCGCTCAAGGATGAGGATGACTATGGAGTCATCGGAATCCTTGAAATTGTCAGAAAAATTTCCAATTTAAGATGGGAGCATTCAGCACCCATTAGGATTGGATGTAGAATGGGTAGACCGGAGAAAGCGGCTGCAAGAAAAATGAACCCTTTGAGCCACGCCCTAATGCCTATCGAGTTGTTTGGTGGCGTGCAAAGACTGATCACAAATGCTTCTGAAAAAGGCAATATAAGGGTTCAAGTTGGAAGAAGAATTTGTCAAAAATGTGGTAAAGAGTCTCCATTCATAAGGTGCCATCACAGAGTTTTGGACCAATATGGTCAGCCAAAAGTTGGAGAAACGTGTCAGGGAAGAACGGAGATGACTCCCTCCTCAAGCAACAAAGGCAGAAGGCGCGGAGAAATTCAATCGATCCCACTCGATTCTGTACTAGAAGATGTAAGAATTAGAATGGGTATGGCAAGATTGCCTGCACAGGTAAAATGTGTAAAGAAATTGACAAGTAAAATGCAAACCCCAGAGCCTATCGAGAAAGGTATTTTACGGGCATTGCACAATGTTCCTGTATTTCGAGACGGAACCACTAGGTACGACATGAGTGACGTGCCCGTAACCCATTTTAGACCGAGAGAGATCAGAGTTTCTTGGAAGAAATTGAAAAATCTTGGTTATACTCACGATATTGAAGGAGAGGAATTGGAAAATGATGAACAGGTTTTGGAAATTTTCCCACAGGACTTCATCGTTGCCCTTGATGCTGGAGAATATTTCGTGAGAGTTGCCCAGTTCATCGATGATTTGCTGGCAAGATATTACGACATGGACCCTTACTATAACGTGAATATACCCGATGACCTTGTTGGGCATCTAATCTGTGCCCTCGCACCTCACACCTCCGGAGGAGTACTTTCTCGGATTATCGGATGGGCTGATTGTTCAGGCGGCTATGCACATCCATTGATGCACGCAGCCAAGAGAAGAAATTGTGATGGTGATGAAGATGCAATCATGCTGCTGATGGATGGATTGCTAAATTTCAGCAGAGACATTCTACCTGCAAATAGAGGAGGGCAAATGGATGCACCTCTTGTCCTTACGACTAGATTAAATCCAACAGAAGTTGACAAAGAAGCCCTGAATGTTGATGCTGCATGGTACTATGAAGCCAGATTTTACGAAGCTACTTTGAATCAACCCCATCCAAAAGAATTAGCGCATTACATGGATTTTGTAGATAGGAGATTAGGGACCATAGCAGCCGTGAGGGGTTATGGATACACGCATGATTGTGATGCAATCGATGCCGGGCCAAGGTTGAGTGCTTACAAAACACTTGAGACGATGAAGGATAAGATGAATGGTCAACTCGAACTTGGGCAAAAGTTGAGAGGAGTGAACGTAAGAAATGTTGCAAGTAGCGTAATTAGGTCGCACTTCCTTCCTGACCTTAGAGGAAATCTGAATGCATATGGGCGTCAAAAGGTAAGGTGTCTAAAGTGCGGTCACTCTTACAGAAGAATGCCTCTTGCAGGTCAATGTATCCAGATTAAAACTGCAGTCCCCGGTGGTCTAGCCTCGCATGGCGTTAGGCGCACTGAAGGGGATCAATGTGGAGGTAATCTTGCTCTTACTGTAAGCGAGGGTGCTGTAAGAAAATACATCGATGTTACCAAACACGTAATGGCAACTTATGGAGTCGATACTTACACAGAGCAAAATGTGGAATGGCTGACTGGAAGTGTTGAATCATTATTCAACAATGATAAAGCCAAACAGATGTCTCTCACAGATTTCCTGTGATCGGGTCTCTCCAAGGACTTTGATTGCCCTCTACTCCTTCTGATTCATCAAATCTTGCGATTTTCTGAAAAGATGGTGGAGTTTGAGTGGATTTGGATTCAGGTTTTGAATCTATTTTAGAAATTTTACTCCTTATGACAAAATCGATTAAAGCGATTAGGAAAAGCCCAAGGTTCAGAAAAATTCTGACGTTATCTTCATGTGAAGCAAGTGGTGAGATTTCGGCGTATTGTTTGACGCTAACATAATCAGGATGCTGTACCTGTATCGAGTAAAGTCCTGGTTCTAATTCAGCGCTCCATTCGGGGATTGATGTGTTGTAATTTCCTGACCAGCGATACAATTCCTCTCCCGATTCTTCAGTCAGAATCCAGGTAAAAGATTCCCCGGAATTTTCCCCTCCACTGGTTTCGGTTACAATGGTAACTGGCATTGCTTTTTGGGATCCAAAAAATTGTGACAGTTCAATCTCAGCCAACTCATCAACTTCTCTTTCAAAATCATTCAATTCTTGAATAGCTGTCATGCTCGAAACATTAGACCAAATCAAATTAACAACTACTAATGACACAATCCACAAGGAAAGTAGCCTTAATTTCTTAGCAGAAATCTCCACATGCTACTTAGACACCTCTCGTGTTTAATGTAATGTTATTAAATTTCATACATCTATTTCATTTTCCAGTCCACAGATTTTGAAAACTTCCTTCATCCAAATGAGCTTTTTCGCCTTACGTGAAGGATTTGTCAACGTAGACCAACTTGAAGACGGAGTCATACTATATCCCACGAATCTGAGTTTTTCTTTTGAAATTCCCAAGGATAAAACGAATGCAAGTGCACGATCACCGTCAGTAAATCCTCCAGGATTAACGATGAAGTCAAATTCAGAATTAGTTTGATGAGTGAAAATTAGTTCGGGCGGGTTTTCAAATTTAGACCAACTTTGAAGCTTATCTTTCCACAGAGAAAGATTGTCTCCGTGGGCATGGGCAATCACAAGATGGCCAGATGATGCTGCTTGATCTAGATGATTATTGCCGTCAAAGTCAGATACTATTGCGCCAAGTGTGCTTAAATCTTCCACAGCACCGACAGCACCGTCTGCTGCAATAACAACACAACCTTTGCTAGTTTCACTTGATACTTCTTCAACTCTAGCCGCAGCACCAACAAAGAGTACCTTTTCTGCTTGAGAAAGTCTATCCTTCAACAATATTATATTTCTAAAAAAACTTGAATTGTTCCATTTTTCTACACCAAATGGATTGGGATTATTGAATGCTGTCTCCAGACTAATAGCGGATTCTAAATCCTCTTTTTCAGACCAAGCAAAATCCTTTCTCACAAGGTCTTGAATTTCCAGCAAAGAGGAGTATGCTGGCTTGAGCATATTGCTCCCACGACAAGATGTTCTTCAATTGGTTGGCATGATTCTATCAAACATCTATAATTACTCGAAGGAGTGGCGTGTTTGATGCCTATACCGGATTTGAAACCTGCAATTGCCGAAGGGCGCTTGCTTGCCAGGTTTCCTTTCCTGCCCCAGGCAAGTCCGTGGATTGCGGGTCTGGCTGGAAAACATGGGATTGATTTGGATACTTTACTCGAAGGTCCGAGTATGGAAAAAGCTCGATTAAGGGCAAGACAGCGACTTTTGGATAGCTTAGAAAGAGATAAAACTTCACAATCAAGCAACGATGTTTGGAGTGAAGATGGGCAAATTATTGAGGCTTTTGCTTTCTACTATGCTCGACTTGTAATTTGTGCTTCTGAAGATGAGAAATTAATCGCAAGATGGGCTCAGACTGAAGCAGAAAGGGCTGAAAGAATGTTGGTTAGCGAGAAAGGAGTTGTCTTTGATGAGCAACATCTCGATTTAATCGCAAAAAGTTATTTCACTGAGATAAAAAGTGAGGATTCAGTCAATGTAAATAGTTCAAGACACGGACTTTCTTCAATGAAAAGTACCGGTTCTCTGATGATGAAATTAAACCAAGTTGAACAAGGCAAAACATGGAATATTGGTTTGTCAGACTACATCGAAGTCTGCCCAAAGATCACCGGAGACAGGTGGAGATTACCGAATACAAACATCAAAGATGGATGGATTAAACTTCATCATGAGACCGAATACAACTCCTCCAAAAAACTTGCAAGATTGATGCGTGAGCGGTTTAAGCAAGAAATCGAAAAGGACGCGCTTTCCCGAGTTGCTGATGTAACCACTGAATTGGCAATAAGATTAGCCGAGCCGGTGGGAATGCTGAGAAGCCAGATGTCAAAGATACAGAAAGATGCAATTGAATTAGTCGGTGCAAGCCAAGAAGAATGGCCACCCTGTATGAAAAACACTGTGGCTCAACTAGCTCAAGGAGTAAACGTGAACCATTTTGGAAGAGTTTTCATGGCTTCGATGGCATCCACGCTAGCACTACCACAAGAAGCATGTGTGGACTTCTTCAGAGGCGCCCCTGACTTTTCCGAGCAGACTACTTCGTACCAAGTAGCTCATATTTACGACAGAGAATACACTCCTTCTGGATGTGGAAAACTCAAGGTGAATCACAATTGCCCTGTCCTTCCTGGCGATGATAGGATATGTGATATTGAATGGATGAATCATCCTCTAAAATACATACGGGCAAAACAAAGAAGTAATTCAATGAGACAAAGAACCGAGCCAAAAAACAACAACGATAGTGATGACGTTGGAAGTAATGGTGATTAATGGGATTTTTATATCAGTAGTTCTACTTAGAACTGCTTAGGATGTCCTAAGGGGGGATGACGGATGACCAGAACTTTGGTTCTAACAGTTGACAGAGACAACGATCTCGGAGTAAAAACATCGATTCGCGGACCTGTTGTAGGTAGAAGAGATGTTCTTGCAGCAGCACTAAAACTTGGAATGGCAGACCCTGAAGAATCAGATACAAATGCAATCCTCGGGGCACTTTCACAACACGATGCAATAAATGACTCGAAGGAAAAAGATGACTTGGTTGAAGTTGCAATATTAACTGGAGACCAGAATGTTGGCATGAGATCTGACAGAGCTGTTGCTGCCCAACTTGAGGAAGTAGTAGGAAATTTCCAACCAGATCAAGCGATTCTAGTCACCGACGGGGCTGAGGATGAATCAGTATTACCAATAATTCAATCCCAGGTGAGAATTTCTCATATCGAAAAAATAATCGTAAAACAATCAAAGGGCATAGAAGGAACCTACTACTATATCGTTAAGGCTTTAGAAGACGAAAAGTGGAGATCAAAAGTAATGATCCCATTCGGATTAATTATAGCAATACTTGGTTTTGGGATTATGCTTCCAAACGAAATCGGTGGAATTGTTATCGGGGCACTGCCTTTACTAACAGGACTATTCTTACTAGCCAAGGGAGCTGGTGTCGAATCCAGTGTCCAGAAAGTTGTTGGTGAGATGAGAGATAACACCGATGCAGCAATGATTTCATCCATTTTCTGGGGAGTTTCTGTATTCAGTGTATTTTTCGCAGTTGCCGAGGGGTGGAGGACCTACTCTAATGACATCGCCTTGAATTTAGATAATTCTATCGTCTATATCGACACATTTCAAGCATCTCTAATGTGGATAGTAATCGCTTTCTTATCCACCACTATTGGCTTTACTTTGCTTAGAATCAAGAGAGGAGCGTTTTCAGGACGTGTTGTAATCCTATCCATTTTTGGAATGTTGATATACTCGTTCTTTGATACCTCATTAGACATCTCAAGAACTGTGGTAGAAGGTAGCTTCACATTCAGTCCAGCAGCTATATTGAATGAGATTGCAGCACCTGTAATCTGGTTCATTGTCCTATGGGGAGCCATTTTACTGAAGAATTCACTCAAAGAAAGACAGACCCAAACAGAAAGATATTGGGGCATTTAGGCAATTACAAAATGAATTTTGGTATGTGCCTTGCAATAGTCTTGTATCCAACAACGCCAACCAGTGCTCCGTCTTCATCTACAACGGGCAATTGATTCAAATCGTGTGTTAACATCAAAACAGCAGCCTTCAGCAAAGGAGTTGTTTCTTTGACGGTAAGTGGCGGGTTGGTCAAAATTTGACCTGCAGGAACTCCATGCATCCATGCGATTGACCTGTTTACCGTTTTTTTGGAAATTAGTTTTAGTACGTCCACTGCATGAAGCCTTCCCAATGGAACGTAATCATTATTGATAACGATGACGTGATCGAGATTCTTTGAAGTCAAAATATGAAGCACATCTGCCATCGATTGATTTTCAAAAATGATATTTGCTTCACTCATTGTAGATTTACAAGTAAGTGATCTAGCATCTAAACTACCATTTTTTGACCTAGTTTGTTTAGACGATAAGCGCCTCTTTGTCCTACCCATAATCCCACTCCCTTCAAACTCGCCCCATCGCGCCTCTTTTTCAAGGGTTTCGAAACGATGTGGATATTTGAATATGAAATTGAATCATAATTACAGCACCAAAAAGCAAAACTGAAAACCACTAGCATTCATCAGAGTTTATGGCAGATATTCCAAGAGAAGAATTAACCAGGATTTCGAGATTATCCGGATATGATAGAGTACTCGAGATAGATACCGCGTCAAGAATTTATGGCATATCAACTCAGCAGATTGAGGCTATGTTACCTAATGCAGCGGGTCAAGAAACGAATACGGTTACAATTCAATCGAAAGAAAAAGAATTCTTGGACTCTGCAACTGCAAACAATAGCCCGCAAAGAATCGAAAAATCGGGAATGAGGTTTGATTACAATCCATCCCAAAGTGCCCAACAAAATAGACAACAAGTCACTGAAGCTATCCTTTGCCCTGCTTGTAGTGCGCCTTTGGGGATTCCATCAATTCGCCCAATCAAGGTAACTTGTCCCGCTTGTGGTACTGAGTCGATTTTCAACAACTAAATGCGAGCATATTATGTCCAATCAACGATTGGAATTACTATGGATGAAGTTTCTCCACGACTTTGGCTATACAATCCTAATACATCCCCCCTCCCGCTCACCAATTCTTCTTACTTTTATTCGGATTCCAAAATCGAGAAAATTACCTTGCAAAGTTGGTCAAATGGGCATCAAAAATTAGAGGATTTAAGGAATAAGATTTCCCAGTTAATGGTTGGCCAAAAATCGATTAAATTACTACTCGAACAGAAAAATGAGCATGGTATGGAAGATAGATTCCCCATTCTTCTGCTTGGAGAACTTGCAAATCCTTGGGCATTGTCGAACCTGAGAATTGGATCTATGCCAATTTTTAGAGTCGTAATTGACGGATTGTGTAGGGTTTGGTCTGATGGTTTGGATTCTAGGCATTCAAATCCCGGTGTTCACCATGTGACCTTAGCAAGATCTGAGAATTGGAGAGAGGGGACATACCTCGGCTTTGCAACAAAGCCACAAATGAAAAAGATGTTTGAGTGGTTAGATAACGGAATAAAGGGATCTTGGAAACCTGCGAAAATTGGAGAGGGAATTATACGCCTTCACGAAAATGATGTCCCTGATATATCTCCCTCAGTAGTGACTTATGATGGCGTTAGAGAGACCGTCGCAAACCAATTGACCGACTTAGAAGGGAGTATTTTTGATCTAAAGGATGTGTATGTACCGCTACACACAAGAAGAGGATCTTACAACAACAGAGGTAAACTTGCAAGAGTCCAGCACATCAACCAAAGAAATTTTCATCAAAATCTATTCAGACGAGGATCATCCTTTGTTTTTGATGAAGTCCTAGATGTCATCTAATGTGGGCTCCCCGAGACATCCCAAGTATAGTTAATATTCTCTGACAACCAATGTATATTCATGAACGGAAGAGGAAGTCAGAAGCAAGCGAGACTTGAGAGACTAATGAAAGAAATTGAAGAATATGTAGCTTCGCAGCCTTCATGCAGTGCTGCAGACATTGTAAATTACCTAAGCAATGAAAGAAAAATGAGAAACCATGGACTCACTACTAGAAAAGTTGGATTTTTCATACCAAGATATCTTGCCGACCGTGTTTCTTACCAATTGGATAACACAACAGGTAAGAGAATTTACAGTATTGCTGCATGAATGTAATGAATAGTTTCTTGAAAATTGTCATTCTCGCCTAAATCATGCAGTGGCCGAATTCTACTTACTCCAAGGAACTTTTTCCATCACTCGGAGAGGGTTTGGGATTGCCAGTATTTCCAGAAAATTCGCCTGCATGGACAATTTTGGAACCTAGTTCTAAATTAGGATTAAGAGCACAACTGTTAGCCTTGATCTCTTCTTCCAAAGATGGAGCCGACCTAGAAGAACTTGAGTGTACTTATGATGACACACAAGGTGCAATTTTTATTTCTAAATCAGCAAAAATAGGTCCTTCTGTACACATCATCGGGCCTTGTTTCATCGGAGATGGAGCAGAGGTTAGACATGGTGCATACGTAAGAGAATATTCTTGGATTTGCAATGATTCTATCGTGGGTCATTGTACAGAGATTAAGCATAGCATATTGCTTCCTGGCGCAAAAGCGCCACATTTCAATTATGTTGGAGATTCTATTCTGGGTTCTGGAGTTAATCTCGGCGCTGGAACAAAGTTGAGTAACCTCAGAAATGATGGTAAAGAAGTAAATGTAAGAATCAATGGAAAGCGCCATGGTAGTGGTTTGCGGAAATTCGGTGCAATACTTGGCGAAAATTGTCAACTGGGATGTAACAGTGTAACAAACCCTGGAGTAGTTATTGGTTGCAATGGTTTTGTTCATCCAAATGCTACAGTTACGGGTATCTATGGGCCATCATCTAGAATTTCCTGAGGTTGTTTGAATGAAGAACTTATTCGGGACTGATGGAATTAGAGGGCTAGTGGAAATTTCAGGATTAGAAGATTTAGATTGTCTCAACGCTTTCAGCAATGAAAGAAAGGTAACACCCGGATTAATGCGCCTAGTTGGAGAAAGTTTAGGACATTGCATCAATTTATTTTCAAAATCATCTGAAACCGTTGTCATTGGGTGGGATGAAAGGCCAAATAATGCAACACTTGCTTGTCATCTAACTCTTGGGCTAAAATCTGTTGGAATTAATGTAATTCATATCGGAATATGTGCTACTCCCCTGTTGCACTACTCGACTCTGAAACTCGGTTGTGCAGCGGGATGCATGATCACTGCCTCGCACAATCCAGTAACTGACTCTGGTGTAAAAATATTCGATGAAAACGGTTACAAAACATTCCCAGAGATTGAAGAAACACTAACTCAAACTGCATTCGGTCTTGCTAATGAAGAAAGATCTATCGACACAACTCACAAAGAGGAAATGATGATTCCAGATAAGGACTTTTCAGCAAATGATATTGAGTATTCTTGGGCGACTGATACACATAAACAGTGGTTAGATAATCGCCTTACAGAATTTGAAATTAACTATGGTTCAATGATTTCAACCCTACAAAGAGATGGTCTGGTCGCAGACCCGTTACTCCTAGATTCATCAAAGGGCTCGGCACATTATTGGTTCTCCCAATTTCTTGAAACAAGAGGCATTAGAAACCATGAAATTTCGACTTTTGCCACTGCAATGAATGATAATTGCGGGGCAGGAGAGTTATCCCCAAATGACTCATGGACGTGGGGTGAGATTGAAAATTCGCATCATTCGTTAATTAGACTGCTAGATAAGGCTTCACCTGGAATTATTCTAGCAGCTGCTTTGGATGGTGACGGTGACCGATGCTTGCTTCTAAAATCGACCGACTTTGGCGTTAAAGTCGTTGATGGTGATGAAATGGCGGATGAAATCTTGAGGTCTATGGCCACAAAAACCAATCACATACAAATAGCTGCCAGCATAGAATCAGAACTTTCTCTTTTAACTAATCTAGAAAGATTGGACTGTACATACATAGCCGATGAAACCGCTGTTGGAGACAGATGGTTGGCTTTTGCCTTAGGAAAGAAAAATCTTGGAGGCTTGCTTTCAAGTGATAATTCTCCGATGATGATAGGAGTAGAAGATTCTGGCCATTTGGTTCTACCAAGTCCACATCCCGTACAAGAGAACACGTTTAGTTTAGTTGGAGACGGAGCAGCAAGCCTCGTTGCATACCTCTCTGCTCTTGCTCAACCCTCGACATTTCCTGTTCTTGAGAGAGGATACAAAAACCGGAAATCAATCAAGGGCGTTGATAGATCTAAGTGGGATGGATCGAATGAATTAAGCGATGAGACTGAAGTTCTGCTTAAGGACTATTTACAGAAGCATTTCACTGTCGAAAATTGGGAGAGGGACAGGATTGAAGGAGAAAAAAACCTGATGAGAATAAGGGCTAAAATAGACACCAGAGATATTTCGATTGGGATTAGAAATTCCGGGACTCAAGAAAAAATCTCTATCTCAGTAAGAATGCGTTCTTATCATCAAAGAGATGTTATTGATTGCTTAATCGACGAAGTTTCAAAGTTGTTGGAATTAAGAATGTCATGACGATTCCATTATGTCCTTTTCCCTTGACTGGGTAAGGTAGGTAATGACGCTGAGTAACACTATCGTCGCTGTCAGCATGACCAATGCTTGAATTGCACTGGCTCCATTCATTAATTCCGACGCCATAATTGTCCATGCAATTACCAGATCCACCATTCCAAACAACCTCCAACCGCGACGCATGGTAAGAACTCCTGGTATCCAAGCACAAGCAGATAGAATCAGCATTGCCACTACAACGCCGCTATATCCAAATCCAGTGAACGAAGCAAATGCGAGTAGGAGATGAGTTGCCCAGATAGATGTAGAGAGCCATAATGACATCTTTTCCTTGATCACGTACACAAGCGCCAACAAAGATATTGCTCCGAATGTAATCGAAACATGCCATCTGTCTAGCGGTTCAATGAATTGAGCATATTCCTCAAGCCAAAAGAGTATTTGTGAAACCGAGGCTGGTACACAAACAAAGGTGGACAAAACAACAGCTGGCTGTTTCCATCTTATTCCAGTGAAAAGGACACATGTCAAAGCGATTAAAGACGCAATTCCCGAAGATAAGATGAAGATTAGAGCAAACCAACCAATTCTTCCACCTGCGCCTCTAATATCCTCCCTTCCTTCATCGAAATGCTTTGATTCAATACTCCAGAACAAAGCAGCGGCGCCGATGAGGAAAACCTCAGTAGCCAGCATTGGTAGTGACCAAGAAATTGGAGGTTCAAACGGATTAATTTGGAAGGGAATTGGCATTTCCCCGCCTGCAAATAAACCAATGATTCTTACAAATGCATACAGTCCAACAACGCCTTCCAAAGAACTCAATAGCCTGAGATTTTTATCTGAAAAACCGATCAAATTTATCGCTGCCAATCCCGATAAACACACCAACAAGAACAGGCTATCAAGTTGATTATCTAGATAGATAGGACTCAAACCAACCCTACCTGCCAATAAGATGACAGATAGACCAATCATCGAAGCTGCAATCGGTGCCTCTAGACCCAATAAATCCGGTAGTTGAAGATTAAATGACTTCGCTCTTTGTTTTGCTACGAAGATAAGCAGAACAGATATCGAGCCTACGACTAATATCGGGATGTATGTGGTGCTTGTGCCACTGTAAGCAACCATTATTCCAAACAACTGTAAAACTGCAAGGAATAATATAACGATGGTCGGATTGTAACTTATATCTCCAACAATCAAATCATAATCGCTTTCTACAGATTTGCGCTTAGCCCGCTTCTTTTGTTTCTCAATCAATTCTATATTTCTTACATCAAATGCCTGGATTGAAGGACTACTAATTTGAGTACTCTGGGTCGGTTCGAATGTTGATGTCAATATATCGTTGGTTTGGTTTCTAGGGATGTTGAATGAATTATCTACGGGCGCTTGGCTCAGAACAGATTGATTTTGCTCTTGTTTAATATTGATATTAGATTCCATGTATTGAACTTCAGACATTAATTGGCGTCTCTGTAACCTTTCGTTGATCGTAGCCAAAGATCGCATTGAAGAGCGTATTTCTCCTTGTGAAATTAACCAAAGTCCCGAACCAACGAAAACTGCTGCTGCAAGTATCTGAAGTTCATTTGAATCGTATACTCCTCCTGCCAAGGCAATACAAATTATCATTCCAATTGCAGAAATTGTTGGAGGTAATAATTTCTCGAGCTTCGCAGCCCTTCTGAGGTACAAAAGCAAAATTCCAACTGAGATAAACCCAAGATACTGAGCTTCCACAGCGCGATCAGAAATTAGGTCATATCCAGTGAGATATACTTGCTTTGTCGGCTCTAAAATTAGAACGATAAGGTATCCGGCTATCAACCCCATAGACATAGTGAGTAATTTTCCTGGCATTGCTTCCTTTTGTTCTAAATCGAGTTTGGCAATATCGGTACGTAATAGTCTATCAGAATCAAGAAGTAATAGCAGCACAGCAATAAACAAGCCGAAAGTCCAGAATGGAGCGTATCCAAAAACCCACGACATTACTATCGTAAATGCCCCCCATATTCCGAGTAAGGTCCTTGGATTACCTCTGTGAATTTGGAAATAAGCCATCGCTGCATGAGCGATTACTAACAGATTTAATGATACAATTAACCCGACTGCTGGAACCTTTTCTGGCTGAGTGATTGCGCTAATCGCAATCAAAGCTACAATGAAACCAATATTCCAAAGGTTCATGAAATTAGAATCTCTTAATCTTGCGCCAAATTCACTTAATCCTGGTACTGCAGCAGCTAAGTTGAGATTAGTAGACCCCAATCTAGCATTGACCGTATATTGTTGGATAAGCATCAAAATAATGACTGCTGCCATGTCATATTCTGGGAAATTAGTTGGAAGTAACTCTACTGAAATGATTCTGTCCTCTGCTCCGCTTGCAACCATTATCAGCCATATCCAAGGTCCTAAAACGGAAAAGCCAGCAATACCAGCCGATTTTCTCATTAGTGCCAATGCACCCATACCAATCCAGACGATAGCCTGAGAATAAAGTAACATTCTTGCCCCTGAATAATCTTCGGCTGGAATTAAAATCGTCAAAATCAATACCGCTGAAACACCGACTCCCCATATGACTTGATCAGAAACATTGGTCTGATTTTGCAGTAGGATGAAGCCAGTTAAAATCACGGTTAGTACTGAGTAAACATCGTAACCAGATAGAACCCCAAACAATTCTGTCCCTTTTCCGGTCATCAGAATTAGTATTGCTAGTAGAATAGGAGCAGGATATCCAACGAATGCAATTACCTTATTCCATTCAACTCCTCTAACAACAAGATAAGATGCACTGAATGCAGACCCGAGTAAACTCAATTGTGCTAATGCGTAACCAGTTTGGTCCCTAAACGCAGTCAAGGCAAGGAAGGCTCCAATCATACCTAGACCGACTGAGACTGACCATAGTCCAGGTTTACCAAGGCCAAGGGCTTCAAAGCCATCCGAGAACCAATTTCTTTCACTTGAAAACCTAGTAGCAATGGTAGCATTTACACCTGTAACAAAGAACATTAGGATGAATAATAACAAATCATCCTCGAAAGGCACGAAATCAATACCGGCAATTTTCCAATTCTGCGAGATAGCGTGTAATCCTACCCAGAGATATGATGTTGCTATCCCAAGGCTTGCTAGATTGCCTGAATTTCTTAAGATAGCAAGCACATGGAATAAAATCACTCCAAGACAGATCATTACCGCAACCCCCATTTCCCCATAAATTGCTCCTGCTGCACTGCCTACGGCGAGTAAAACTAGGGTTGCCTGGGCAGCAATTGCGTCTTCATCGTGCCTTTGGGCAATGAATACGTTAATTGCAACAATAGCTAATAGTGAGATTCCAAGAACAACATCCTCATCGATTCCAAAACCATCTAACCAACCCCAATGATGGGCATCGATAGCTAAGCCGTAGAATATTTTCATAGAAATGATAACCCAAGTGACCCCGAGTAGCCTCATGTTGGGGTTCGGAATCCAACGCTCACCGAGATACAATCCGCTGATAATTAGAGCAACCAAAGCCGGTGCTGCAATAAATTGAGGCACCACAGTACCGATTAATGTTGCAAATATGGAATATGTTAGAATCATCATAACAAGTAAGCCGCCGCTTACTCTGCTCTCGCCTTGAACTGCAAAATCGGTTATGCTGTCGAATTGTTCTTCATTCTCGTCAGTGACTTGTGTATCTTGAGTAAAAAATTCGTAAACCTCGCCAACTGCTTCATCCAGTTTAGGTTCCTGAATTTCTTGCTTGGGCTCGAGTTTTTGATCCTCTATCACATCTTGATTTAGATTAAACGCTGAAAGGTCAATTCCTTTTGCTCTACCAAAATTTTTCTTGCGGATTAACTCATCTGGATTATCAGACGAGTCATTGCTCATGAAATACCCCTTGGGGACTTAATATTGAAACCTATTTGTGAAAGAATTCATGATTATTCCATTGTTGAAATGATTTGACAATTTTGACTTCCGGAGAAACGGTGTTACTGGCTACACTGGATTTTGTTGCTACTTCTAACCGAAATGCACTAAGAAGGGGCGCGAGAGGCGGGTTCATGACCGACGCTGAGCAAGCCGTCCGTTCTGAACTGAAATCGTTAGGCGTAAACCCATCTGGCGAGATTTATCACAACTTAGATGCCAAATCTCTTATTGAATTATCAGTTGAACGAGGGGAAGGGAAATATTCTGCGCACAAAGCTCTTGTAACTGAAACTGGAGAAAGAACCGGTAGATCTCCTAATGACAAGTTTATTGTCAAGGAAGCCACGACTCAAGAAGACATCAATTGGGGAGACGTGAACGTCTCGACTAACCTTGAAACATTTACAAATTTAAGAAAGAAAGTGGTCGATTACTTAGGACAAAGAGATGCGTTATTCGTACAGGACTTGTACTGCGGTGCGGAAGAATCAGAGGCACTACCTATCAGAGTCGTCAATCACAATGCTTGGCATAATGCATTTGCAAGAAATATGTTCATTAGACCTTCTGCAGAGCAGTTAACTCGTCACAAGCCTGAGTTCACAGTCCTTCATGCACCTCATTTCGAGGCTGACCCTGAGGTAGATGGAGTAAACTCTCACTGCTTTGTAATAGTCAACTATGAAGCAAAGGAAGTAATTATTGGAGGTACTCGATATGCTGGAGAGATTAAGAAATCCATCTTCAGCGTCATGAACTTAATTTTGCCAAAGAAAGGGATACTTCCAATGCACTGTTCAGCAAATACAACTGGAGAAAATACAGCTATCTTCTTTGGTCTTTCTGGAACTGGAAAAACCACCCTATCTGCTGACCCAAATAGAGCGCTTATTGGCGATGATGAACACGGATGGGGAGCAAATGGCGTTTTCAACTTCGAGGGCGGTTGCTATGCAAAACTAATCGACCTAAACGAGGAAGACGAGCCGGCAATTTTTGCAACGACCAGAAAATTTGGGACTGTTCTTGAAAATATTGTTTTAGATGATTCAGGAGTCCCAGATTTCCATGACACCTCTAAAACTCAAAACACTCGAGGATCTTACCCGATAGAATTCATTGACAACAGGACTGCTGACTCAAAGGGAGGACATCCACAAAATGTCATATTCTTGACTTGTGATGCTTTTGGTGTACTTCCACCAATTTCAAAATTGACTCCCGACCAAGCAGCTTACCACTTTATTTCAGGATATACTGCTAAAGTGGCAGGTACAGAAGTAGGAGTTAAGGAGCCTCAAGCAACATTTTCCGCATGCTTTGGTGAGCCATTTATGCCTATGCATCCAGGCGTATATGCTGACTTACTTAGCGAAAAAATGGCAGAGCACGGTGCTACAGCCTGGCTAATCAACACCGGATGGTCCGGAGGGGCTTACGGAGTTGGGTCAAGAATGAAAATAAAGTATACCAGAGCAATGCTAAACGCTGCTCTAAACGGAGACCTTGAAAACGTCGAGTTTGTTGTTGATGAAAGGTTTGGATTTGAAGTTCCAACATCCTGCACTGATGTTCCAAGCGAGGTCTTGATACCGAAAAACACGTGGAATAATGCCTCAGAATACGACGCTACAGCAGATAAACTAGCAGATATGTTCAATGAAAATTTCAAGAGATATGCAAATGGAGTCTCCGATGCGGTAAACGCCAGTGCACCTAGAATATCTTGAGTGGCATTTACCTACAAACTGGAGAAATCTTCAAATCAAAAATTGCTCTAAGTCTATACATGACACAGGGTTCAGGTCACCCACTTGATGGAGAAGATGAACCAAAGAGTATCAATGTTGGAAATATTTTCACTGAAGGCATCAGTATGGGATTCGCAGATCCTATGCAAGTTAACACAGAGAATATGCAACAACAAATCCAAACAAATCAAAATCTTCTGAACAATCAAACCCAAGGTTCAGTTCAGAATCCAATTGATGCAAACCAGATTATGATGCAAAATCAACAAATGTTTGGTGGGACTATATCCGGTTCGGTTAACCAGGGGTTCTGGGATCACAAACATGAACAGCCCAAAAATGGAGAAAAGACAAAACAATTTTTGATAGGTGTAGGAGTCCCAACAGCGGTTTTTATTCTATCTGCAATTATCATCATAAGTGCAGACCCGTATGCTGGAAATAGCTGGAATTCTGAATATAGCGAGGCATATTTACCGATTGATCAATCAACCAATGAACCACAAATGTTCGAACTAGAGTTGAATTCTGACCAATTTGTTTACTCTTGTTACTTCTTTTCTCCATCAGATTCTTATTACTATGAACAAAATTACATAGATTGTGGGGATTCAACTGACTATTATATTGAAGATACATACTACGATTACAGCGGATATTATTACGAAACTCCGGTTACTGGAGTGTTTTACCATTACCTAGACATGGATTATGACCTTACAACAATTACTCTCGAAGACGGATGGATGTCCATACCTGGAGAAAACTTATCAGTGGATGAAGTATTAATACTCGCTTATCGAACCGAAAACGGCTATTGGGAGAGAGCTGAAGATATCATGCCGAGCATCGAAAATAATTCAACCGGTATTTTTTATGACCTCTCTGAATATGATGAAATCGTTAGCTTGAGCGGCGGTTTTTCTTATCAGGAGAATAACTCAACCGTTTGGATAGATTACAATTGCGATTCTGATTATTATTCTCAAATTTTCCAGTGTTACCAAAGTTATGAAGTTGAATATACTACTGTCCAAATTGGTAATATCTACTCTGAAAATCAGACCGCTTGGATAGCTATTCCAGAAGAAATGGATGTAAACTCTGTCTCATTTTACATATTTGACGAAAGTGAAGTGATAACAGATAATGACTGGCTAATGTATGATATCGCAACTGTAGCAATGCCAATTTTTTCAATAATTAGCATATTAGCAACCGGCATAATGGGATTCACAACTAATAGAAAGCCTCAGGGCTGGGGAGCAATTGTATCAGTTCCGATGGGAATTGCAGTCATAGTAGTATCAAACATCATCTATTGGACATTTTACTGGTAATCAATCTTCAGATTGTGCGGCTCTAAACTTTGCATCCTCTTCTGCAGCAACTCTTGCTCCTTCTTCTACATCAACAAAGAATAACAGAATTACACCTGCTACAATCAGCATCAAAATCGACATAATAGCAGTCCTTGAATCCGCTACGTTTCCAATTGCAAAGTACATCCATGGACCTATGAATGCTGCAACCTTTCCAAAGAATCCGATGAATCCAAAGAATTCAGCACTTCTGCTTTCAGGCACCATTTGAGCAAATAACGAACGCGCCATTCCTTGGCTTCCACCTAGTAAAAAGCCCGCTCCCACACCAATCAATAACCATTGAATTGAGATTCCAATGTTCATGGGTTGCCAGATGTTATCTCTAGTCCAGATTGGTATAGCATCTATGTAGCCATCCCCAAGACTTACAGGGTGATCTTCGCCAAGGAATGATTCAAACTCTTCGCCATTAGAAACTGACAAAGAAAATCTTGTACTTGGCAAATATTGCAATAATTCATCCAACTCCGATTGATTTAGAACTCTGCTCTCCCCTGTAAATTCATACAATTCAGTGGTTGAATTTACTTCTTCTGGAGGGTATAAATGTGATACTGCATTCCTAAATTCAGCATCACTTCCGGCTTCACCAGATGCTATCGAGAAATTTTCATAATCAACCGAAATTGTAAATGAAGTCCCGTCCTCATTTTGTACGACCATAAAATCGTGATCTTCATGATTTTCCAGAGCGAGAGGAGCGAAACTTATCGCACCCAAAATTACAACACACCAGATTGCACATGTGACAATGATTGTTGTTTTGGTTGAAGTCTTCTTTGAGAACCAAATGAAGAATGCTGCAGAAGGAAACGCAACAAACTGAATTAGAAGAATGACAGCCATATTCGATATTTCTGGAACACCTAAAACTGATGCCCCATATATTCCGCCAAGTGCAGTTACGCTGTTTATTCCATCGATGAACAGTAAGTAAGAAATCAAATACAGTCCAAGAACCTTGTACGTACTGCGGAAATCTTTGATTGTTTTTGCTATCTCAGAGAATGCTAATTTGGTTGCACTTCCTAGTGACAAATTATCAATCGGGTTCACGATTTCAGGTTCCGGTATTCCCCTGAATGTATAAATCGCAAATCCAAACCACCAAATTCCAGATGAAGACAAACAAAACGGAATGACCCAGTCTCCTGTTACCCCTAGAACAAGACCAAGATGAACGGCTAATAGTAAGCCACCACCTACATATCCGTACATGAAAGCCTTTGTTGAAACTCTATCAAGTTCTTCATCAGTTTCACAAATATGAGGGAGCAGTGAATTGTAGAAAACGCTTGCTGCATTAGCACCTACATTTGCTAAGAAGAACATTACTGCAAGCCAAACCCATTTTGCTTCCATAGGTAGAATAATTGCACCGCCCAATAGAATAGTTGCCCCTGCCCCGACTATAGTGAACCAACGCAACATCAGTTGTTTTACCGGAATTCTATCAGCGATTACTCCTAAACCAGGACTAAGAATCGCCACGGAAATCGCCGCCAAACCGGTCACGAAAGCAAATAATCCATCTGCGGTTTGTGTCATACCAGCAATTGAGACCTCTTGTCCATTTGCTAGGACGAAAAGGTATGCAAACCAAACAGGGAGAATCGCAACGACTACTGAGGTTTCAAACGCTGACCTTGCCCAGTCATACATTTGATAGCCAATGTGAGCTTTCTTTTTTTGCTCCTCAGTCATTGCTACATTCTCGCTCATGCGCTCATGTTTTGTTATTTGCTTATATTATCATCCTAGAATTTATGCAATAAAGTTAGACAATTAGGGATGAGTTTGATATAGAGCCGGTGTAATAATTAAACCGTGAAAGCGATAATCGTAGAGGGAGGAGGTCTCAGAGGAGCATTTGCTGCGGGAGTATTAGATGCATTCATGGCTGATGATGATGTCAAATTTGACTTACATCTCGGTACTTCGGCTGGGGCAATACTGCTCTCAAGTTACTTAGCTAAACAACCAATGAGATCGATTACAATTCTAAAAGACCCAAGAACAAAAAGTGCTTTCAAACGTTTCTCGGACTTTTTGAAGGGTGGTGATTTCTTAGATTTAGATCTGCTATTCGAAATAGGAGAAGAAATACAACCGCTTGATATTGAACATATTTTCTCAAACCCAAAAAAGGAATTTTACGCAACACTTTCAAATGTTGATTCAGGCGAATTAGAGGTAAAAAAGCCAACAAAAGAAGACTTGAAGCATGTTATTATGGCAACTTCTGCATTGCCTTTAGTTGTTAGAAATCCAATAGAAATTGATAGCAAAAGGTACCTCGATGGAGGCATTACAATGCCCATCCCTTTGCAAACTGCAATTGATTTAGGAGCTACTGAGATCTTAGTAATCCGGTCAAGGCCATTAGGTTACCGAAATGATGGAAAATCATCAAAACTAATGTCTAGATTGCTCAAGAGAAGTATGCCAGAATTATCCAAGGCGCTTCTGAGTAGAGCGGATGTTTACAATAATACTGTAGATCTATTAGAAAATCCCCCTGAAGGTTTGAGAATTCACCAAATACAGCCAATAAGCAGTCTTTCGTGTTCTAGGCTTGGGGGGACTGATATTGACCTAACCAGAGATTATCTTCTTGGAATCGAGATGGGTAAAGCATGGATTGCCCAAACACACAGGGAAAATCGAATCAAGGGACTACAATCACAGAGGTAAATCTGAAGGCAAAGTCGCTGGCGCGAATCTAGACACACTGCCATCTGTATCTACGATAAATTTCTCAAAATTCCAGCGTATTTCGCCTGAATGCCCTTCAGTATCAGTTGCTTTGTTTAATTCAGCGTATAACGGAATTTTTGACTCCCCATTTACCTCAATTTTTGCCATTATGGGGAATGTTACAGAATACTTGGAGGAGGCAAATTCACAAATCTCCTGGATAGTTCCTGGTTCTTGGCCCCCGAATTGGTTACAAGGGAAGGCTACCACTTGATGCCCCTTTTCTGCGAGTTCTTGCAAGCCAGAATAATGTCGGGTCAAACCGCAAGCGCTTGCCACATTCACGACAACGATTTTTTCATCTGTTATTTGGTTCAACGATGTTTGGTTGCCTTCTGAATCTTCAAATTTAATGTCTCTTACATTTGCCATGTTCAAGGCTAAGCCAATTTGATTTTGAATATTTGGAATAAGAAAATACTCATGAAGTATCAGCAA
>CAXAGT010000004.1:0-55879 GCA_963968885.1 uncultured Candidatus Poseidoniales archaeon | reverse complement strand
AGCCAATTTGATTTTGAATATTTGGAATAAGAAAATACTCATGAAGTATCAGCAATTAGCCGACAACATGCAGGCAATTATGGAGACCACAGCAGGAAACATCACCATCGAACTCTTTACCGAAACAATGCCCATCACAGCTGGCAATTTCGCCGACCTTGTTCAACAGGGCTACTATGATGGGCTTCATTTTCATCGAGTTATCAAGGGATTCATGCTCCAAGCAGGTTGCCCTTATTCTGTCGACCCAAATTCTCAGCACGCCGGCACTGGTGGACCAAAAGGCGGAGGGAAATACACTACAAGTGAGGGTAAAACAATCGTCCGAAATCGTGGCGGAAACATTCCCGATGAGCATCCTGAAAACGCTCAATATACAAATGAAGTCGGAACTTTATCGATGGCTAACACTGGACGACCGGATTCTGGTGGCTCTCAATTTTTCATCAATACTAAACACAACAATTTCCTTGACTGGTGGGATAAAACGTCACCGTCGGCACATCCTGTATTCGGACGAGTAATAGAAGGCATGGATGTTGTCAGGGCTATCGAAAATACTCCTACTAGCAGGAGTGATAGGCCAAAACAACCCCAGAAGATCATCTCAGTAAGAATGGAGTGATGGACGTGGCGATTATCGCCATCCATGGAGGGGCAGGTGGAGACGGCCCTTGGAAAGGGATGACTGATTTAGATCCTCAGCGACTTAACTGCATGAGAGATGTTTTACAGAGAGTAGGTAAGGCATTAGAATCTGAAAAAATCGATGCTCTTGAAGCTGCTAGAATGGCTGTTTCGATTATGGAAGATGAAGAGTTATACAATGCTGGCAAAGGAAGCGTAATAGCTGCTGACGGCACAGTAACAATGGATGCTTCGATAATGAGAGGCTGCGATGGGGCTGCCGGTTCCATAGTAAATTCAAAGCGCTTGAAAAATCCCATAAATGCCGCTGAAAAAATACTACAAAATGGCTGGCCTGTAATGTTAAATTCGAACTCTGCAGATTCTTGGGCAATACAAAATGGATGCAAGGAAGTAAAGAATACAGATTTGATTACAGATTTGAGAAAAGCACAATGGCATAAATGGAAAACTGCAAATTCTAGGCCCGGGTCAACTGATGAAGATGATAATGCGGTTTTAGACCACGATTTAGATGTGGAGGAAGATACACAAACTGGAACTGTGGGTGCTGTTGTTTTAGACAATCACGGAAGGCTTGCAGCGGCCACTTCTACCGGCGGAATGACGGGAAAACCAGATGGAAGAATTGGTGATACACCTATAATCGGCGCTGGCACATGGGCGGACCAAAACGTGGCTATTTCGTGCACCGGAGTTGGAGAGGCATTTATCAGAATCTGTGCTGCTCATGAAGTTGCAAACCGATACAAAACCTACCTTCAAGACGGAGATAATCCGCTGAGTCAAGCCGGCACTGATGTCCTTGAACTTGTGAAACCATTAAACGGAAGGGGGGGATTAATTGCAGTTTCAAGTAGAGGAGAGGTGATTTTACCATTTCAGACTACTTTGATGTACAGGGGCTATTGGAATTCAGGTAAGATTGAATGTGGAATTGGTCCAGAATATACTAAATTTTAAACAAATATCCTTTGATTGGCGAAGCCCACTTAAGATAACAGGTATTAGGGGTGATGAGTCAAATGTCCTCTGGTGCTGGCATCTCGAATTTGCGTCAACCTTTGGAGATGCCGCAGCCGTATGGAGATGATTATTCAAAAGCAGATGATGCGATGAATTCCAGTAAGCTGGATTGGGAGCGATATGAAAAAAATAGGATACTATGGGGTAATATCGCAAGAAATAGAATATCCATTTACCTAAGAATGGCACTTGGTTTGCTCATATTTTCCCACGTTTTCATAACCTTCGTGTTAGCTGATAATTTCAAAACATACACGCTATTCATTATTGCTTTTTGGACTCCAGCAGTGCTGCTTTGTTTGGGTCCTGCTTGGGCCTGTGGAGAATATTCTAGGCTTGCCAGCGACTCAAAAAAAGGTCTGCGTAAGGATGGAGGTTTTGGATTACAATACGACCTAGACAGTCGCCCGGGAATGGATTTAGTTACTGATGACCACGTGAATATGCTCAAAACAAACGCTATTCAAACAATTCTTGTTTTATCATCAATTGCACTATTGTGTGCTTCAACAGTTGTCGATGCAGGTAGCAAACCTTGGCTGATTACTCTATTATTTAGCGCAATTTTGGGTGTAATCCAATCAATCCATGCATCGCTTACATCTAATCTAATTCAGCAGATGGGGGATAAATTTCCTGTTCTCTCATCCTATGCCCCCACTCATCATTCCACTCAATTCGACACAATGTTCGGAGCAATTCTGGAAGCGCATTTAGACCCAGACTTGAGGATTGACTGGGACGAATGGATTATACAATTATCTAATGCCATAAAACCTGAATTTTCACTAAATCATGTTAGAGAGAGGCTTTTGTACATCTTATTTTTGAACGCAAAAGGTACAATTTCAGACGAAGTTGCAATGAAAGAAGTTAGATCTATCTTAACCCAAGAAGGAATTGATTCCCTCCTATTGGATGACGACGCTAAGTTAAATTGGAGAACCATCCAAAGACTGATTTTGCATGCAAGGGCTTGGCAACCAAGCTCATCTAAACTAATCGGTCGGCTCCAAGATGACTTGATCAGAGGGAAGTTGCCTTCCTACGCCGGATTGAGAGTGGATGGGGCATTGGATGAGTATTCTGAGTTTGGAATCGGTCATCTTTTCATTGCACTGACTAATCATACTAACAAAAAGCAAGATTGTATTCTAGAAATCATAACACCATCCGGCGAGCCCAAAACTCGGGAACATAAAATCACACTAAAACCATGTGGGAAATTTTCTGAACCATTGGATTTACACTCAGATGAAGAAATTGACGTAATTGAGAAGTTGCCGCATTTCATGGAGAACAGTGCAATTATGTGGCTTAGATTATCATGGCCAAAGGATGTTTATGGAGATAACCTTGTGATTGTTAACGTAAGTAACCCTGAGGGAGAAATTATTTCATCTTTAGTCTGGACTACAAGGATTCGAAGATTCGCTTTCAATCCTTTCAAGAAGAGACTGCGCCGTATCCTAAGGGCTAGAAAGCACGGGGATTTGCCCCTTCCAAAGGTCTGAATTTGCCCGTTACAGGGCACAATTAACTAAACACCTCAGAGGTGGCTAGAGCGCGCATCTTATTGAGGGATTACTCTTCGCTATGTTTGCGGAGATAGTATCATGGAAGCTTGGGACATCATAGTCATTGGCGATAGTATTGCAGGCCTCAGAGCAGCCAGCGAAGCTGCAAGCAACGGAGCAAACGTTCTGTTAATCAATTCTAGTGGTCTAGGTTCTGGTGATTCATCAGCTCTAGATGGATTTGCTGCGCACGTAAATGAAGAGACCAGTAGAGACCATAGGAACGATACTATTCGTAATGGGGCTTTTCTTAACAACCAAGATATTGTGGTTCACTACACAAATCAAGCAATCAGACAACTTGATTTGATGGAAAGGTGGGGTTTTACCTGGAAGAGAGATCAAAAAGGAATTCCTGCAAGCGTAAAATTACCAGGACACAATAAGCCAAGAGTAAGCGGTGCTGGTGATGCCAACGAAAGAGAATCCCAACTAATTTTTGAGGAGCAAGTCATGCGCCATGGAGTTGTTAGAAGAGGAGACCAAGTGCCAATTTCACTTGTCCATGATGAACAAAGAGTGAACGGAATAATCGTCATGGATATGAGTACTGGAAACTTAATTTCAATCCAATGTAAGGCACTAATAATCGCTGACCAGGGCGCTCAGAACATTTTCTCAGATGGAGCTGTCGGTCTCGGGTTAGGTCTTGTGACGGATGTCGGTATACCCTTGTGCGACATGGAATTTTTTGCCTCCACGCCACTCGGAATTAAAGACACTAATCTGATTCTTCCAACAACCATCCTTGCAGATGGTGCTGAAATTTTAGAAGCTGACGGTACGAGCCTAGAGTATGATACAAATGGAGGCATAAGAGCGCTTTGCGATGCCATTTCAAACGCAAAAAACCCGGTACTAGATGCAAGAAATCTTGGTTCTGAATCTGTTTGGTGGACTACAGAATTTGAAAGAATCAAATCAAGATGTGGTGTCGATTTAACAAAACAAACCATCGCTATTGAAAACAGAATAAACATGAGTATTGGTGGAATAGCAGTAGATGAGCAGTCTAGAGCCGTTGTTGGCAAGTGGTCTCGCTGGTTCACGGGGTTGTATGCAGCAGGTCAAGCAGCAAATACAGGTCTCCACGGCGCCTCTGCCCTACCCGGGAATTCATTCCTTGATTCAGTAGTTAGCGGATTCTCGGCTGGAAAATCAGCATCGGATTGGATTAAAGGACAAGGCTTTGGTGCGGCATCTAGCATGAATGAAGCTTTCAAAAACGCAGAAGAGAGTTTGAAAACTCAAGTTGAGGATTCAGAAGGACTAGTAATCCGCTCAGGAGTCATTTCTTCGAAATTAAATTCTATTATGAGTGCAGTCATTGATTCTGGTTGGTCTGCTGCATCTTTAGATTCGGCTAAAAATGACTTGGAGGCTTTGAACGAGAAAGCATCACAACTTCATTTAGACAACAAGTCATTCGTTCTTAATACAAACTTCTTAGTAAACCAACAACTGAAGACTGCGGTTAAACTAGCAACTATTGTTATCGCTTCAGCAAAAAGCAGAGAGGAATCTCGAGGTACATTCAGAAGAGTTGACTTCCCTGAAACCAATGAAGATCTCATGCATCATAGTTTAGCTGACCAAAACTCCAATACTGACAAATTAGCAATCCGGAAAGGTAGTTCTGGAAACTGGGTTTTGCCTCCTGCTTGATAGGCAGATTTGAAAATAAATCCAGAATACATCAATCATGGCAGATGAAACTTTGTTCGAGAAAATAGTCTCGGGTGAAATCCCCTCGCATAGCGTTGGCAGAGGAGATGGTTGGTATGCCTTTCTTGACATCAATCCAAGAAGACCAGGACATACCTTAGTCGTACCAAACAAGGGAGTTTCACACTTAGCCAGACTCTCAACAAGAGAGGCTTGTTGCTTAATTGAAGGAGTTCAAGAGACGCAAAGGAAGTTGGCTGCTATTTTCGAAACATCGGATTTTTCTGTAGTATTGCATGATGGGAGGTTAGCAGGGCAAGAAGTACCTCATGTGCATTTTCATGTTATTCCAAGAAATGTTGGCGATGGTGGAAGAACTCTGATGGCAATGTGGCCTGATTCACCCACAGGTCTGAATCCTGATAACTCTTCATTGTCAAGATTAAGTTCGAAATTGATGGAGGTTTAATTTTGTCAAAGATCGAAACCTTAGAAGATGGGGCTGTGGATCATAATGGTGATTTATTACCCATTTTATCAAAATCCTCATCAAATGTGAAAATTCAAAAATTGCTTGACGCCCCTCTCCCAGATTTCTCTAAGGAAACACCTGGTTCTCCGTTTTGGACTAAGTTTGGGATGTTCCTGCTGAAGCAAGTAAGATACGGCTTATTCAGAGAGGATTATGTGTCTGGACTTGAAAATATTCCCCTTGAAAAGGGAAATATGGTTTGTGCGTGGCACACCAATGGTCTTGTAGATCCTATGTGCATCTATGTTTCACATCCACATTACTTTGTTTTAGCGGGTAGACATGATTTAGTTACAAGACCTGTTCTTAGATTTTGGACTAAAAGAATGGCTTTTCAACCGGTTTTGAGAAAAGCTGAACTCCTTAGAGGAGGATGCACGAAAGAAGAAGCTGACTACTTGAATGGCAGGTCTTTACTAAAATTAGCTCAAGGAATCGCATCTGGACACTCTGTTGTATTATTTCCTGAAGGGACTTCTCACTCAGATGCTTGGATGATGAGATATAGAACTGGCCCAATGAGAACTGTACTGGCTGCATCAGCACTAGCAAAAAGTCAAGGAAGAGAAATACCCGTTGTCATCCCATGTGGGCTCCATTTCAGAAAGAGACATATTTTCAGGACAGATGCTTATGTTGAATTTGGAGAACCTATCGAAATAATGCAAGAAGACATACCAGACGACTTGGTCCAAGCCGTATCACAAAATGACTGGGTAGAACCCAATAGGGAAAACGTGGTTGAACTTAGAGATAAATTGCACGAAGTACTTCGTCCATTGACGCCAGATTTTGAATCACATCATGAACACAGTGTTGCTAACTTAATCGGACATTATAAAGCAAGAAAGGAGGGGAATCCATACAATCAATGGGACCATGAAGTTAGGAATACTCGTTCAGTTAGAGAGTTTCTAAGGGAAAAGGAACAGTGGGATTATTCTAGTCGAGAACCTGGAGCAAGACCAAGTAAAATGGAATGCCCCTTAGTTGAAACTGCGACAGAGTTGGAATCTATATTATCCAGCCACAGACTCAATGGAAGGGACTTAGATGATTCAGGTGAGAAATTAGCAGGAATTAATTTTAGTAAAATACCTCTCAATTTTATGATGTTACTTTCATTTTTGGCATTCTCTCCGTTGTTTGTTTTATCAATGGGTATCCAAATATTCTTCGGACAGGTTCTTGGAAATAATACAGATGAAGGATTAGACGCTAGGACTACATTTCATCTATTGACTGCTTTGTTTGGCTCAACCATCATTTGGCCCGTAATGGCTTTTCTGCTGACTGGGATGGTTATCCTAAATGGTGAATGGCTCGGTTTAGATGATTTTCTCGGCCAAGGGTTTGGAATTTATATCTCCTTTTTGCCAATATTTGCGATATTCATAATTTCATTTAGAATAAGTTGTTCGTTGGCAATAAGGTCCTGGGATATTTGTGTTGACTTCTTTAGAGCAATAAGAAGAATTAGATGTGGAAATAGACACTCCAAGGACATATCATCAATTTCTAAGCGAATAAAAAATGAATTATCATCTTACTGAATAATTCTCTTACTTGATGTGATAGATTAGGTTGGTTCAAAGGGGTTGTAGTATTGGACTCTTCTAATGGGACCTATTGACGCAGTGGATTTGCTAAAGAAATGGTTCAAACAAGAGAGCCTAAGTTACAAGATGCAACCTGACCAAAGAGCAGAAGCACACTTTCTTGTGAAGTACCCCGGAGGAAAACAGGGTCACATGTTCGCAGTGGTGGTCCCCAAAGGACGAGATTTGGTAGCTATCAGCTCCATGACTAGAGTCGATATTGGACAACAAGAAGAAATGGAAACTCACATAAAAGAATCCATAGAAGATTGGAAAGAATGGATGCATGAAATGCGATTGAACTTAATCAAAAGCGGAGTTGATTGGGGGATACACATGGGCAAAAAGCCTGGGAAAGAATCTCTACAAGCATTCAACGTCAGCCTGCCGATATGGTTTGATGGACTAAACAAAAATCAGCTAATGCATTCTTTGAGGAAATTGTGGCTTGCTAAGTTAACATTAATTCATGAAATCAAGTTTTCATACGGACCAGGCAAAGGAAAGCCAGGTCCTGTTGATGATTGGGAGAATAAAGCACGAAAAATACAAACAAAACAAAGTTCACAAAAAGACGAAGTTCAAACTCATGAAATAGAGGTTGATGAAACGATGTCTTTTGGAGCAAGTTTCGATCCAAGTGAATGGGCTTAATCGCTTAACATTGAGGGTTTTTTTGACAAAATAGTCTCAATTAGAAAATGACGCGAAGGGGTCGCGGTTAAGTATGATGAGGTGAGCCTTTGAGGTGTTAGACTACCGGAGGTCCGTGACATGAGACAAACTACCAAATCTGTATCCCTAGTAATGATTCTACTGCTATCCTATTTTTCTGCGATGGCAGTATACACTGAAAACGTTGAAGCAAGCCAGGTTGTAATTACTGAAGCTGTTCAAGTTGTAAACGGCGGAACTTCTTCTGATATGCAAGCAGCAGTCCATTCCGACTCTGAAGGAAACGTGCACATAGCTTGGTCAAGAAACTCTCAGCACCTGTATTACTCTATGCTGTCACCAAGGGGTGAAACTCTAATTGATGCAACTCAAATTACCAATTCAGGTTTGCACAGAATTGCACATCCAGACATGGTCATCGACGAGAATGATAAAGTTCACATTGTTTGGGCTGATAAATCCGGACAGCACAAGATTATGTACACCGCTCTCTCACCATTCAACGCACCTCTTGATGGTTTAGCCACAACAGATGGAACAATAACTGCAATCGATGATACTGTGATCTCACAAAGAGCACAAAACAGAGACTGGCCGGCAATCGATGTTGACAGTCAAGGCAACTTGCACTTAGTTTGGCAAGACAATTATGATGATTTGAACAGATTCTTTAATCAACCTCAAATTTACTATTCAATGCTACAACCTGACATCGCTTCCTCATCTGTTATTACACTATTTGATGATACATTGTTGACTCCTATTATCGGTCACAAGGGACACCCTGACATCGTTGTTGATGCGAATGACAACGTCCAAATTGCATGGGACGATACAAGAGGCGGCAAGGTAGAGCTTGTATTCATCGTAGATACTTCTGGGTCGATGTACTCTGAGTGGGCAGATGTATGCACCGTCATTTACGGTGGAAACTTCGCTAGCGGTGGTTATTTCCAAGGTATCAAGCCTATGCTAAGTGAAGCAAACATGACAGTTTATGAGACCATTTACGGTCTAGGAAACGCATTACCTGGCGCTGCAAGTCAAGGAAACTGTGCTGCATACAACCAAAATTCTGGACCTAGAACCAACCCGTTGGGACAAACACCTGGCGATGATTCTGGTGGACTAAGAAAGCTTCCAAACGAAGTTTACAACGGAAACCCTTCCAACCACGTTGAGAACTGGGGTCCTGGAACAAACTGGGCATGTCTATCATGGAAAGATGCTTCAGGAAATGTCCCAGGCAACCCTCCAACCAGCGCTGACCACAAGTGGAACCCTAACGCAACAAAAATCGTTCTACCAATTTCTGACGAAGGACCAAAGGACGGAGACCCTGCAACCGGTGCTGATGACACTGCCTCAATCGAAGAAGCGCACGATTCTTGTGTGAGAGCAGGTGTTGTTCCAGTAGGAATGTATGGACAAACATACGGTGGAGCAAACACAGTTGAATCTCACTTCATGGACTTAGCTCAATGCCCGAACGGAGTAGTTTCACAATCATCTAGGAATTGCCCTGGATCTACTATTAGAAACACTGACGCTGGTGGTCAAGTCTACGAATTCCCATCCGGCACTTCAAACAACATGAACCTACTTGTAGAAGCAATGGTTTACATCTCTACAAACAATTCTCGTGAAATTTACACCACAATTCTCGACCCATATGCTAAGATGAACAATGACCCAACATGGACCCCAGGAAACCCTGGACACGATTCATCTGGAGGAACTTATTCAGAAGACACTGGTGCTGCAGCTGATGGTCACCTAGTCGTTGTAAACGATACTCGCGTAACCATAGACGATGCATATTCCTTCCACCCATCTATCGGTGTTGATAACCAAGGAAATACACACATCGCTTGGATGGACGGGCGTGATTATGGATTCGAAAAGGACGTTAACTACGAAGTTTACTACACCAAGCTAAGAATGCAAGGAGCAGGTGCTTGGGATGGCGCAGATGAAGGGCTATCCACTTACGCAATCAAGCAAATTGAAGATACTCCTCTTTCCAACGTAGAAGGAAATAGCGGTCTGCCTTCAAACTCGCCATATGGAGGAAATTCAGTATTCCCAGCATTGCTTACAGATAATCAAAACAATATCCACGTTGCATGGGTTGACTCCGGAAACCTTTCTGCTAGTGAAGAAATTGTTTACACCAGATTAAACTCCACCACCAATACTGGACCTGGCGAAACTGCACTAGACCCATGGGAAACATACACGGTTACATCATGGAACTCTAACAAACTTGGACCGGACAATGGAAGACAACCGTCTATTGGAATGCCGCCTGCATTCGCCAACGATTTGGGTAGTGGAGCCCACGTGGGATGGTCTGACACCAACTTGTGTGATGAAAATCCAAACAATAACAGGTTCACTATATGTTATTCCCACATCTTAACGGGACAAGTAGACGTTGAATTTGATGATGGAGAAACTTACTATCACGTTATTGAACCTGGCGAGCAGACGTTGTACAATTTAACCGTCAACAACTCTACTCCAGGGCCAACTGATCTTGTTGCTGACACATACAACCTCAACATTTCATCAGGAGTTCCACAAAACTGGACTGCGACTCTATTCTTTGCAAATAACCACACAGCTATCTTCCCAGATACGGATATTTTCTTGATGGGAGGAGAAGACATTAGAGTCTACATGAGAGTAAGAGCTCCGTCGATTTATCAGGCAAACGGCGATGAGTTTGCACAGATTGAAGTAGAGGCAAAATCAACTAGCGATCCTGCCATACAATCTGTATTGACCACCTTGACAAAGATGGATGTTGTTCACGGAATCAATCTTGATACCTCCCACAGCATGGCAGATATTGAACAAGGACAGTCTGCTATATTCTCAATTACGATTACAAACACCGGTAACGTGTATGATAGTTTCATATTCTGGGACCCGAATACCCTTGAAGGACAAACTGAATGGGTTCTTCCATTCGGTTGGCAAGTAAACTTCCCAACTTCAGTTTCACTTGACCCGGGACAGTCCATTACCAAGAATCTGGAAGTAAGCGTCCCAACTACTGAAGATCCGGGATTGTTCGTGATATACCTGAAGGGATGGTCCGAAGGAGAGCCGGTTAAATCTGTACAACAAGGTACATACGACATCTTGGAATTACAGGTTTTCGTGTCGATTAGATCGACTGGGAACATTGTTTTCGAAATATTTGACACCAACGAATATGTCTTGCCGGGTGATTGTGCAACTTATCCGATTGAAGTTACAAAGAACTTCGATTCTGGAAACTTAGTATTTACAACACCAGGCGCTCCAGAGGCTAAGCCTGATGGCATGGAAATGAGCACATGGAGGCAGGAACACTGGACTGTCGATGTTGATTTCTCTGACGCACCTGGCGGCAACTCTCTGCCATTGAGTGAACCAAGATTATGGGAGTTACCCGGAGGAGCTGATGATGTTGCATATGAAGTCAGGGTGGAAGTTTGTGCGCCAACTAATGCAAGTTCCGGATTGGGACCCGCTGTAACTTTGAAGGCTCACCTAGAAGGATATCCAAGAATTTCGGACTCTGTGATTTTATCAACAAATGTAATCCATGTCTATTCACTAAACGCTGGCATTGATCCAGAGATTGGAACAGATTTGAGTGTGAATCCAGGAGAAAATATCATTCTACCAATTACTGTCGTCAATGATGGAAATGGTCCAGACAGATACGATTTCAGATTAGCCAGAGTAACTGATGCAGATGGAGTAGATGTATTATGGGAAATAGATGTTCCTAGAGACGTCTTAACTGAACTGAGCAGAGATACTTTCCAAGAATTTGATGTGGAAATGCAAATACCAGACAGAGTTGAAGCAGGAGAATACACTGTAGTTTTCCAAGCATTCTCTGAAGAGGCGTATCCAGACTCATCCGGAAGAGATACAAGACTAAGAGATCAGATGATATTCAATGTACAGGTCAATGAATTCCATGATATGCAAATAATCATGGATTCAAACGTAGACAATGCTATCAAGACAACATCTCCTGGAAGAAATGTCAAGTTCACTGTGAATATTACCAACAATGGTAACGTACCAGACACTCCATCATTGAATAATCACACCACACAAGAAATTGGTGATGATGACTTCATGAGTGAAACTCCTGGAATGGGAGCGCTTTCTGGATCAAGTGTTGAATGGAGGCAGTTAGTTGCCCTCAATACTGAGATAACTCAAGAAGCCCCTTGTACAGAGGTAGAAGCGGATGAAACAATATTCCCTGAGGAGACCTGTGTAGTCTTCCCAGATGGCAGATACCAATTACCAAGAATGGACGCATATGAAACCATTGAAATGGTTGCAATCGTAACTGTTGCTCCAAACACCCCTCTAATCACCACAGACATAGGACTGAAAGTAGTATCTGAGTTTGGTAACATGGAAGATGAGGGTGATTTCGATGATTCACCTGCTTGGGAAGGAGATTCACTAGATACAAATGAGTTGATAGTGACACTAAGACTGAGAGCCCCTAACTTGGTTGTTAAAGGAGCAACAGTAGTAGAGAATTCTGCAGCCGTGGATGAAACTATACCGATTCAAGTGGTCATCGCAAATGACGGTAACACTCATGCTACAGACATCGAAGTTATACTTTGTGAAGCAAGGAACAGCAAGTCAGGTACATTAGCTGACCTAAAGAAGGAAGGTTGTGCAGAAGAAGATGTTGTTATGAGACAAGTTGTTGGAGCAATTCTTGAGCCAACAGATGCTGAAGAGGAGAAAGTTGTAGAAATATACCTTCTTTACCCAGTAAGTGCTGGTAAACACGGTGTTTTCGTCATCGTTGATCCTAGTAACGAAATTGTCGAAACTAGCGAAGGTGACAACATAATTGCTGTGGACCAAGATCTATCATCGAATAATCCTGTTCTAGACCAAGCAAGCGTCGTTGTAGGGGCAGCAGCATTACCAGGATTGGTAATCTTGCTCACCATAGCACTAACCGCCGTTGCATTCATGGTTGGAAGCTCAAGAAGAGCTGAAGTCAAATCTAGAATCGAAGAGCAATCCTCATTGATTTCAGTACTCGGTGACGAGAATTGATGATTCGGCTAAAGCATGGGGAATCAATTCATCCGCTTTGATGCAAAATCCCCTATTGGGGGTTTATATGGAGCAGGGCAGGCGCTGAAATGCCGGGCCCCACTCGGTGGTGGGTCAATATGAGCAACAATTCCTTTGAAAACCTAGATTTGAACGAGTCGATTCAAGCAGGGATCAATAAAGCAGGATTCAAAGAGATGACTCCAATACAAGCCGAAGCAATACCGGTTGCTCAGAGCGGCAGAGACATACTTGCTACTTCTCCGACTGGTTCTGGAAAAACATTGGCATTTGGTATTCCAGCTTTGCTATCTTCAGATAACGCTCTTGTTTTGTGCCCCACAAGAGAGCTAGCCCAACAAGTAGGAAATGAAATCAAGATGGTTGACGCTTTCAATAAAAGTGGAATTGCTGTGATAATTGGTGGCGCTTCTTATTCAACTCAGAAAAGAGACCTCTCAAAGAAAGGGAAATTGATAGTTATCGCAACGCCCGGACGGATGAGAGACCATCTTGAGAGAAAAACAATATCATTAGAAAACTTTGGAATGCTCGTTCTCGACGAAGCAGATGAAATGATGTCGATGGGTTTTGCAGAAGATTTGAATTTTATTCGTAGTTATATGAATCAGGATCTTCAAGTTCTACTTTTCTCTGCTACATTCCCTAAGCATGTTAGGAAATTTGCTGAAAAATCAATGCAAGACCCTGTTAGAATTGGAATGGATGGTAAACAGGCTCCACCTTCATCGATTGAACAATTCGTAATTCAAATTAACAAAGGAAGAAGGCCAAAAGTAATTGAAGACCTATTGAAAGTAATGAAGCCGAGAGCGACAATTGTTTTCTGCAAGACAAGAGCAAGAGTTGAGGAGTTACAAAAAGCCGTCAAAGGAGTTAGGGCTGGCGTATTGCACGGTGGATTCACTCAAAATGAAAGGTCAAGATGCATGAATCAATTCCGTGAAGGGAAATTGGAACTATTGATTGCAACAGATGTCGCTTCTCGTGGGCTAGATGTTGACCATGTTGATCTAATTATACACGATGACTTGCCGATGACAAAAGAAGTGTACGTTCACAGAACAGGGAGAACCGGAAGAGCAGGAAGAAATGGTACAAGCATTATCTTTGCAGGCTCAAGGGCTAAGAATCGTCTAAAACAACTTAGAAAATCTGGTAACGAAATATATGACATTCAAGCACCGACTAAGGAGGATGTAGATTCTGCAATGCTGTATGACTCTGTAGATGAACTAATGCAAGCAAAACCAAACCCGTTATCAGAAGATATACTGGATGCATTGCTATCTAATGGCCTAGATTTGCACGAAATTGCTCTCAGAGCGATATCAAATGCTTATTCAAGTTCGCAAAAAGAGCAAAAGCAAGGGACCTGTGCGATAATTATCAATATTGGAAAGAGCGAAGGGGCTAATGTTAGAGATGTTTTGAAGTTAGCAACCTCAAATAGAGTTGTTGAAGGTGAGCAGATTGGAAAGGTGAATTTACTTGCTAGAATGGCAGTTATTGAAGTCCCCATTGAAATTGCGAATGATTTAGCACAAGAAATTTCAAACAGACGTTTCAGAAATAGAAGAGTAAGGGCAAGGGTTTCAGAAGACTGGGAATTTAATTGATTATTCCTTTCTTGGAGTAACCCACCACTTCAAATTGCTTGTAGGACTTACAGCCACAACGTGTCCTGCTCTTTTGGCAAACTGGTGCTCTAGCCTCTTGCTGACTTGGTTCATTAATTGATTGAATTCAGGAGTCTCCAACCTCAACTCATCTGCTAAACGGGAAAAATCTGCAAGTTGTCCTTTCGATTCTACGATTGAGTGAACTATCGATCTTTCCTCATACGCCTCGAAATCTGCCTCTACTGCGGCTCCAATTCTACCTCTTATTTGCTGGTGTAAAGCGATGAGGGCATCTCTTTGCCTATCAAGAGATTCTATGGCTTCGTTTAATTCAACTAAATATCCCATGCCTTCTCCAACCGCTATTTTCTTCCTACCAGATACAGAATCAACTATTGGAATTACTGATTGTGGCAATCTATTACTCAGCCTCATGGGACCACCTGATGGCAGTTTTCTTTGTTCACAGTTGAATAAATCGGGACCCAAGTCAATTCTCAATGAAAATGAATCATTAACAGAATATACTGTTTTTGGAGGACCACCTTTTTCGGATGGAACTTGTTCTTTTTGAACTAAGCCACCTCGCTCCAAAGCCCGTAAATGTTTGACAATGGCTTGTTGTGAAACTCCGGTTAAATCAGCTAAATGCATTGGGTAGTGAGGTTCTCTTACCAACCTCTCTAGGATTTGCCTTCTAAGCTTATTTTGGAGCAGGGAAAGTGCTGTATCCATATCAGACATCTATACAACCCATGGTTACCTAGAACGCCCTCCTTATTGAACCAAGCGACACGAATGGTTGAAAATTAACTTTCATCCCATTCTTTCCATTTGTTTGGTTTTGATTGTTCAACACGCCTAGAATGGGGTGATTTCCTGTTATCGTTAATCTCCTTTATTGGCGCTGATATTGATTCCCCAGAATCCCAGGCGTCTATTGTATCCTTAGAAGCGTAATTGGCATCAGGTTTGGTTTGATTAGGCTGCTGAATCCCAATATTTCTCATTGTGATATCCTTGGCTTTCTGTAAATCGCCTTGCATCAATGCATAAATTTGGTTAGTTGTCAATAGTTGACCTGACCTAACTTGGTTGTATCCATTTTCTGCATCATTTTCAGTAGATTCTTGTTGCTGTGGATTTGAGGGCTGTTCAGGAGCAAATGGATCAGGAACATTATTTTGAGAAACTTGTTGATTATTTCCTTCGGTTTGCTGGAACCTGCCTTCCAAAATCATCTTATTCATCTCATCTATTGACTGGAATTGCATTTGTGAACCATCAGTGTTTAACATTACAACTTTCCTATTTCTACTTTCAATTGAAATCAAAATTCCAGATAATGGAATGATAAAAACAGCCAGAGAGCACATTGCGCACCCTACAATAGTCGGCAGAGATAAGAATGATTGAGCGATTAAGTTAGCATTTATCACATAAATTGAAGTGGTGCTACAGTCATCTTCCTCGCATTGTAAATTAACTTCATAAGTCCCGCTTTCAAGTTGCCAAGCATCTATCACAACGTACGCATTTTCGTTATCTTGAGGGCGAAAATCCGGTAAACAATTATCCGCAGGAATTTCGCCAGAATCTGATAGGGGATTATTTACAACAGCCGATACAGCAGGATCATCAACAATTGAAACTAACTTGTAGCAGTTAGGTTCATCAACTTCAATTGTAAATGAGGATGCCCCCACTTGGTTATGGATATTGTTAGTAAGGGGAGAGGAAGAATCCAAGAGGCTATTTGAATTTGAAAAAACAACGAGAGTGCCTAGTAGCAGCATAATACCGCCTGCGATGAGTAACCGCTTCGGCCAAGGGTTGGCCTCAACTGGTTTCTCCTGCATGCTTCCATCTCACATTCCTACTCTTTTTTACTCTCGTATTCTTTTCAAGCAAGACCTAGCTCTCCCAACTTTTCCGGCAAATAAGTGTCGGTAACGAAATCTAAACCATATTTTGCTAGAGATTGCTGCTCAGATTTCTTTCCAATTTCAAGCATCATCTCAATTTGTTCTCTCCACCATCCATCGGTAAATCTCGGGTCACTCTTTTGTGATTCGAGCGCTTGAATGTCTTGCTTAGATAATTCATCACTCGGTAAATCATATGCTAGAATATCATCGCTTGTTACACCAAGATATGTTGCGCTAGGAGTTGCAAGGTATTCCGATATGTGTGCTGTTTTGATTGCCCCAAATGCAATCGATGCGAAAATTCTGAATGACCATGGATCTGCGTCGGTAAATACAACAACAGGTAAATCCCACTCTTCGCTCATTCTCTTGATAATTCTCCTAGTAGACCTTGCTGGTTGACCTTTGAGGTGAACTAAACCACAACGGTAATCCTCATCAAAGCCGTTCTCAATTAATCGGTCAAACATACCACCAGTTTCTATTGCCATAATGAAATCAATATCATGTTCGATAAGTTCAAGTTTTTCTGATTCAACATTGTATGGAACTCCATATCCAGAATCTCCTACGTCATCCCTTGCATTTATCCTCATCCATTCTCCACGCCTATTTAGCTCGTTAATTGTCAGATTCCCAATAATTCTGGAACCATCTTCCTCAGGTCTAAGTTTGAAATCTTCTCTCATGCACTTGGTGATAACTTCTAGATCCTCGGCTAAGTTATTGCTGTCGTTTTGTGATCCAAACTTTCCATAGCCCCAACCTTCAGATATGTAGTACATCTCTCTTAGAGTACTCGACTTACCCGAATCAATCATATCTTCAATAAACTCGACAACGTGTAAAGCCCTCAGCAGTTGTTTAGCAGAACCTAATGATGTTGCATCCCTTACTGATTTTCTTTTACCGTACTTGTAAACCCCGAGTTTACTGTCGAAAGTAATGTTATTTTTTGTACGAACTGGTAATGTCATGGTCGGTGCTTCACCTTTGACCATCTTATCATACATTTCTGCTACAACTTTGTGTAAATGTTCCTTAGTCTGTTCATTAGATCTAACTCTTGACATCAAAAGTCACCTCCCGTAAGTGTCATTTGTCCCTTTTCTTTTGGTGGAGAAGCCGGTTCAGAATTTCCATCTGCTTGGCTATTACCATTCTCCTCATCGGGCTCTGGCTCAGAATCTGCTTTCTCCTGATCTCTGATCTGTTTTACTAATTTCTCATCCATCTCCATAGCACCGATAATGTCGCCACTGCCGCGATAGAATATTTCAGTCTCAGTCCAATCTCCTTTTTCTAACCCGCCAAGGGAATAAGTAATGCTGAATTGCTGACCTGGCTCTAGTGTTGGTAATTTCCAAGTCCAAACACCAGTGACTTCTTTTCTTCCGCCTGCTTCATTATTCTCTAGTGTTGCGCCTTCTTTTTCTGGCCACTTTGCTAGAATTGAATAAGCGCGTGACCTACTTGTGTAATTGAAAATTCTAATTTCCACATCAGTATTCTTTGTCTCTTTATTCCATGTAGTATCACACTCTGCGATAACTGCTGACATGATACTTGTAATCGACTTGCTCAAGTCAGGAATTGGTCTTTCTAAAATTCCTGCTGACTTTTCTGCAATAGCAGGTAAAATGTCGTTTATCAGCTCAAATTTTTCTCTGGTTTTCTCAAGTTTCTTGCGTTTAGCCAAGTGCTTTTTCAGATTTCTGCCCATTTCTTGCATCGCTTTCTTTGCTTCCTCGAATACTACCTCGTTGTCTGCAAGAGCCTCTTTTGCTTCTGATGTAAACTGTACATTTGTACTCGCTAGGTGTACTAAAACTGCCGCTGGTCCTTTAGGCAGCCCTTTTCCACCAGGTTGCTCAAGACCATATTGCTTCCAAGAAACTTCTTCGATGGCTTTGGTAAGCAAACAACCGCCCTGTTGATACATCAAAGGCACGCGATTAGCAAATCTCAATACTTCGACATGGGAATCAGCCGGCATTCCTTTTCCAAAGATTAAACCTACTTCTATCTGGAAGGGGTTTCCGTGAGATACGTTAGGCGATCTAGTAATAGTGGATACAAATCTGCTGTCTATGGCTTTGCTCAGTCCTTTCTTGATTAACATCTCTTCTATCGGAGAAAGACAATCTGTAGGAGGGTTGAGTAGTTTTACCTCTTGGAAAGTTACACGTGGATCCCATTCTCTTCTCATGTACTTGCTAACTATGTCTGTTTGGTTTTCATCCCATGGCCCTTCACCGACCTTGGAAAGGATTTTTTCTTCAAATTCTTGAATTGATTCTTCCCAGAAAAAATCTGTGTGATTTTTGACATATGCAATTGCATCATCGATCCCTTTGCCCTTCAATTCACCCATAATCGTCTTGTGCATTAAATCTGAAACCTTTTCCCCAGGCATTCCTGGTTTCTTTGCACCCTCGACATACGTGTGTTTTTCTTTAGAGCCACGGTATCCTTTGATGAATCCTTTCTGTCCTTGGAAAACCTCTACCAATGACCTTATTTCTTCCTTCTTTATTCCGCTTGGCTTTCTTTTATGCAGAGGAATCTTAGGAGATTCCGCTAGTTCTGCAACTTCACACATCTCTTTTGCTGCGCGTGTCGAAACTCCTGAGAATTCGAAACGTAAAAATGAGCTTAGGCTTGGCTGTTTGGTTATCTCGAGCATCCTTCGAAGTTGTCCTAATTCTATCCCTCGTGGGTGCGGCTTAATCGAATCAACTTTCCTGGGCAGCCTTTCTGTGACTCTTGGCCAGTGAGATATCTCACCATCTGGATCTATGAAAGTGATGTCTGCGTGAGGGTTGACAATGCTTGTCATCCTCAAGTATTGCCAAACACTTTGTCTGCCTTTCTGATATTTGGCTTTCAATCTAGCTGTTACCTTTAGCCCGCTTGCTTGATCATCATCCTCTTCATTCCATAGAACCCTTGATTCGTTTGATTTCTTGGCTTTGTTTCTCTTTGTGTCAAGACCAATATCCATCGAGACTGCCATAGGCTCACTTGCAATTTTAGATACCACATTTGTAGTTCCTCCAGTGGTCAACTGATTGTACATCACTACTCCAGTGATTCCGATTCCTTGTTGTCCTCTAGATTGTCTAATCGCATGGAATCTAGAACCGAATAGAAGTTGTCCAAACACCTTTTCGATGCTATCTCTAGGGATTCCAGGACCATTGTCTACAATGACAATCTCAATTATGTCCCTTTTGGAGTCAACCTTCTTCACTTCTACTCTGATGGTAGGTAATATCCTTGCTTCCTCACAAGCATCAAGAGAGTTGTCAACGCCCTCCTTAATCGCAGTAATCAGCGATCTTTGTAGAGTGTCGAATCCGAGGAAGTGTTTGTTCTTTTCAAAAAACTCAGAAATCGATGCTTGTTTTTGCTTGCTTGCCAAGTCATCTGCTATTCCCATCTTCACATCCTCCTAGGTTTTGTAGGCATGGTTACACCACCCTGCAAGATGATTGCATGTAGGACGGTTCTTGAACTCTCACCTAAGATTTCGAGATTATTTGAATTCAATTAAGTTCCAAATTGATTCTCAAGAGAAAATTTTGGAATCCCAAGCAGTGATTTCTCCAGTGAAAGCACTCGCAGCAACAGTGAGTGGGCTTGCCAGATAAAGTGAGCCTGGACCAGATCTGCCTTGGAAATTTCTGTTAATGGCAGAAACTGTTACTTGTTCTTCTGTTATTGAAACACCAGGACCTGCTCCTATGCAAGCGCCGCAGCCAGGATTGATGATTTTTACACCAACTTCCCTAAATAGGGCATCCCATCCTTTGTCTATTGCGACTTGCATCACATGACCAGAGCCATACTGGATGTAGAAATCAACCCCATCTGCTATGGTGATTCCCGAATCTTTAGCTGCTTGGCAGACTTCAGCATAGTACGCAATATCGTCTATTTTTCCAGCAGTACAGGACCCGCCATATGCGATGTTTATCTTAACAGAATCTAAATTGGAGACTAATTCTCCATTAGTTGGGTCACTTGGAATTCCTTTGTCGGGATTTCCTGGATCTGCAACCATTGGCACAATATCTGACAAATCAATTGAGTGAACACCACCGGCATATTCTGCGCCCTCATCTGGTTGAACGGCATTGGACCTTTGTTTGTTCATATCTAGATTGGGCATAATTGCTTCCAGCCAATCAAATAATAGTTCATCCGCCTCACATATCCCAGTTCTTGCCGAACACTCAGTTGCCATATTACACAAAGTTGCTCTCTCGTCAACGCTCAAACTAGCAAGACCAGGTCCACCAAACTCCATGCTTCGATTCAAGGTTAATTCCTTTCTAGCATGGTCTGCTAGAATGTATAAAATAACATCTTTTGCAGTGCAGCCAGGATTCAATTCTCCAGTTAATTCAAAGCGTATAGATTCGGGTACTTTCACAAATGTAAAGCCTGAAGAAATTAAGTTGGCATATTCGGTTGCACCCACTCCCCAAGTCAAAGCATTCGAAGCACCACCCATGCATGTATGGGAATCAGTTGCCTGAATAAAATCTCCAACCTCGATGAATTCCTCTCTTGCTACTTGATGGCAAATTCCTGGTGAAATTCCATTCTTTGCTGAATAATCCCTAACTCCGGTGTGTTTTTGGAATGCCACTTGCAAATTCCTCAATACCTGGACTTTGTCCATGTGCGGAGCAAATTTTGGATTGTGATGTGCATACAAAAGATGGTCTTCAAACACAGCGAATTTTGATGGATTTGGAAGAGAATAGTCTTCTCCATATTCGTCGATTAAGAAATTATGCACCTGTGCAGTGGTAAATTCATGGGAATATCCTCCTTGAACTTGAGCGATTACAGGATCTCCAGGTTTAACGCATTGTCCCTCTTTTTGCCCAACTAAGTTCCTTGCGATTATCTTTTCAGCCATCGTCATCGGGCGGTCTTGGGTTTCAATAGCAGGTAGTGTGACATCACCGGACTTCAATTTTTTAGCGAATGGGAAAAGCCCCCCTTCTGAGATTATTAGTTGTGTAACTGGATCGTATTTGCTGGTGAATTCACTGAGTGGAATTGTTTCACCATTTTGAAGGCGTTTGAGAGTTTCATGCCCAGCCATGAGTTGTCCTAAATTGATGTTGTTTAGTTGATGAATTGGAGCAAATGATTCTGCGAAAACAAAATTGATTCCTGAAAATTTTTCGCATTGGGCTGCAGTTTCTCTGGAAGAACCTGTCCCTTTTCTCTGATTGGAGACTATTGCTTTGAATCCTCCGTTAATCAAAGCAGACTCGGTCATTACTCGCAAATTATTGTGCTTTAGACCGGCATATGCATTTTTTGCGATTTCTTTGGGATCCCAATCAAAACAGACCCAAGCAGGAGTCATTACGTCCGTATTGATGTCATCAAGAAGATCTTCAGAATTCAAATCCTCCATTCTGAGGTTAAGTCCTTCGAATAGTTGCTTGCGAATTAGAGAAAGGTCCTTTGTTAAGAATAGAATCCTATCTTCATCAGAAAAGCTGATTTCAGATGGTGGCCACTCCTCGCTCATCTTCTCCCCCATTCGCGATTCAGGATGCTATTTGGTTTAACCAATTCGGCTATCATAAAAGGGGCAAAATATTCTCAAGATAGTGAGTTTATCAAAACGAATTATATCATTCCGACTAACAGTTAAAATATAATTCCGTAAATTATCTAAAAATCGTAATCGATTTACTGCGAGGCATACGTGGCGATATCTTTATTTTATTGTTGGAGAATTATTTAAATAACCCCTTTGATGCGATGGGTATAATACTTTGGCTCAGCCTTGTATAGGCTTTGCCAAAAAATGGAGGGAAAAATATGGATAAACAACAAGTAGAAGATATCGTAAAATGCCCAGAATGTGCTAGTAGAAATCTTACCCGTGACGAGACTCGTGGAGAATTGGTTTGTGACGATTGTGGTCTGGTTTTAGAAGACAATGTAATCGATCAAGGCGCAGAATGGAGAGTATTTAGCCCAGAGCAAGGGGATCAAAGAGCAAGAACTGGTGCTCCAATGACCGTTATGCTTCACGATAAGGGGCTTAGCACTGATATCGACTGGCAAAACAAGGATTATTCTGGTAAGTCAATCAACTCCAGATATCGTTCACAATTTTACAGAATGAGAAAGTGGCAAAAGAGAAGTAGAGTCTCCAATGCAACAGAAAGAAATCTAGCAATGGCTCTAGCAGAACTTGACAGAATGGCTAGTAGACTGGAATTACCAAAGACAGTGAGAGAAGCTGCTGCGGTCAACTACAAGAAAGCAGTCGACAAGAGATTAATTCGAGGAAGATCTATCGAAGGGGTTGCTGCTGCTTCTCTTTACGCTGCATGTAGGCAATGTGGAGTTCCAAGAACACTAGATGAAATCGGACAGGCATCCAGAACTGGTAGAAAAGAGATCGGTAGAACTTACAGATTTATGGTAAGAGAACCGAAGATGAAAATATTGCCTACTGGACCTGAAGATTACATTTCTAGATTCTGTTCAGGTCTTGGGCTTGATTCTGAAGTCGAAGCAAAGGCGCATGAATTAATCAAGGCTGCTCAAGAAAAGGAGCTTACCAGTGGGCGCGGTCCTACTGGAATCGCAGCCTCTATCATCTACATCGCTTCTGTTCTTTGTGGGAAAAGAAGAACACAAAGAGAAGTTGCTGAAGTTGCAGGAGTTACCGAGGTCACCATTAGAAACCGGTACAAAGAACTAATTCAGAACTTGAATATTGAGTTGGACATTTGATTACAAGGTCATATTCTAATTTCTTGGGGGTTTGCAGTTGAAAAAAACCGCAAGGACTCGGGTTAGGGAAGAAGTGTTCCAGAAATGTGCACAAGATTTGGTCGATTCTCTAGAAGTAGGTTGCCGTGATTGGCCACTACCCCAACCAATTTTCTTTGATTTAGACTTCCCTCCGATTGAGCCCATTTCTGCTTCAGAAATTATTGAGAAAGGATTGGCTTTCTTCGAGATTGATAAGGGTATGATGGATTATCACCTTAATTCAATCGTTGACTTGATTGTCCCTCACACAATGAATCTCTCAGATGATCCGTTTGAAATTCATGAAAAGTGGCTTGCAAGGAGAGTTGATGAAGTCTCTACTCGTCTTCTCTTCAGAATAGCTACTGAATGGTTTGCTCAAGCAATGGATCCTCAAGCACCTAATACTGATAGATGGTGGCTTTGTGTGGCTTTGTTAAATGGCTTAAGCAACCAACCCAGAGGGATGCCTGTTCACCAGGGTTATCACCTAATCGAATCAATTGCAATTGGCTCGAGACCAGGTTCATGGCATACTCAGCCTGATGTTGGCCCTCAACATCTTGATTGGAATCCACATGCAGTATTACCAAAAAATCCGGGGATGAATGCAGATTCAAAGGGTGCTGATGTTGCAAAATGGTACCTTGGAAAATTGCTTTCTTCAAATGAAGATAGAAAGTTACTAGCAATCAAGTGGATTCAATTATTGCTTGAGAGAGAAGAATTGTTTGAACCGCTTGATTTAGGAAAATATCTAACAATGTGCGCTGAAGATACTAGTCAAGAAGTCGCTTCTTCGGTAGTCCTTTGTCTTGCAAAGACTATTGAACGCGATAAAGAAACGGGTTTGAAAATTGTAAATATACTTGCACAAAGGAAAGAACTGCTAGTACGAAGGGGCATGGCAGATGTCTTGACTAGGTTGTTTAGAAGAATTACATGGGATGCTGTTTCATTGCTAAATAATATGTTAAATGATGAAGATACGACTGTTTTGGCAGCTGCTAGTTCAACAGTGGGTGATCTTAAATTCTTAGATGAAGAAATGTGGGCAGACAAGTTGCTGGAGCTGTGTTCCCATAGTGAGCCAATTGTTAGAAGAAACATAGTTACAAGCCTAAGAGACTACGTTACAAAGTATCCAGAGGATGATCGTAACATTATACCCCATTTGTTTACTGATGGTGATGAAGTTGTGATGATTAGACTCAAAGAATTGCTTTTGAGAATGGATGAAGTAGATTGCGAAAACCTTTCTTCTATACTAGAGAGTATTCAAGATTTCAAAGAGGGTGTTGATTTTTCACCGCTATGGGATCCTATGGAGATAAGGAAACCTGGGAGGTCGATTGAATGGAAAAATTGGTTATCCGGAATCGCAGAAAGGCCTCAGAATAGTATCCAAAACGAATCCGTTCATGTCAGCAATATGGAAGAGCCTGAAGAATTGCCTGATTTGAATGATGCGCTTGCACATTTAGATCAGGAATTGGGTTTCTTGGATTAATCACTCCTCTTCCAAATGCGAAGAGGTTTTCAGAGGCCCTACAACGACGGCCCAAACATATGTGCCGTGAAGTAATGATAACCCTGCGATTAACAAGAGAATTAGTGGGAAGGGTTCTGGCGACGGGATAGGATAGTATCTCATCATATTAATACAGGCAATTAAAAAAAATCCGAGAACTATGGGATGATGCCAATTTTTCTCTGCATCTACCCATCTATCGATTGTCGGTACTATGCCGGTTTCAGAAATCCGATATCTGAACCACGCCATGTAGATACAAGCTAAGCCCGCTAGCCCTAATACTCCCAAAGTAAAATTTGGCTCATTCCAAGGACCGGGGATACTTATTGATGTCATCGTAGAGCCGCATAAAATCAATCCTGAGGCCAACCACAAGCCTGCCTTCTGATTTCGCTCCATTACCTGAGCCTGAGAGGTTATGATTGAAAGCCTAATCCTTCTCATTACGTAATATGGGGCTTGTTAAGCACGCGATTCTAGTTGCCGGTGGACTTGGAACAAGAATGCTTCCTGCAAGCGGTGCCGTGGCTAAAGAAATGCTTCCATTGTACGACGTGCCTGCAATGACACATCTGGCACTTGAAGCAATCCAAGCAGGGGTCGAAAATATCCATATAATTACCTCGCCAAAAAAAGATTTTTCGGGATATCTGGAAGATAAATCATGGCTACTAGAGAAAAGACCTGGTATCAAAAAAGAACTACTTAATCCATTTTCTAAAGTAAAGGTATCCGTGCATACTCAAGAAAACCCTCTTGGGTTAGGTAATGCAATATCACAAGCATTGGATGACATAGATGGGCCTTTTTTGGTGCTGCTAGGTGATAATTTACTTATTGACTCCCATACTGCTTGTGATGATTTTGTACCGTCAAATGCAAGTAAAAAGTTAGTACAAGCCTACGAAGAAAGTAACATTCCTTGTGTTGGGCTTTTCGAAGTTAGTGATGATGAGGTTTCAAATTATGGAGTTGTTGATTTAGAGGGTGATTTAATACGCAGAATAATTGAAAAGCCCAAGAAAGAAAATGCTCCAACAAACAATGTTCTTTGTGGGAGATATTTGTTTACTGCAGACACAAAAGAGTTGCTAAAACGGTATTCTGTGGAGGAATACGGTGAATTACAATCTATTGAAATTCAAAAACATTGGATGAATGATCCCGGTTTGAAGGGAGTAACGTTGGATGGTTTTCAGTGGTATGACTCTGGTGCACCGCTCCCTTGGCTGAAAGCACAAATTGATCATGCTCTAAGAAGAAAAGATGTTTCTAAGGAGCTTCTTGATTGGTTAAAAAATAGAATTTAGCGCATTCCAGGTTTCCAAAAACCAAGCGAAAGTGGCTTTTCTCCGGCTGTCGCTCGAGCGGCTAAATGATCTGCCCTTTCATTCCATCTGTGCCCCCTATGAGCATGGACATGATTCCACGAAATTTCCTTTTGAGAGGATACTTCATTCCAGAGTGATTGGACAAATTTTGCTAATTCTCTGTTTTTCTTTGCTTTCCATTTCGATGATGCAATATTTCCTGCATATTGGCTGTCGGCCCTGATAACTGCTGCCCTATCGTCGGATTGAATAAGTAGCCATCTCAAAGCGTGAATAAATGCTGTAAGCTCCGCTGTATTGTTTGATCCAACCTCTGCCCCAAAGTAATTCTCTGCACCACTGTCTGTTTCAACTAATCCGCTATCTTCGAAAATTATCTCGCCCTTGCCGGTACCTAATCCGTTATCTCCTTCGACAACGACAAGCCCCCAACCAGCGGGAGTGGAATGGTCTACGTTTTGATTTCCCAAACATGAGCCGTCGACATACAAGTGCAAAGGGCCCTTCAAATCAAATCCTCACTCTGCAATCTCTGCAGCATAGCCCGCCGCATCCATAAGAGTTGAAAGAGCACCCATGTCATCCAGCTTCATTTTTACTATCCAGCCTTCTCCGTATGGACTCTCATTCATTAGTTCAGGAGCATCCTCTAATGCATCATTGACCCCAATAATTTCGCCTGCGAGAGGAGCAAAAATTGGTGATGCTGATTTCACTGATTCTACGATTGCGAATTCACCCATATCTTCAAGCGTCATTCCGCTCTCTGGAAGTTCGATATACACAATATCTGTCAATGCATTTTGTGCATGATCTGTTATTCCAATAGTGACATAGTCACCTTCATTTCTAATCCATTCGTGTTCCTTCGTGTAATACAAGTTGTCCGGAATCTCGCTCATTACGCTCACCTAATGCTACCTAAACGTGGGATGACTTTCAACTAATCGCTGGAAAGATTCAACAATTATTCTTCAGAGCCAGATAATTCATCTTCGAGCAAATCAACTTCTAGTTTCGCCCAAGCAGATGATACCTTTGCTTCTTTGCTCATTTCACTCATCTCCTCGGAGATCCTTCTGGCTGTTTGAACAGTATCTTCATCGGGAAAAATATCGGATAAAAATGATGATTTCTCGCCCCTCATATTAAATCCTACTAGTAAAGAAATACAGGCAATAATTGCTATCGCCCAACCAAAACTAATCTCTTGCAGAGAAGCCCTTCCTACCTGTAAAGAGAAAGCAAATGCTAGCAGTAAGGCAAAACCATTCCCAATCAGTAGTCGGCTTGCTTTTTTTGAGGGAGTGCTCAAACTCTACTCACCTCAATAGGTTTCACGCATTAACTTGTGAACTTTGTATGGCAGTAACGCCCTATTAACAGGAGTCACTTCCAGAATCCTTCCATCATCCCTTCTCCTGATGTCTTGAAGCAGTGGATGTCTACTCTTTTTGTGAAGTGTCAAGATTGTGGGTTTGTCAATTTCAAGAACTCCTCTTACTGCGTTAACGAATGATTCTGATTCAACTGCAAATTTCCCAATCTCATCAATTACAATGACTTCTGCTTCCTCTTTTGCCCTCTCTATTGCAGGTAAGGCTACGCTTTCTAACGCATCGGTATCTATTCCAAAACCAAGAACTCGAAGTCTGGAATCATATGTTTTGTGTGCCATTACTGCTTCATCGCCAGTGACTAGATCAACCACTTTGTAGCCTAATTTTTCCCCGTTTTCTATGATTGGTTCGGTTTTCATGCCTGCGACAATCAAAGTCTCAGGGTCTCCGCCACGCATTGTGATTTCTCTCTTTCTCTCGTCGGCTAGCATCTCCAAAACTTTTTGCATAACAGCAGATTTACCACTTCTTGGTAAACCTGTTATGCCTATTTTCGGATGTATTCCCATCGTTTATCGCTCCGTTTTTGATGCTGATATTTCCCTTTTACTGCAACTTATAGAAAAACATAGCGCTAATTCTTTTCAACATAAATCAAATATCAAGCAGATATTCTCAATGCGTGATTTCTGCATTAATAGCCATTAAATCCAACGGCAACATCTCTAGTTCGTAATTATTCACGTTATTATTTGCAGACCATGTCCTTGCCCATTCATCCAAATCGTCAGCATTGAGGTGATTACATAACCATTGAAGCCCAGATTCCAAACTTCCATGATTGGTGACTAATTTTTCTTCAATATCATTATGCAATTCAATATGATTTACTGAATTTCCTAAGACGCACCCTTGAGGAATAACCGCCCATCTTAGTCTCCTTTCTTGGTGGGCGTTTACTATCGCTTGACAAGCTAGCCTCATTCCATATTGTGAATCGTTGCCTCCCAACCACATTGAGAGTTGTCGCTCATTAGCTCGACTTGGTATATTCTTGACGAAAGCAGGGTGTCTTACGAATATATTTCCATTTTCGGATTCTGAGAAATGAACACCACGAATGAAAGGTCTTGCCTTCTTTCCTTTAACCCAAGCACTTAGTGACTTTGAGTGATTTGTTTGGTCTATCTCGCCAACCCTTACCCTGACTGTATGATTTTCTGTGGCTAGCCAATTATTACTGTCTCCAAGTCTAGGCTTATCTGCTAATTCATCGAGTACTTGCAAGGTATGCTTTCTCTCCATCGGATCTCTTGGTAGCCTGGGGATTGCCCAAGAGCCTTTTGTCCAATGTTTCCACCTATTTTCTTCTAGAATAAACGCTGGAACCTTCTTTGAAAGCCCACCCTTTTCACGAGTTAGGTCGGATTTTGTAACTGGACTTCTCAGTTTTAATTCGCAACCATTCTCTCCAGAGATAACTCCCAGCACACATACGCCTTGAGTCATTCCAGGATACAGGAGATTCGACTCTTCGATTGACCATACTTGATGCCAGCCGTGTTCTTTGACTAAAAGGCGTCTTAGTGGTTTACTAGACTGTTCCCTGAGCAGGCTATCAGGCGTTATTATTCTGAGTCTCCCGCCTTGGTCAAGAATTTGCAGCCCTCTTTCAATAAATAATCGATAGAGGTTAACATTCCCCCTCATTGTTGAAAATCTTAGTTCTCCATCATCACTGATTTCCCTAAGTTGTGACCCAAGTTCTTTTCTAAGGTTGCTCCCATCTTCTTTTCCTCTGAATCTATCTTTAATTCGAAGCCAAGGTGGATCTGCAAACATTAATTTTGGCTTATTTTCAAAAGGCCAGTCCCCTAGTAGAGTATCTCCTTGTTTGACGGTTTTTGAAAGGATTTTCTCGGCTTCAACTCTGCCCAATTTTCCATCTCTTTGCTCATCAAGAGATACTAACCCAAATCTGCAAGCCTCGAGTAAGAGACGCGTCCTTGTCATTTCTACTGCAATTTCGGATACATCCATAAGCTGGAAATTGTTTAACAGTCTTCTAGTATCATCTAATTTTAATTCTGCGTCAGATTCTGAATGGATTTCTCCGTGCCTTCTAATCAATCTGGCGTGGAACAAACCTGCTCCACATGCTGAATCTGCAACTGGCAACAATATTCCACTGACAGTTCTTTGATTATTGTCTACCCTTCTTTGTTCCTCTTCATCATCAATTTTATCATCAACAACATTCTTGATTTGCATTTGTTGAACTTTTGCTCTAAAAGCTGGGGGGAGATTTGCGATTTGGTGATTTTGGGGTTCAGGAGTCTTGTCTATTTCAGTAAGTGATTCTAATATTTCCGAGGAGATTGTTGCGTCTGCGAACCTAGGAGGCGTTGCGTGTGCTCCTCTCGCGCTTCTGCCATCGGATTCGGCATCATATCTTGCCAAAAGATGGTCTAGAACATGCCCAGGGTCGGTTAACAAATTTGCAGGCAAGGTAGGCCAATCATCAGGCAACAGAGAGGCTATTGGTTTGAAAGTTCTGAGTGATTTTTCCCATGCTTCAACCCAAATCTGCATTTGTAAAAGTCTGTCTGCTAGAACTCTATCAAGTCGCGCGTACCATCCACTTACACCATTCTGCAAAACCCTCACCTAAGCAAAGCGGAGGACGCTTATGGTTTGAATGTAATCCATGAAGAAAGGATGGAAAACCTATGTTTTTCATGTATCATCCATATCTTCTAATCGAAGTATAGAGGCACTTTTTTTGTGCCAATTCCATCCATCTATGGCCCAATCACAAATTTTTGACAAAGTTTTTTCATCAACGCCGGCAGATTTTGCCAATTTTTTCGCGAATTGAATTTCTTTTTTATCAAGCACTCCATCACTAATTCCTACTACAACAGAATCTCTGAGAGCCAGTTTCAACAAAGGCTTATTCAAATCCTTGATAATATCCACATACTTCCTCGGAGATTCAAGTTTTGTTCTCAAAACAACTCTTTCATCGGGATGTATCATCAATTTACCCATGTAACTCTCAATGACCGCTAATTCTTCTCTGACAATATCTCCATCTGATCCAGCCATCAACAATAATAATTCGATGTATGAACTTCGATATTCTAAGGGCATCTCAAGGGTATGATGCGGATACAATAAATCACCTAGATAGGTTATTCATAAGATCATAACCGCTGCTCATCCAGTGATATCCTTCCTTGGTCCAAGCCAACAGTTTTTCCACCGCATCGTCGACTAAGCCAAGATGTTCTGCAATGGCCTCTAGAGCCTCAAGTTCATCTTCATCCACTGTTCCATCGGCAGCAGCCATCAGAGTAGCATCCCTCAAAGCGAGTTTTCCGGCTTCTTCACCAAGACCAGAGAGACATTCTTGTAAACTTGGAGGTGATTTCAATGCTTTTCGTATCTTGTCCCTTTGCTTAGGTGATAGAAGAGCTGTTCCAAGCCTTTGTTCAAACATTGCCATCTCATCGATTGAGAGTTCATTGTCGACTTTTGTCATGTATGCTAGAAGTCTTGCATATGCAAACCTTTCTTCTTGGGGTAATTTGTGTAAAGTATCGGGTAGCATTGGTACACCCTAAACCATCATTACCAATGAATGCTACGATTGTAGAAAACGCAATGTGTCTTGATTTAAGTATTCCAAGAATGACCGAATAGAACCAAATCTAATCAAGTAAGGTTTGTTGTACTAACAACATGGACAAGAGTTTGAACGTTTTAGGTCACGATTTGGAATGCTGTTCAACTGACCCTTTGACGGGATGGTACAGAGATGGTTGTTGTAACACCGATGACAGAGATTTCGGTCTGCACACTGTGTGTGCTAACTTAACTGATGATTTTTTGAATTTTGCCAAAGAATCTGGAAACGACCTGATTACTCCTGCCCCTCAATATGGTTTTCCTGGGCTAAAAGCAGGCGACCAATGGTGCGTTTGTGCCGGAACATGGCTTGCTGCGGTAAATGCAGGAGTTGCGTGTCCTGTTGACTTAGAGGCTACTCATCAAAAAACACTAGAGATAATCCCTTTGGAAATTCTAGAAGCCCACTCGATGTGATTGCTAAAATGACTGATAATTCGAAAACTGCAATCATCTGGACAAGAACAAATTGTCCAGCATGTACCCGTGCAAAGAAATTATTGGACTCAAAACAGATACCTTGGATAGAGAAAAAATTGAATTCTGTATCAAACCAAAGACAATTTGCCTTACAAACAAAGGGAGCGAAATCGGTTCCTCAAATATTCATAGGCGAAGTGCATATCGGAGGTTTTGACTCCTTGGAAAAATATTCTAAAAGAGGAGATTTAGACGAAATTTTAGGAAGAATAAGCAAGAAGAGAAATTTCTTCCATTGGTTCATCGGCAGGTAAAACAACCTCCACATGCCTAAATATCATCCACCGTAATATAGCCCAATCGACAATTCCCCATATCAATAAATTTCCAAAGCCCACTACTCTTGGAATGTCAATGATTCCCACAAAGAAATCATAACTTGTTGTCGAGCAAGCCACTGTTATCATGTAGGTTAAGAATGTCGCAACAAACATTTTGTTTAGATTTCCTTGAGAAGTAAACGTAAATCTATTGTGAGTGAAGAAAGCAATAGTGCTAGATAAGGTCCATGCAATTGCCCAAGAAACATTTTCTTGAAACGAAGAGCCGTCGGAGAACATTCTTGCAATTTCCCAACCAATCCAAAAAACACTACCATTGAATAGACCAGTTAATGCATACCTACCTAAGGTTCCACGCTTGAAAATGGATCTAATTGTTGTGTTCAAAACCACACCTCAATCATCCTGTGACTCAACATCGCTTTCCAAACCTGTTTTTATTCCCCTGAGAGCAGAGTTATCTTGTTGCATAGCTTCTAAGATCGAATACTCTACTCCTAAATTCCTTGCTAACATCATAAGGGCTACGCTATCCTTTGGCAAGCATTTTCCGCCAAATCCTCTGTGAAGTCCCATTAGAGGTTCAAGATGAGTTTCTCCGATTGGTTGTAATTGTGGTTGAGTAATAATCTCCTTAACAACATCCCAATTTTGCCCTAACTTTTGACAAATATCATACATCTGATTAGCAAAAACAACTTTTAATGCATAAAATGTGTTTTTTGTATACTTCACCAATTCTGCTTCGGTAGGAGAGACAACAAAAATTTGATCGCTGCGTAACACTCCTGCCTGCTTGTGGTGTTGAAAAACGATTTCTGCTATGTCTTGGTGATCGGTTCCGCAAACTAAAATATCCTGATTTCCAAAATCATCCAGCCTTCTTCTTTCAACAAGAAATTCTGGAGAGTAAGCCAATCTTAAATCAGGGTATTTTTGTTGTAACATCTCGGTTGTTCCAGGCACTACTGTACTTTTTATCACTGCAGTAAATCCTTTTGGAAGTTTAGAGAGTACATCTTCAACAATTGAAATGTCACACTCGCCAGTAACATCGTGTTGCGGCGTTGGAACTGCGATATACACAAATTCAACATTCGAGGTTACATCTTCAATTTTAGTGCCTTTAGCGGGGTCGTGAACAAATAATTCGTGGGTGTTTTGAAAATGATGCACCATTGCACCACCAACTATTCCCGCGCCAATTATTCCAATTTTCATCAATATCACTTCCTGTGTGGCGTGGGGTCTAGCTTACCCTCAGAAGCCATAATTGATGCTTGTAATAATGACTCAGGAGTCCCACAATCTATCCAACTATCATCCCCTATGTTGACAATTTTTGCATTTCCTTGAGCAATATACAAATTGTTAACATCTGATATACTGAATTTTTCTGATTGTGAAAATTTTTCCAATTTTTCCCAAAAAGTCTCATCAAACAAATATATCCCTCCAATTGCAACATTCGATGAATGAATTTCTGGTTTTTCCACGATTTCCGTTAAATCGCCCTTTTGGTCGATAATAGCAACACCGAATTGACTGGGGTTTGCTACCTCTCTAGCGAGTAGAACACATCCAGGAGGATCGTTTGAATCCTCAAATTTAGAAATTATTTCTTTCATTTCAATAGTGGTAATGTTATCTGAAAAATAAACCAGCAGCCTACAATTTTCGTTATGAGGCTTAGCAAGCCTTAGAGCCTCAAGGACGCCTCTTGGCTCTTCCTCCATGACATAGTGGACTACCTCGCCCTCAAGCCCTGAACCAACATGCTTAGCAATCTGCCCTATGAACTGATTTGCTATGATTGTAATATTTGAGATTCCTGCTCTGCGGATGGTGCCTAATGCGTAGTCAATCACTGGTCTATCATTTAGTGGCAGTAACGTCTTTTGAGTATATTTTGTGAATGGCAATAAACGGCTACCCTGGCCGCCAGCAACTAGTATCGCCTTTACCTTCACGAACTCCCGAGGGTGAATATATTCATGACATTACCTACTAAAAAGGTTCAAACTGCTCATTTTTATTGATTGAAAGCAAACATATCTTGAATAATTAATCAACTCTCAGAAGTCCATGGACAAATTACCTTTATTCGTTCTACCTATGGTACTCATGCCTGGAGAGGAAACCGAATTACGGGTTTTTGAGCCAAGGTACAAGCAAATGCTTGATGATTGTCTCTTGGATAACAAGAATTTTGGTTTAGTTATGTCTGATTCATTTGACCAGATAAACGGCTGGGACAAGCCGAGAATGTTTGGCTGTGAAGCCGAAATATTGGAACACGATACAAAAGGCAGCAACCATTTTTTGAAAATTATTGGTAGAAGGAAATTCGAAATCAACGATTTATTCGAACCTGCCTTGCCACCGTTTAGCGATGAAATGTTCGATCAGTCCACAATTCAAATGGGCATTTATCCGGATATGGAAACATTGTATGACATGATTCCAGAAGAATCTGAAAATGATAAATTATACATCAGTGGTAACGTCACTTACCTGCCAAAATTTGAACCAATTAATGAGTCAATCCAGGACGAGTTAAACCACATAATCCAAGTTGTAATGAAAAAGATAGGGATAATGTTGGGCATTGATGAAGATACCCTTGATGATTGGATAGCCATCTCTCCGATATCCTCTATTATCAGCCAAGATGGAGAATCTGTTAATCTACTAACAGGCATGCTTGTGAACGATCTAGAAACCAGGCAGACTATTTTGTCTTCAACAATGGTTGAAGAAGCGGTAAAAGAAATAGTTACCCATTTTTCCGATATTGTAAATGTTCAATCTTCTTGATTGGAATTGACCAGTCTCTTGAAAGCCCCTTCATCGGGATTCTTTTCAAAATAGCCAGATGCGACAAGATCCCCTAATCTCTTTACACCAGACTCAATGTTATCCAAATCTCTCTTTTCTGCTCTTTCCCATGCTTCTTGTGAATTTTTTGCCTCAATTTCATTCATAGTTTTCACTAATTTTTCTCCGACGGTTAAATCGTCTTCCAATCCATCCCAATCCGCTGAATTTTCTATAGCATCTATTCTAGGATTCGTTCTATCAAGTTCATTGTGAACCCCGCCAGTCATTCCTTTTTCATCGGATGGTCGGTTCCTCAGCATCTCGGGATTAGTAGATGTCCTTTGCCGTTCGCGTGATTTTTCTAGGACTTCCTCAATACTAGATTTTGTATAATCGTCAAAGTCAAACTCATCAGTAAAATCAAAATCACCTAACATTTTCTTTAACTGTATAATCAAAAATCTCTTCTTGATAACTGGGTAGGTTGACAAGAAAAGCATTGATAATGTGACGGAAATGATTAGGCTTAGAAGGACTTCTGAGGAAACTATGATCATGATGGTTGAAGTTGAAAAAAGGATTGCTAAAGCGGCAATAGCTACCCTAATCCTTAATGTTGAGAATATTGATTTTACAGTATATTCCTGTAAAGAATCTTTTGAATTTGGCAACGACCGACCCTCCTAATCTTGTCCGGCTAAATTCTCCAGTTTCCTAACATATGCTTCCTTCTCCAGATCTATTTCTTTCCAACCTAGATCCTTCAAGCAAGATTCAATTCTGACATTTATTTGTTCTTTTACCCTTTCATGAGAATACTGGACTAGTAAGCCAAGAATAAGAACAGACGCCGCCCCAAACCCAAATTGTGTTGCAATTCCTATCAGAGATGATATTACAACTGCTATTGTTCCGCTGATGATTGTCCTTGGTAGAAGGCGTTTTTTGGCTTCTAAAGCCGAAAGAAGACCCTTTGCGGCCTCTGACTTCTTTCCTGCCATGGACTATGCAAATCCAATTCACGAATAAGTATTAAGCGGAAGCCAGCAAGTCGTCAAGGTATGATTCAGAAATGTCACTTAATCTGGAAATGTAATCAGATTGGTCGAGGGAATTTGACGTTTCTTGAACCATTACGCTGTCTGTTAGCATGACGTTTTGGCTGGGTTTATTGGCGAGTTTCTCAACCAAATCAGTTAACGACTCTTGCATTTTATTATTCTGTTCTTGTTGCTGTTCTAGAAGATTTCCTAAACGAATTAGCATTTCTTCATTTTTTTGACCGTGGATATTCAATGCTTTTTTCTGGGCTAACATAGCTTCATCTTGCCTATCTAATAAAGCTCTAGTGGCTGGGGAGCCTATAGCATCCCTACGATTGATTTCTAAAACAGCAGCATTCAAGTCCCGTGAAGTTTGTTGCAAAGCTAGTTGAAGTTGGCCAATGTGATTGTTTGAAGCACTCAGTTGTGTTCTTAAGCTTCTTCCCTGCTTCATCAGTTCATTAACCTCAGAACGATGCTGTGTAGACTCGATTAAAACCCCTAAAAAAATAGATATTCCAAGGGCAATTGTTGGATCTACCATTACAACCGTCAGAAATCCCCATGTTATGGCTGAGTAGATCGCTGTTCGAATTATTCCCATGTAGCGTTATCTTATCATCGCCTTATTATGAGTTATCGCTATGGTGCCGCGGGGCCCCAATTTTCATGAAGTAACAAAGCAATCATCATCGACTTCGATCAAGTCACCATTTGTTAACAAAAAGTCCAATGCTTCATCTATTTCATTTACTTCTATTCCAATTTCTATGAGACCTTCAAAAATTTCCTCTAGGGTAGTATGATTAGAGCCTGTAGCAATTTTCCTTTCCACTAATACGCAAATATAGTTCGCTACAATAGCTAACAGTGGATCATCGGTATTTTCTCCAGGAATCAGATCAAGATATTGCTCAACATTTGATACTGGTTCTTGCTCATTGCTGGCATATGTTCTCTCACCTAATGATTTGAAATTACTCGGAGGAGTTATGTCAAAACAGTCAAACAGGTTTTTTTGTCCTTTATCGGCTTCTTTTTGTTGAGGATTTATCCTTGAAGTTAAATTATGAAGGCGTTGGATTTTTTGTTCTAGAATCATCTTTTCTCTCTCTAAATCTTTCTCGATTATTTGTAGAAAATCTTCAGCCTGCTGAGAAATCCAAGATTCTAGGCTCCAGTTAGGATCGATACCAATCATTGTTTCAACGAGTCTAATGATAGCATCCGGTAGTTGCTCGATGTCTATCTTGCCCTTAGAGAAACCTCCTTGGTCTTCGCTCATGATTTAACCTCTGTGTAGTGGAGGACTATGAAGTATGCTGCCGCGTGTTAAACCACCCTTTCCACTCAAGTATGTGTCGTAGTTATCCGCTAATTATGGGAAAATATTTCCATTGGAAAGCAGGGTTACACTGCGGTGTATTTGTGGCCGGAGATGTGTTCAATTTGGCAAAATTTGTCAATTAAATCCATGCGTCGCGTTCATTTACTGGATTTTTCTGCCAAGGGACATGGCTGACTACACAATCGCTATTCTGCCGGGGGATGGAGTCGGGAGAGAGGTGTCTATCGAAGCCATTAAAATCTTAGAAGTGATTCAGAATCATTCTAAGTATAACTTCGACATGAAAGTAATACCTTGTGGCGGTCAAAATTATCTGGAAACCGGGGAAGAGTGGGCTGAAGGTTCATTTGAGTTTTGTAGAGATGATGCCGATGCAATTTTCCTTGGAGCAATCGGATACCCGGGAGCAAGACTTCCCAACGGAGACCTTGCGGGAGGAAGCGTTATTTTGGGCTTGAGAAGTGGTTTAGAATTGTATGCAAATGTAAGACCCATCAAACTCTATGACGGAGTTCCCCACAAAATACACGGCAAATTCACTCAAATTTGGGAGGCTGGAATGGTCGACATGGTAGTTCTAAGAGAGAACACCGAGGGATTATACCACGCCTTGTTAAGAAGAAGTGCTGACAGAGCACTTGGAAGAGATGCTTACGAGCCCCCTGCCATGCAATTTCCTGGCCTAGATGGGGAAGTTGCTTATGACCCAAGGCCGATTTCAGCAAATGGCTCTAAGAGAATAATAGACATGGCATTTGATATTGCAAATAGGCGAAAGGGTGCTCCCGGAGATGGAGTAAATCGTGTCACTTGTGTCGATAAATCAAACGTTACACGAGGATGTCAATTGTTCAGAAGAGTGTTTGATGAAATCGGAAAAGAACACCCAGGCAAAGAACTAGATTACTCATACATCGATGCCTTTATGCAATGGATTACAAGAAATCCAGAACACTACAATGTGGTTGTCACCTCGAATATGTTTGGTGACATTTCAACAGACCTTGGTGCTGTCCTTCAAGGAGGAATGGGGATGGCTGCTTCAGGAAATATCGGTGATGAACATGCATTTTTTGAGCCAGTTCATGGCTCTGCGCCGAAGCACGCTGGCTTGGACAGAGTTAACCCAATTGCATCAATTAATTCTATTCAAATGATGATGGACTGGTTGGGCAGAAAACATGGCGAGGATGAACTAATCGCAATTGGGAAAATGATCGATGAGAGTGTTGCACAGCACTTAGCTGCTGGAGATATGCTGACTTATGATCTAGGCGGAGATGCAAAATGCTCGGAAGTAGGAGATGCAATTGCCTCAATCTTAACAGATAAGATGAAGAAATGAGAAGTCGGGAATTGACTTAAATGTCAGACTGCCTTCGTAGACTTGGAGATTGGTGTGAATAACAAAATTGCATCAATTTTAATTCTAATTTGTTTAATATCTCTACCAATAGGTCAATCAGCTGATGTCCCCGCTGCCCCTACAGAACCAGGGAAATGGGTAATTGATGATGCGGATATTCTCAACGATTCGGAATGGGAAGAACTGAATAGTAGATGTAATGAAATCTATTTAGAAACTGGGAGACCAATTTTGGTGTTGACGATTGAATCATTCGAAGACCAGAATGCTTCCGGTTGGGGAGAAGAAAGGTATGCGAAATTTGCATTCAATACTTATCAAATAAATGATGCTAATATGGAAAATAAAGCGATTTTGGTTCTGCTATCGGAACAGGATCGAAGGTTCTGGATTGAGTTAGGTAATGGTTATTCTAGCCAAAACCTAGATGATTTTGTACAAGGCGTTTATGACAGAGAAATCAAACCAGAACTAGCTGAAGATAATTGGTATAATGGTTTAGAAGCAGCCGTATTTGGAATGGAGCCGATATTATATGACTATGAAGTCACCTGGCGAGGAGTTTTTGCTAAACTCTGGATTTTTCCTGTTCTATTCATATGTTTTTCATTCAATTTTGCATTCAAACGCAGTCGATTACTTACTTATCTCAAAGATTATGTTTTGAAATACTCAAGCGCAAGAGAAGATCTGCGCAAATTTAACAAGAAATTAATGCAAGATTTCATTTGGACTAACTTCTCAAAAATACCAGAAGATATCTCGAAGGAATTAGGAAACTGGCACGGAATGTTTTCTATGCTCGATGATGAAAAAATAAAAGCGTTCAGAAAGTTAGATGACTTGAATTTTGAAGACTATGTTTTCAATCTAGAGCCTTACAAAGAACAAATTGAAATTTTCGCTGATGCAAAAAGAGCTGAAGATTTGTACCAAAATACGGGAATGTCGGTCTTCTTTAGTTCATGTGCAATCTTCGCTATCCCTCTTATTTTTGCAGTTGTTTCTCATGATTACTTCAAACAATTTAGTGTTAACGTGTTGAATTTGCAGTTCGTTCTTACTTGTGCTTTTTTACTATTAATATCAATATTCCCGGGTTCAATTTTTCATGCCGTTACGACAGAAAGGCTAGTTAACAATTATACTCCACCTAATGGCGTGCATATCAATTTAGAAACCGCAAATATTTCTAAAGAAGTTGCCCTTATTTCTCGCCTTCCACAATTTAGTAAAAAATTCAAAAATAGAAATCAAACTAATTTTGATTCGAGTATTTATTCTTGGAAGGTTGGAAAATCTTTCGATGATTTTGAATATGCATTTGGAAAAACAAATGCTGAGAGAAGTAGTGGTGGCGGCTCTAGTTATTCATCAGGAAGCAGTGGCGGATTCGACAGTGACGGCAGTAGTGGCGGAGGAGGCGGAGGAGGCGGTTTCTGAACACATCAAGATTGAATCGTATCATTGATATGTTCAAGCGCATGCTTCAAATTTTCTTCGTTATGCCAATCCGACAATTCCACTTCCGAGGTTACCTTATCAAACTCCAGCATATTATTGACGACTCTAGAAAGCTCATCGACAATGGTAAGCGTCCCTCGTTTTGCTGAACGTGAAAGGGGATTCAAGTCAATTACAATCACCGTTTTTCCCATTGCCACCAGTGCTTCGCATCGATCTCCATCCTCAAGCGGTACAAGGATTACATCTGAATCCAGTATTCCTTCTCTGCAGCAATTTGCTCTTGGACCTTCCAATCCTGGAATCCTTGCATTGGGTTTCATCCCAAGTATTTCGACATCTATGCCTTCTTTTCTGCGTATGTTATCGAGTCTTGAAAATAATTTCCCCATTCTTTCAGGTGTTCGGTAAAAAATGTTTATTTCGACGGGGCAGCCTATTTTTGCTGCGAGCATCATTATCTCTTTTCCAACTAATGCAACCGTATTTCCGTTAAGCGAAATTACCGGTTTTTTCGCTTCTGCTAGGCATTGATAAGCCAACTTTGTCGCATTCATCGCGCTTGGAATTGTCTGCTCACCAAGCAAATAGTCGAATGCTTCTCCCCTCCCATGAGCAATCATTGCTGAATCTGCTAACAATCCTTCTTTTGCTGCTACCTCAAGCCTGTGGCGCATCAATAGAGATTGATACCTTGGATGGGAGCGGTCTGCTGCAATCTCATCCATGATAATCCCCAATCTCCTTCCACAAATGACTGTATCGAATAATTGATTTTGCAATTGAAGATTATTCATTCATCAGCATAGAAAGGTCAAGAGGAGTAGTTCCTCTGTTAATTGCACTTGTTGATACCACATCTAATCCGCACTCATGCCATTCATCTAACGAATCGAAGGATATTCCCCCACTGGCTTCCAAGACGACAAATTCCCTGAGGCTCATGGTCTCTAATTCCTCAACCGCTTTTGCTGAGGCTTCCGGACCAAAATTATCGAGCATGATGACTAATTTCTGGAAATCTGGCTCATCCTTTCTTTGGGACCAAATCGAAGCAGCTACGATTGCTTCCTTTGCTTCCTGAACTTCTATTTCCAAAAATGCGCCAAAGGATGTCATATCTATACTTTGCAAATAGTTAGCAATTTTCTCTATTTGTGTCCCTCCATCAAATCCAGCAAGATCGTTTTCTTTAACCATCTTTGCCTCTGTTCTATTCAATCTATGAGTCAATCCTCCACCGATATGAACAGCCCACTTATCCAACAAGCCCCATACAGTTTTCCTAGTACAGGCAACCTGCTTTGGCGCTATTCTTGCCCATTTATTTGCTTCAGTCGAGATACCGCTTAGATAACCAAGGATGTTTAGAATACTCCTTTCCATTAACAAAATCGCTTCCTCCGGTCCCGAAAGTTCTGCAATTTCGTCTCCATTAAGGACCGATTTCCCGTCGCTGGCTCTCCATCTGATTCTAATGTCAGGAGACCATATTTGAAGCATGTAATCTACGACTGCCGTCCCACATATTATTCCCTCTGATCTTGCGATAATTCTAGCCTCAGAGTTATCTCTCGAGCCCATGTAAGGCATGTCAATTCCATCATCTCCGAGAACTGCTTGAGTCCATCTATCCATGCTCGCTTGAAGCATTCTGGTTGGTCCATCCTCGCTTGACCAGAGCAAATGACCCCGGTCATGTGGCAGGCGTGGTCTGTCGGCCATGACATTCGATGAATACTCTATCAAATGAAATCATTTGCGCGATAATTTGTTTGAACTCATTTAACGCGCATTTGAAACAAGCGAATGTGTCTTGAGATGTGGGTGAATCGAGTACCATGGCGCGGGTCTTGGTGGTTGGCTCTGGTCTAGCAGGATTAGGTGCTGCTCTTGAGTCTGCGATTAGAGGGCATCAAGTTGTAATTCTCGAGAAAAGAAAACAGTTAGGTGGGAAAGCTGCGAGTACTGACTTTGACGGGATTCCTGTTGGATATGGCCCTCATTTACTTCTCAAAAACGGACCGCTGCATAAATTATGTAAAAAATTAAGCAGAATGAAACCGAAGACTAGTCCCCTGCTGGCAGGTAAAATAGACATCGTAAATCACGGTCCCCTAAAGCCATTGGATGATGTGCGAAAGAGCATTGAATTAAAACGTGCTTTGAAGAATAATGACGTGCAAAATCCTTCACTCCAAGCAGCTGATTTTATTTCATCATGGGGGCTTAAATCCGACGTTAGAAGGAAGGCCTTACTAAGCAACAATCTGCTTTGTACCAACGAGGGTTGGCAAGGATTGGTCGGCAGAATCATGCTTGCACTTGATGAAGTTGGTATTTATCTTGAGCAGGGCAGGAGTGTCAAAAAAATAGAAGGAAAGAGCGTGTTTCTAGAAGACGGAAAGGATACAATAGCAGATTATGTAATCCTTGCATGTGGTTTGAAAGAGAGCAATAGAATATTGACAAATTCTGGCTTACAGCAACTTCCTAAAATCCCCACAATTTCTGCAAGTACTATCGAAGTTGCTCTAGATTCTTACCCATTTTCTGGTAAACACGCAGAGATTGATTTGGAGCAAAAAGTTGCAATATTCGATATGAGAAGGATTGCCCCGAATTTGACTGGTCTTGGGTCTCATATTTCCGCGCTTAAAATTGTTGATGATGCCAGTGGTGAAGAAAATCTTGAACAGCTTGAGAAAGTTCTTGATTCAAGATGCTCGGGGTGGCGAGATCACATCATTAGCATAAGGAAAACAAAAAATGTGACCATTGGAGTGAGTAATGAAAATAGAATTTCTGCAGATCTTTACGAACAGAATAATATCTTCTTGGCCGGAGATTGGATAAAAGGTCAACATATTTTATCTGATGCAGCACTGGAAAGTGGGAGACAGTCTGCAAGGTTATTTCCAAAAGCAAAATGATACAATGGATAGCATGAAAAGCCATCAAATTAGCCGCCAAATATGCGTGTAGTCACCTGGAACGTAAACGGGCTTAGGGCTGCTATCAGAAAAGGATTTGATGAATGGTTTGAAGAAATTGATGCTGATGTTTGGCTTCTTCAAGAAACAAGAGTATTGGAAGAACAATTTCCAAAAGGCTGGAATTGGCCATTATCGCACGAAGCAGAGCTTCATCCTGCTCAGAAAAAGGGCTATTCTGGTGTTGCTAGCCTGGGTCGTGAAATGCAAGTACTTGGGAAAGGAATGCAAAGTGATGTGTATCCAGAGGACACTGAGGGGCGTATTTTAGTCACAAAACACGGTAAATTAACATGCATAAACACTTACCTTCCAAACGGTTCAGCCAAAAGTGAACGTCAGGAATTCAAAGAAAGATGGATGGATGATTGGAGAGCATGGTTATCTCAATTTCTTGATAGTAAAGAGCCTGTTATAGTGGCTGGTGATTTGAATATTGCACACACAGAAGATGATATTTGGAACCCTGGGGGTAACAAAAAGACGAGCGGGTTTCTTCCTCAAGAAAGAGAGTGGTTCACGAATTTGCTGGCTGATGGATGGGTTGATTCATTCAGAAAAAAGGTTGGAGAAGGAGTGAAGATCTACTCTTGGTGGTCTAATCGAGGAAATGCTAGAGAATTAGATAGAGGGTGGAGAATTGATTACTTATTGTGCAATCCTGCTGCCGCTAAATGTGTAAAAAACGTCGAAATAAATAGACAGGCTGGGCTTCAGGTTTCAGACCACGCCCCAGTTATACTAGACTTAGATCTCTAGATGTGGTGTTTCAACAATATTTCGATTCCATCAATTGAGATATTCGGTTGCTTTGGAAAGAAATCGCTCAGAAACTTCCTGCAATTCACGGACATTGTCTGCTGAAATTTTTATCATAAAATTACCAGTTTCTGATTTTGATACTTGTAAATTCATTTCACTGGCAATCTCTAGTGCCTTTTCAATTCCATCGGCATTAGCGGGAAATTCTAGCACAACTTCGCTCTCGCCCATGGACGGGGTAAGCACAGCCATGATATGAGCATGACTTTTGGACTAGTCATGGCGAAACCTAGAACAAATGATGGCGCAGGGGTCATCGCAGGTTCAGGTGGAGTAGAATTAGGCGAATATCGTTCAGAGCATGAAGGACGTAAGGCGCTCCTATTAATCAGAGGAGAAGAAGATACGACAGAATTTATTGCTCTTGTCAAAACTATGGGGATTGAAATTGTGGAAGTCATTGCACAATCAGGCAATCCTGACCCTAAATCTTACTTTGGAAAGGGTAGATTACAAGATGTTTCTGATGAGTTGAAAATGAGAATTAGTAAACATCCATGGAGTGGTGTGGATTTGATTTTAGTCCATGCAAATGCAAGTCCGAGACAGCTTGTTGGGATATCAAAACAAGTCGAAGTAGAGGTATGGGATAGAGTGAGGCTTTTGTTATCTTTATTTCAATCTCATGCGTCATCTTTGGAGGCAAGGACTCAGGTTCGGATTGCAAGGCTGCGCTCAGACATTACAGTTCTGCGCGAACTGATAAATCAAGAAACAACTGGTGAGAGAGCGGGTTATGGTGGAGGCGGTGTTACTGGAATTCAAGCAGCCCTACAGAATTTCAATAGAGAGCTAGCTACCTTGAGAAAGAGGCTGAACAAGTATGCAAAAGCACAAGCTGAGAGAAGGAAAAAAAGAGTGAGATCTGGCGCGATGACCGTAGGATTGGTGGGTTACACTAACGCTGGCAAATCTAGTCTGTTCCGAAATCTATCGGGAAAACAGGTTTTGGTCCAAGATAAATTGTTTTCTACGCTTGAAACGACTATTGGTAGAATGGAAGATAGTCCAAGGATACTACTTGCAGATACCATAGGTTTTATCGACAACCTACCCAGTCAAACCTTGGAGGCTTTTAGAGCAACTCTGGCAGAGGCATTTGAGTGTGATTTGCTAATTTTGGTTCTGGATTCAACGGACAACGAGGAAGAATTGTTAAGGAAACTTTATACTTCTTTGAGAGAAATCGATTCCCATACTCCTCTTGAGGATGAGGATGATCCCACTTCGAATACATTAACACAAAAAATGATGTTGGTTTTGAGTAAAGTCGATTTAGCCACCGACGAAAGAATTGCAATATCTGAACAAATAGTAATGGATGAGGGATTAGACCAGCCTTTCTTGATTTCTTCACACAAAGGCACTGGCATGGGTCATTTGAAGAATGAGGTTTTGTTTAGATTGTATGGCCCAAAGGTAAAGCTTGAGATTACTCCAAATCCACCTGAAGGAGGGAGGGACGTTCGAGCGTTTCTCAGCCAGGTTCATGATACCGGATTAGTTCAGAAATTTAGTGAAAGAAAAGATGGTGGATTTGATGTTTTATTTTGGTGTGAGTCCGGAGCCCTTGCTAAGTTAATTGGAAAGTCGGATGGAAGGATAAGGAAAATCCAATAGGCAGCAAGGGGTTCAAAAAATATCTCTGCTAGGAGCAATCATGGCGGAAGATGTGGAGAATACTACTTCGCCAGACCAAGAAAAAGATTACTTGACAGACATAATCGAAGAATCTGGAAATGTGGTCTTTGCAAATTCAAACATATTATTGAAGGTTGAGAAACGTGAACTACATGCAAGAGCAAAATGGATTTCAATACTAATTCTATTTGTTGCGATGTCGGGGTTCTTGAATGGTCTTGACTATGCTTCACCAGATTCAGGCCTAATAAGACCTGATGAATTTGTTTATGCCCTCACAGCAGGAGCGCCTGAAAACTCAGCAATCTTTTCCGGTACTGTTCTTGATGAATATGGTGATCCAGTAGAGAATGTGAGTATTAGCATACAATGGGAACAAAACAACACTTGGGTATCGAAGCAAATATCTGTCGATGAAAATGGATATTTTGAGCAAGAAAATCTTACGCCCGCCCTCACTAGAGTTGATGTGATTAAGGACGGGGCAGAATACAAAGATGTCTTTACAGTGCCTGTTTTACTATCTCCGCCTGCTTTGTTCGAGCCTTATGGTTTCACTGACATAAATTTCGTATTTCCCAGTGAAAATGAATTCGAAAGTATTGGTTGTGAAGATGATGAACAAAATTGTACCATTCGATATATCGATCTGCGTGATGAACTAAGAGAAGATCCGTTAATGGACAATAGAGCTGCTGGATTGTATGTCATGGTAGGTTTCTTCTTCATGGGGCTAGCTACAATTTCATTCATATTCGTAGGGCTGGCTTTCAAAACTCAAATGATTGCTTTTGTTAGAGGGGCTGCATTGATGGCATTTTTCTCGATGGGGCATTATTACATCGCCTGCTTGTTTGGGTTATTTGCCCTGGCACTAACTTTCGCAGTTCCAAAACAAAATCCACTCCTGCAAGATTGAGTTTTTTGACCCAAACATGGTGAAGGCTCAAAGCAATGGCGAATTTAGCGATACCATGGACTTGTCCGAAATGACTTGGTTGGTCAGGGATTTCGGAGAGGCTGTTTCATCCTGTAAAATCACTGAAAGTTCATTCATAATCGGTGGATGGAATGGTAAACTTGCTCAATATTCTCACGACGGGGATTTGATTTGGGAAACGAAGTGGGAAGATAGAATAAGTGATATTGTCGCACAGGGAAATACGATTTTTGCAACAAGTGGATTACACATTACTGCAACAAATCAAAAATCAGGCGCGAAAGAATGGTCATCTGCTCTGGAAGGATCAAGTGATGCTTTAGTAGCAACAGATGATTTTGTCCACGTAGTTTCATCTGTATATGACATAGAGCACTATGATTTCTTAGAGTCTGCTGTTTGGACCTTTTCTCATTCTGGTGAGGAAATTCACGTTCACAGAGTTGATGAACGACCATGGTCAATAATTTCTACAAAGGATGAGATTCTACTTGGGATGGGAAGGCCAAAATGCGGAATTGCAAAATTGAATAAAGCACATGAAATCGAAATTATTCACCATACTGATTCGCCCATAACCTGTGGACTCAATGGAGAAACACAATCCTTGTTTGGAATGGCTAATGGCGAGGTTATCAATCAAGATGGTAAAAAATTGATGAGTTCAGAAGCAGATTCTGTTGAGGCTCTTATCTGTATTCCTGAAGGATTTGTTGCTTCATATGAATCAGGCAAGATAGCCTCTGCTTCGAGTTCAGGCGATTACATGTGGCAGTTAAAATTGCAAAAAATCAATGCCATCTCTGACGGAGCTCATGGAAATAAAAATCACGTCTTTATTGGCTCAACAAGCGGTATTAGTGGCGAAATAACATGTCTTTCTTCTGACTCGGGAGAAATTATCGCTAAAATGAATTCAGGCAAACCGCTGTGTAGTGATGGAGAGCAAAGATGGGTTCTAATTGGTTGTGAAGATGGACGATTCTATGCTTGGGAGGCAGATTTGTTATCTAGAAGAATTGCAAACAACAGCCAAAATGAAAGCAATCAAGGTGAAATTACAAGAAAGCAATCCCTTAGAGACAAACTAAGGAATTTCAAATCCTGATCACATTGTTTGGTTAAACGGATTTAAGCTGGCTAGAATGCCTTGATACAAATTGGGGATTGGGGAAAGCATGACTTTTCCGGTACCGGAAATTATGTTGACAAATCCTTCTCCACCGCTAACCTTAGACATAATTCCCTTGCCCAGTAATTTGGTTTCGAAATTCAAACTTGCTTGCCTTGCAACTGCAAATCTTCCATCAACTGTAAGGGTTTGATTATTCAACATAATTTCTTGAACTGGCCCATCGGAGTAGTATGCGACTATCCCAGTGCCTGAAACCTTGGTTTGGAAAATGCCCTCTCCGCTAGCAATCATTGACATTCCTTTGTTCCTATGCGCATCTACGCTAACTCCGATATCAGACGCGACATATGCTCCTCTGTCAAGAATCCACGCATCGCCATTTAGTTGTAGAAAGTTGTATTCTCCAAAGGTGGCTGGTCCAAAAAAGATGTGCCCGGTACCAGAATATGTGGGTCTGAAAACTGATTCTCCGGTAGCCATTGATTTGAACATCTTTCCAAGACCTGGCATTTTGGATTCCATTTCGATGTTTCCTAACATGTAATGCATTGCGCCGGATTCTGACCTTACAGTCTCTCCTTGCAGTGTTGCTCTTAATAATTTCATTTTCTCAAACTCTACAACTTCAAATTGTGGCATGCCCTTAATAAAAAAGGACATGTTATAATCAATTCGCCGGAATAATTAGGCGTTTGTCATGTCCTCTGGCCTTACCCATTCATCGAATTGCTCGTTAGTCAGCAAGCCAAGATTCAATGCCGACTGGCGCAGTGTCAGACCATTTTCATGGGCATTTTTCGCAATTTTTGCAGCCTTATCATAGCCTATGTGATTGTTTAGTGCCGTCACTAGCATCAATGAATTCTCAAGATGCGATTGTATTTTTTCTTTAACTGGCTCCATACCTACCACGCATTTTTCCCTGAATGCTCGCATCGAATCACTCAAAATTCTTACAGAGTGCAAGAAATTGTGAATCATCATGGGTTTGAAAACGTTCAATTCAAAGTTCCCTTGGCTTCCTCCTATTGTAATGGCCGTGTGGTTGCCCATTACTTGACAACAAACCATAGTCAATGCTTCTGATTGTGTAGGATTTACCTTGCCTGGCATAATAGAAGAGCCTGGTTCATTGGCAGGCAACGCCAACTCTCCAATACCACATCTTGGGCCCGACCCTAACCATCTGACATCATTTGCTATTTTCATCAGTGAAGTTGCAAGAACGTTCATTGATCCTGATGCCGCAACTATAGCGTCATGGGCTGCAAGTTGAGCAAATTTATTTTCGGCACTTCTAAATGGGAGACCTGTTTTTTCTGAGATTGCTTTTGCGACTGTTATTGCGAAGTCGGGATGAGTGTTCAAACCTGTACCAACCGCAGTGCCTCCTAAGGCTAAATCGTATAGATCCTGTAGGGAATTATTGATTCTTGAAATATTTGCATCTAATTGAGATACCCATCCACTGACTTCTTGACCAAGTGTAAGGGGAACTGCATCCATAAGATGAGTTCTGCCAATTTTTACAATTCCGGCCCATTCATCTGATTTTGCTTGAAGAGAGTCTCTAAGAGCATTCAAACTTGGCAGTAAATCATGAACCAATGACTCAGCTGCAGAAATGTGCATTGCTGTTGGAAAAGTATCATTTGAGGATTGGGCTCGATTGACGTGATCATTTGGATGAACTGGGGATTTGCTCCCTAATTCTCCTCCAGCAATTTCAATGGCGCGGTTAGCAATTACTTCGTTGGTATTCATGTTGGATTGTGTCCCACTTCCAGTCTGCCAAACTCTGAGAGGAAAATGGTCGTTGAGTTTGCCCTCAAGAACTTCTTGGGATGCCTGGATGATTAAATCTCCAATCTTTTCATCCAACTGCCCTAGCTCTACATTGGTTTTTGCAGCAGCTTGCTTCAAAATTCCAAATGCCCTAACCACTCCTACTGGCATAGTATCATCTCCAATATCGAAATTGATCAGAGATCTTGCTGTCTGAGCGCCATAATATCTATCCGCAGGAACCTCGAGGCTGCCCATCGTGTCTGCTTCTATTCTAATATCGCCCATGCCCATACCATTAGAACTAAGTCAAAAAGTGCTTTTGTTGTAAATTCAATGATAATTGGGTTATTTGCATTTATATGTACTCGAGAATCTCCGTTTTAGGAGACATAAATATGGTTGAAAAATTCACTGTAGAAATAGCTAATATGACCGGACACTCAGTAGTCGAAATGACTCGTGAGGAAATCCAAGAAACTGCAAAACAAGCTGGAGCGTGGGTCTTTGTTGACAATACGCTTGTAAGTGCTACTGAAATTGCCGAAGTTGAACTAAATCAAGACACTTCGCTTAGAGTACTACCAGGAATTGTCGGCGGATTCTGAAGAATTACGAGGTTTGGTAAACGGACACATTCAAAAAAGGTCGTCCATTGGAGTGGACATCGAAGGTGTACAACATGATGGAATTAGTTGACTACAAATGCGCAAATTGCGGCAGTCTTGAATCCTTTGAAAGAGAGAGAAATGGTATTTCATGCAAATCATGTGGAAACCGTATCTTCATGAAGCTTCGAAGAAATGGAACCAAGAAAGTAGACGCTGTCTGATTTTGCTTCGCATTGTTCAAAGACCTCTGCTGTAAGGGCAGGTATACATGTCAAGTTGGCTTGAGGATTTTCAGCCTCGGTTATTTACCGAACTGGCTTTTCCTGAACCTATTATTGACACGATAAGATCCGTTTCCATCAAAGCAAATCCACCTCACTTGCTGATCTGTGGTCCTGCTGGAATTGGGAAAACCGCTGCTTGGAAACTAATTGCAAGACAAGTTTTAGGGCCAAGTTGGCAATCAACTACTCACGTTTTACAGGCAAGAGACCTTGCTCGACAGGCTGGAGCGATGGCTAAATTTGAAGAATTTTTACGCCCTTCAGGGAATAACTCTTCTGATACCTTAGCAGGCACCATGAGTTTAGATGCATACGATTCCACCTTTACATCGGCAAAGGAAGGAGATATTCCTCCGGCAGGAAAAGAATCCCATGAATTACATGGTCAAGAAAGAAGCCCTGTTGCTAGATTAATTGTAATCGAAGATGCTGATCACTTAGGGCATAGAAGACAGGCTTACCTACGTCGAATGATGGAGCATTCTTCGAATACATCCAGATTCATCTTCACTGCAAGAGCTCCGTCCAGAGTAATTGATGCCCTTAGAAGCAGAATGAGAATTCTTAGAATTCCAGCAACAGAAAAAAAGGTAATCAAGAAAACAATCGAAAGGATTTTTTCAGAATGTTCAATTGAAGCAGCTAGGGGAGTTCCTGGCGATATTGCCCATATTGCTTCTGGGAACCTAAGAAAGGCGATCTTCATTTCAGAAGTTCTACACAGAAGGAATTTGCTTGGTAGCCGCGATAATGTACACGAACTGGTTAAAGCAACTTCGATGGAGTCTGCTTCAAGAATTATCGAAGAAGCACTACGCGGGCGGATTAATGAATTTAGGTGGGAGCAACAAGGTCAAAGAAATGTGAGGGTCCTAAAAGGAGCAATGGGCGTTCTTGACGAGATGATGTCAAAGAATTCACTAGACGAAGAAGATGTCGTCAGCCATTTACATGATGCAATTGTAAACTCGAGGAATAACTTTGATGACTCGAGTTTAAGCCAGATGCTTGAAAAATTAGGAACGTTAGATGTGTCTCTGCGTAAATCAAATATTGGAAGAATTCAAATTGAAAGATTCCTGTATGAAGTAGCAAAAATCGGCAATAAACTTGGATATTCTCAAGCGTAATTCTCATCAAAGGGAGGCAGTTGGGTTGCCTTGGGCGTGTAGCATAGCTGGATATTGCATCGGCCTCCTAAGCCGAAGGTCGCGGGTTCGAATCCTGCCGCGCCCGCTTTTATTTTGATACTCGAATATCAGTCATTCCTCACCGGAATTTAAATCTCTAATCATTTGCTTAACTTCTTCCATTTCATTTCTTACTTCTGTGACTATTGAAGAAAAGCCCAGTGAATCCCCGTCTTCTATGTCAATAGAAGCCATTGTATTAGTGAAAACTGCGATGAACATATTGAGGAAAGTAAACGATGTCCCGATGATATATGTGACGAAAAATACAGCCGCCCACCAGCCCACATCTGCAATAATTAGGCGAGCTATTCCGTGTGACCAAGATTCAAGTGTCATAATCTGGAAAAGCGTGTACATAGATAGCCCGAGATTTCCGAAGTATTCCTCGCCATATTGGCCTGCATCATGGAACAGCATTGTGCCTAGTACGGAAAACACATACCAAACAATTGCCAGCAACCATGTTATTGCAACGATTCCTCTCATGGATCGCAAAATGGCTTCTGTCATTCTCTGCATTTCTGGCATACTTGAAACCAAGCGCAAAGCCCTGAAGACTCTGAAGACACGCAACGTGCTCAAGGCGCCAGTGGATGGAGCCAGAGAAACTAGGATGATTATGAAATCAAAATTATTCCATGGGTCTTTGAAAAATTTGAAACCATGTCCGACCAATCTTATGATTAATTCGAGTACGAAAATATACAGAATAAAACCGTCAATTGCTACTAATACGTCGTTTATGATTTGAAGATCATACAATTCTCCAAAGTCAAAAGTCCCAATACCACTGGTGAATGCCGTAATCACAATTAGGATTAAAATGAAATTTTGAAACCTCATGTTTTCTGAAATCTCGTAACATTTCTGTCTAAATGACATGGTTTTGCGATTCGTCGTATTTTTTTATTAATTTCTACAACATCTTTGGATAATTCGAAAAATGTCGGCAAAATAATGAACGAATTTGACCAGCAATGACCATGAGCGAGAGAAAATTGGTCATCGATGTTGTCGATAATGGAGGTCAATGGACTCACAGAGAGTGGAGGATGCTCAGGTATCTCGGAGTAGATACTCAAATTATTCAGAACAACACCGATGTAAACGAGTTGCGCGAATTGGATGGTTTGATCCTATCCGGTGGAGCTGCGAGAATCGGTCTATCAGGAGAGTTAGGGAATTGTGCAGAATTCTTGAAATTAGATATACCAATTCTTGGAATTTGCGCTGGGCACCAATTCATGGCAAGATTTTACGGAGGAGATGCTAGAGAGTCAATTGAGGCTGAATTTGGCGCCATGGAGATTCATTTGAATGACGGAGGGGGCAAAATATTTGCTGGAACTCCATCAAGTCAAACCGTATGGGAATCTCATAATGATGAGGTTCATGTAGTTCCACCTGGTTTCTTCGTTACTGCGCATTCGCCTTCGTGTGAAGTGCAAGGGATGGAAAATGAAGAAGGGACCAGATTCGGACTTCAGTTCCATCCTGAAGTCAATGACTCGGAATATGGTAAAGAAATGTTTGAAAACTTCGTCCAAGTATGTGCTGAAGCATCTAAAAATTAGAACTTCATTCCCGCTTGCCTTGCAAGTAAAACAATCTGCATGCTATGTTCTAGCATTGATGCGTTTGACATTGCTTGATTGAAGTCGGCTCCCACCGCATATGCGCCATATCCTCTAATTACAACAGCACGCATTCCTCCTTGATTGAGTGCTTCTGCTACCTGCCTAAGATATTCTGCAGGATCATCTGCATCAGGATCGACAATTACAACTGAGCCGATATGTTTCTTGCCCATTTCGTCAATTGGTTTAACTAAAACCAAATCCTTTTCACACGATGCTGTAGTAGTGTAAGGGCCCATTGCATGAATTACTGCTGCGGGCCCGCCAGTGAGTAAACTAACAGATGCTAACAGAACTTCCAGTACTTTCCAATCTTCTCTTGCTCCTCTTGGAGGTTCTTCACCTAGCATTGCTGCAGTCACAGACCGTTCATCCATTCTAGATAGAGTAATCATATGTTTTGAGGCAATCATTACTCCCGGAGAATCCGGATGAAGCATTGCTATACCTCCCATACTTCCATGTGCCATTCCTTCTCTTGAAAGTTGACGTCCGATTGTGGAAAATGAAGCAACTAGATAATCCGGAACTATGATATTTTGAATTACTGCTGGAGGTTGTTGAGGTTCTTCGAGCTCTTCAATTATCTCAACAGCGCCAGTAATCGATGTGCGAAGTCTCTCTATTTCTGCCTGCAATCTTGCAATTTCTTCCTCAGCCATGTTTTCATTTTGGGAAATCTGTTGTGGCTCGTTTTCAAGGGTTTGAGAATCAGGCTTTTCTTCCTCAGCAGGTGTCTTTTCCTCAACTTGCTGATCAGCATTCGGTTCAGATTTCTCCTCATTATCTGTCTTGGCTTCCGAGTCTTCTGATCCTTCCTGTTTCTCTTCGTTTTCTGGCAACTCTTCTTGAACAGTTTCTTGCTCGGTTTGTACTGATTCTTCTACGATTTCTTCTTCAACTTGTTCAGCGACTTTTTCTTCGTCACTCTCATTCGATTCTGTAACCTCTTCTGATTGGGTTTCAGGGGCTTCTGGAGAATTTTCAGGCGCATCAGCCGGAGGTCCTGTCGGAGGCCCGGTTGGCGGTCCAGTTGGCGGTCCAGTTGGCGGTCCAGTTGGCGGTCCAGTTGGCGGTCCTGATGGTGGGTTTCCGGGAGGACTGGAAGGTGCTTTGCTGGGCGGACTAGATGGAGGCTTTCCTGGTGGACCTTTTGGTTTGGATGAGTCTGGGCTAGAAAGTAGAATGTCTGTTTTTTCCTCGGGGTCTTGCTCTGCATCTGATTCTGATTTCGAGTCTTCAATCGCAGCGAATGCTCCGGCTAGTGGGTCCTTTGTAGGTGGAGGAGAGGAAGGTCCTGTTTTCTTCATGGTATTTGCATCGGCAAAAGCCCCATCGAGAAGATTGTCTAAAGCGCCCTCTGTTGCTTTTTCTTTTTCAATTTCTGCGGAGGTTTTCCTTTCAGCCATAATTACCCTCGTCTAGCCCACACAGCGCGAATTAAATATGGGTTGTGTAACGGTTGGTTGCTTACAGCCCGTTTGGTGTAGAGGTTATCATGCAGGATTGTCATTCCTGCGACCCGGGTTCAATTCCCGGAATGGGCGCCAACCTAATTCTCTCATTTTTAGCAGACATCAGAGAATAATCGCAAATTGGGTTACAAAGGCTTGTAAATGGTTCTTATAAAGATGAGATCCTCCCTTTGGGAGCTCATTTCCTGTTGATGTAATGGACTGATGTGGTGCCACAAACTCTGCACCAAACTTTGATTCCATCTCCTCTCGGCGTAGCGCCTGCTATGTCAATAGTGACTCCGCACGGGCACTTGACTTTAGTCGCCATACTTAACCCAAACAGAGGGTGTTCATTAAACCTCCACACAAGAGGCAAGGAAGACTACTCAATGGTAGAATAAATAGTTAGTCGGGTGAAAGATTTTGTTGTTGAGAAGCCTTTTGCTTCCTCGATATCAATTTCTTGGATAAATGCGCCAATGCCGTTGAACATTGATTTGATTTTTTCTTCTATTTGTGGGATCTCTTCCCTTTCTAAAATCATCCATCCTCGGACAAGTGTTTGTGAATTCCTTTTCATTAGTGGCAACAATCTAGGTAAATGGTCAAAGGTCGAATGGGGAATATTAACGAATAAAACATCCGCTTTTTGGGAATATCTTTCCTCTTGCGACCAGCTTAGTGCATCTTTGCAAATTGCTTCAAAACTGAAATTAGGGTGTTTAGAATGCAATGATTGCAAATTTTTCTCTAATAATTCTGCTGCACTAGGATTCAAATCTCCTGCGACAATGTGATCTACAACCCCGTCAGAAATTGGTAATCCTAGGTTAGGTCCCACTCCTGCATAGGGATCATAAATTACAAGATCTCTCTCTAAAATTGAGTGTAAACGAAGACAGTGATGAGCACTCTCCAGCCTCTCTGTCCCTAGCCTAGCAGAGAAGTACGCTTTGGCTGGGTTTGTATGATAACTAATGCCATGTTCTTTGATCACGGTATCTGTTGATTCATTTTGATTTCTAGATGCGATAGTGGTCAGCTTTCGAACTCTAAATTCCCCTTGGACTCCGTCATCTCTGCAAACAATTCTTACCGAATTTAATTGCTCAAGAAATGCATTTCCGATTTCATCTTCAAAATCCAAAACTTCAGGTTCCAATTTAACAATCAGAACATCACCTTGGACTTCGTAAGAATTTGGAAGAAATTTTCTAATTTTCTCAATGGTCTGTGGACTTAACCTATCTTGCCAAGATTTTGGACCAGGTAATTTCCCTTCCATTTGGCCTATTTCCAATCCCTCGTAATGATTAGAAGAGGTAGGAGCTGATTGGGAAAGAGGTATTGCGCGAAACTCATCGTCAATTTTCGCAACTCCTGCGCCTTCCATAAGCCAGCCATGTGAGCGGAGTCTATCCAGCCATTCGGCTGTTTTTTTGCTCGGCACTATCAAATGGCGCATGTGGCTCGAACTACACGAAG
>CAXAGT010000003.1:0-64459 GCA_963968885.1 uncultured Candidatus Poseidoniales archaeon | reverse complement strand
CTTCAGGATTCTCGTCATTCAAATGGGCCCTCAAAATAGGAATTACGCTCAAATCCCCTATTGCCCCCATTGCTTCTGCTGCCTCATGCCTGACCATGACATGTTCGTCTTCGTCTTGCAATCTATCAATCAATGAGGGTAAAGCAGCCGGGTTTTGCATTTGACCCAAGACATATGCGAGTTCGTGACGAAGTAATGCACTGCTTGCCGAAAAACCTTCACACAAAGTCAATACTGCTTGGTCAGAGCGCTCATTTCTTAAAGAAAAAACCACACGCATTCTCTGAAACATTTTTTGATCTTCATCCAATAAAGTATCTCTCCATGTAGCTATTTTACCATCCATAGTCGGTGGTGCAGGATCAACTGAGCCATACTGACTAGGGACTGGAGCTCGATTGGAATTCATGTTACTCATCCGAACCGATGAACTGTATAGATTTAACATCAAAAGTTTCTGGTACTAATCCAATATCCTGTCCTTCTCTTAAGAACCTTCTAATAGAATCCCTACCGTCTTGTCTGTAATCTATGGTTCTGTCGTTTACATACATTCCAACAAATTTTTTGTTTGTATCGTCATCTATTCCTCTACCCCACGCTTTTGCAAATTCTAATGCATCGTCTGGATTTTTAATAGCATGTTCGATTGACATTTTTGTGTATTTAGTTATAGCAAGCATATCATCATCACCTAAATCTCTCCTGACGACGTTACCTCCAAGTGGCATTGGCCAACCACCGGTTCTTTCGTTCCACCATACACCTAAATCTATTATTACATCCAAGTTATGATCAACGTAAGTTAATTGCCCCTCGTGAATAATGAGTCCAGAAAGGTATGAACCATCCAAAATCCTTGGTATAATTTCATCAAAAGGCACGACTTCTACATCTACATCGCCCCAAGCAAGCCTTAGACCAAGGTAGGCACTGGTTTTTAATCCAGGAACAGCAATAACGTTGTTTTTTGCTTCTTCTTCTGTTACTCCTGATTTTGTTACAATCATTGGTCCATACCCTTCACCCATCGAGGCTCCACAATTCATCAAAGAATAATCCTTCATTATTTCAGGGTATGCGTGGATAGATACTGCGGATACTTCTAGCTCACAATTCATTGCCCTGTGATTCAAAGTTTCAATGTCTTGCAACTCATGAACGAAGTGGTATCCTGGAGTTGGAAAGGCGCCAGTAGTCATTGCGTGGAACATAAATGCGTCATCTGGATCCGGAGAATGACCAATTCTGACAATCTTATCTCCGTTTTCGTTAACTGGTAGTGGCTCTGCCATGGTTATCCCAAAAATGACCCGTTCAAGAACTATGTCATTAACAAATTAAATCTCATCAATCATGAAAAGACCTCAGACAACTATTCAAACTCGATGTGTTTATGGCATTATGGGGGCGAGTTAATGCGGCGACTGCATCATCCTTTCATGGATTGTAGCGGTACCAAATTTGTTACTGGAAATCGATTATTTCTAGCATTATTTACCACCTTAATTATTTGTTCATCAGGAGTTAGTTCTGAGTCAACAAATCTCATATTCACTGGTGGAATATCCTCATCAGAGGATGTGATAAGGTCAGAAAGTCTGGATGTGAGTAAGGATGGAGAATTAATAGCAATTGGTTACAGAAATTACGCATCTGTAATCTATCAATCAAACCATTCCACTCACTCCATTATCGAGGTTAATGCACCAATTCTTGACATAAAATTCTCTGATGATGATGAAAGAATAGCTTTTTCTGTAAATAACATAGGAAATGCGAGTATAGGTTTGTATATTTGGGATTATAAATCAAGTGAAATTCAGTTAATTAATACATTCAATGTAAGTAGTAACCCTCGATCAATATCATGGTTTAATAATAGCCAATACGTGATAATTGCAGATGGAAATCAAGGTGCTAAAGCAATGGAAAGCGTTGCTTTAGATGACCGTTTCACATTGTCAGATGTTCATGAGTCACCCGTTACCACAATATGTGCTAACTCAGAATATGTAGTCACCGGAGACGATTTGGGCGTCGTCAGATTTTGGGACGATTCATTTACAGCGACAAATTACTTTTTTGACCTAGAATCTGGTGTAATCCATTGTGAATTTAATCCTCAATCTGATGAGATTGGAATTTTAACATCAACCGGCAAACTATACGTTTTAGAAAAAGACGGATCTAATTCTAGGTCTTTGCAATTAGATTCTGCTGAGAAATTTGATTGGTCGGAAAATGGAGAGAATATACGAATGCTTGTTAATGGGCAGAATGAAAAGAAAATCTTAGAATTAAGAGCCGATGATTTTTCAATAATCACTAGTACCTCAACTTTCTCGAATATGCGTGATTTTGTGGTGATTGAAGATCAATCAGGAAAAATCAGTCAAATTTTCATAGCAACTGATTCTCAAGAAGTAGGTTATTGGAGCGTCCCAATGCAAGACGAAAATTATGGATTACCTGGAGCAGATTTAGATGGAGACGGAATTCCTGATTCCCATGATGAAGATGACGATGGAGATGGAATTATAGATCAGTGGGACTTTAATTGCCCAGCACAAGATGAAACATGTGCAAAAATTCCAAATGAAGATACGATTCGTAATGTTCAATTTTTCTTCAACAAAACTGAGTTAGTATTAGTAGAGACATTTACCGTCGATTCTAGACTTTCATCTGATATTAGAAATATTTCAAGAAAAGCAGTAGTCTCAAACAAAATTATCGAACAAAGCGAATTTACTTTGTTTGAGAACTCGATTTGCTCTAACTTAGATGCTCAGGGATATGCAGAAACCTGGATAGAAATGATGGAATTGAGCAGTACTGATTTGGTTTCAAACAACACGGATTGTAGCGTAACCGATGGAATGAAACTAATAGCAGTTGATGACTATCAAACTAGTATAGTAATAAATTTCAAGTCCAGTTTTAATTACACTTCAGTTCCACAATTTCCAGCAGAATTCACAATTACAGGGCACCCTCCTGCTCAAGATGGATCTATAATTCACGTGTTAGCAATCTCTCCAATGGCAATCCAAATTGATGGAGATTTAGTTGTTCAGGATTCTCTTAGTCCGTTTTGGATATCCGATTTAATGGCAGATTTCACTCTTAATGCAGAAGTAATCGAAGAAAAAACATTCATTGAAAAAATGTTTAACTCTTTCATGGAGTATCCAATCCTTTTTTTGATCCCAAATGCAATCCTTGTCATTTTAGCAATTTTTTCAATGAGAAAGTATAACGAGACTAATTTAAATCTAGATTCAATATTTGATGAAGAAGATATTGAAGACGAAATTTTACTTGATTCCAACATCGAAGATTATGATGATGACATGGAGGATTATGATATCGACAATGCCTCAGATCCACAGACAGACTATGCAGATGAAAAAATTCAAGAAAATAAATCGGAAAGTACCGAACCTAATGAAAGGAGAAAAAGAGTTGTTAGAAAGAAAGAATTTACCAAACCGTCAACAAGTTTAGACTCTAATTCCCAACAACCAACAGTAAGAACAAGACGCAAGAAGGTGACTACAAATATTTCGGAAGAGAGTAGTGTAGGAACTACTACAAAAACAAAAAAGCGCAAACTAAAATCAGAGCATAGATCAGCCGAGAACCTTGAACAGACAAAGATAAGGAAAAGAACTGTCAAAACAGAAAATCTAGAGGTTAAACCAAAAACTAGGCGTGTTAGAAAAGTATCAAAGCAAGAAGATGAAATGGACCAAGCTTTGGAAAAATTAACTTCAAAAATAGATGAAGAAGAATGACTACCAAGCGAATTCAATACTTTCTATTCCAAATACCAATCTCAAATAATGCTCTAACCCTTCAACATGGGCATCGTCTAATCTGTTGAAAACTTCGTTGAAATAATCGCTTAGCCTCTGATTACTTAGGTTGGAATGAGCACTAGCATTTTGGACAACATCTTGTTTAACATCATTATTTGATTCAAAGAGTTGTAACTGTTTGAGTAATGCCTTATGGGCACGTTTTAAATCACTCAATGGTGTATCTTTCCGGGCTACAAAAACACCGAACACCATAGGTTTACCTGTGGAATCTTGCCAAGCTTTTCCGAGATCTAGTTTGACTAACTCAGCATTATCCCTAGCGGATTGTAATGCTCTATCTCCAATCAATAATGCACCATCACATCTATCAAGCATATTCTCTAGATGCGGCCCCATTGTTACTTCCGCAGGGCTCAGTCCGTTTTCTTTAAGCCACCATCGCAATAAATTGACGCTTGATGAAGAATCTGAAGGCATGGCAATTGAACTCATATCATTAATTTCTTTCTCACCAAATACAATGACGGAGCCAACTTCACCATTAGAGCAGATTCCTATGTCAGGGATCAGTACAAGTTCTTCGTGATTCATAGCGTAACCGGCTGTAGGAATAGGCGCAATAACGCAATCCTTGTTGAGGACATGCTTTGTAAGCCAGGAAGGGGGAGAGGAAAGAACGTTCCACGACTCATCTAAGCCAAAGAAAAGAGGATCACAATTTATGAAAGCAACTCTTCCAATGGTCTTTTTCCAAATAGCCATTAAATCAACTCGACATTTTCAGCCTGCGGGGTGGAATAATTTTCTTGGGCACAAATTCTCTAAATTTTGTGTAGGTTGTATTCCTAATTACTGGCTTACATCCAGCGTCTTCTATTAGTCTTGAAAGTCTATTCCTGTCGAGGTCTAAAGGCGTACTCGAGCCTGCCAAGTGCATAATCAATTCCTGTTGAACCGTTCCATCGATATCATCTGCACCGTATTGCAAAGCAAGTTCAGCCAGGTTATCTCCAATGTTCATTCTATATGCCTTGATGTGAGGGATTGTGTCAATCATCAACCTAGATATGGCTATAGTTCTAATTATTTCAGAACCAGTTGCCAATTGTGCTTCGGGCAATCTAGAATCATCTGGCAGGAACGGATAAGGTACGAAGCATTGGAAACCATTCGTTTCTCTTGCGAGTTCTCTTAAGTCAATCATATGCTGAATTCTTTGCTCTAAAGTTTCTACGGTTCCAAAAAGCATTGTGCAATTTGTTGGTATTCCTAACTCATGGGCTGTTTTGTGGATATCCAAGTACTCTTTTGAGGTTTCTTTTCCTCTACAAATCTTATCTCTTACCTCATCGTCTAATATCTCAGCACCTCCACCAGGTAGAGAATCGAGTCCTGCTTTTGAAAGCCTCAGAAGTGTCTCCCTTACAGATAAATCAGATTTTTTAGAAATGTGCTTGATTTCGACTGCTGTAAGAGCTTTAATCATAACATGTGGGAATCTTTCCTTTGCAGAGGAGAACATTTTTTCGTAATCCTCGATTTTCCATTCTGGGTGCAAACCACCTACGGTATGCACCTCATCAACATGATCTGCAAATTTAGAGAGCTCTTCTGCGTATACATCTGGTCCAAATTCATATGCATCTTCTGCCTTTTTTCCTCTTCTGAAAGCACAAAACCTGCACGCAAGCACACAAATATTTGTTGGATTGATGTGAACGTTAGAATTGAAAAAGGCAAAATCTCCATACCTGCTTGATTTAGCTAAACCTGCTAACTTTCCTACCTCGTTTAGGTTGTGATGAGAGTAAAGGGTAATGCCGTCTTCCATACTCAATGGTATCGATTCGGCAACTTTTCTAGCGATAGGAGATATTTCTGCTGACCAGGTCTGAGAATTGACACTAGCAGCAAGAATATTTCTCCAGTCGGGGTTAATACCAGCGGATTTCAACTCGCTAGACCACTCTTGCATGATAATGCCGCACAGAACATGTTATTCAATTTGTGCAATAATTATCGAAACGAATTATCTCCTAACTCCGAAGAAATTAGTCTTGACCATGAATTTTCTAAATTCTTCGATTATGAAGACAGAAGAGGCTACACCAAACACTATCACCCAATCAAATGAATCGAGTTTTGTAGTTTTCAGTAAATCTCCGACTAGGGTGTTGAATATTGGTATTGTTGCTTCTGAGAAATGTACGAAGAATAGTAACAAACCAATGGAGAATAGTAGCGCATAATTGATCGCTTTATTCGAAAATAATCCAAGTCCATTTACGACGCTTTCAGTATCAGATCTACAATTTAAAACATTAAACAATTGAAATACGATAAATACGGAGAAAGACATCGTTCGAGCGTGTTCAAATCTTTCTTCTCTGTATTCTTCAGCAGCCAATAATTCAGCTTCGTGGTTTACGTGATTTACATCATTACAAGCAACTTGATCAAAGACATCAGTAGCAGTCCCCTGTAAAGTCTCACAGGTTTCTAAACCACCTCCAGAGAGCGCAAACACTGCTAGTGTCCCAACCACCATCACAGCACCAAGGAAGAACATCATTCCAAGGTCCCTTCCATTCGGCAATCCTTCATCAACTGGTCTAGGAGGGCGCTTCATAACGTCTCCATGCTTCTTTTCAGTTCCAAGTGCAACAGCAGGAGGACCGTCCATTAGTATGTTGATCACCAATATTTGCGTCGCAGTAAGTGGTAATGCCTTGGGACCAAACAGGACAGTGGCAAAGACCAATAGCGCAACGGCAGCAATGTTTGTCGAGACTTGATACCGTACAAAGTTCCGGATATTTTGATAGATTTTACGACCTTCCTCAACTGCATGGACAATATTTGCAAAGTTGTCATCTTGGAGAACCATATCCGCAGCATCTTTAGCAACATCTGTTCCAGCAACTCCCATAGCAATTCCAATATTTGCTGCGCTCAATGCTGGGGCGTCGTTGACACCATCACCGGTCATAGCCACAATATGACCTTTTTTCTGAAGAGCAGTGACTAGATTCATCTTCTGGTCAGGAGCAACTCTGGAGAAAATTGAGGAAGTCATTACTGCTTCTCCAATCGCAACATCATCCATACCAGATATTTCTCTACCACTCCAAGAGCGGGATCCACCTTCAACTATGTTCAAATCTTTGCCAATTGCTTCAGCTGTTAATGCTTGGTCACCAGTAATCATCTTTACTTGAATTCCTGCTTTTTGACAAATCGAAATAGCATCTTTGACCTCTGGCCTAGGTGGATCTATTATTCCAACTAATCCCAAGAATATCAAATCTTTTTCAATCGATTCTAGGTTTGTATAATCCTCGTCTGGTTCTAGTTTTCTAGCTGCAAGCCCTAAAACTCTCATAGCATTTCCAGCCATCTCCCCATTGATTTTTTCCGCATCCAGGAAATCTTGTTTTTGAATCTCTCTTAGTTCACCATCTCTAAAAACATGAGTTACGAGTTTCCTTAACCCACCTGCAGCTCCTTTCAAAAACAACCACTGGTCTCCTTCATAATTATGAATGACTGACATTCTTTTTCTTTCAGTATCAAAAAAGTGTTCATGAACTCGTGGATGCAATCGTTCAAATTTTGCATTCTCTCCATTAATTTTCCATCCCAATACAGCACAAGCAGAATCTGTTGGATCACCAATTGCTTGCCAATAGCCATCTTCTCCTTTGGATACAGTTGAATTATGACATAATGATAAACAGGCAGATGCTAGTCTAAACCCAAGGTTTGATTGTAAGTCTCCCATTTCTTTATCTTCCAATTCTAAGCCATTTTTCATCAAACTACCCTTGGGTTTGAAACCCTCACCACTAACCTCGAAGGTGTCGTCAGCGATTGCAAGGACTTTCACTGTCATTTGGTTCTTGGTAAGAGTTCCCGTTTTATCTGAGCAAATTACGGTAGTTGAACCCAATGTCTCAACAGCCTTCATACGGCGGATTATGGCCTTGTGACGTGCCATATTTCGCATTCCTAGAGAGAGTGTGATTACCAAAATAATAGGTAATCCTTCAGGCACGATGGCAACGAAAATCGATATAGCCAGAATGAACGATGCTATCACCTCATCTCGAAGGTCTACACCCGGTTTACCATAGGAAGAAAGTAGAACCAGGGATACCAATAAAACAGCTACAATCAGCGCAATAAAACCAAGGAATCGACCTAAACTCTCTAATTTTAGTTCTAGTGGGGTTTTTGGAGATTCTGCGTCTGCTATATCTCCTGCTATTTTTCCAAGTTCGGTACTCATAGCAGTTTCAACCACAATACCTAATCCCCTACCAGAAGAGATTGTTGTGCCCATGTAAGCCATATTTTTTCTTTCTGCAAGCAGAGTATCTTTTGGCAGAGAATCAACATGTTTGTTAATTGGAATTGATTCTCCGGTTAATGCTGATTCATCAATTTTACACTGGTTAACTTCTAACAATCTAATGTCAGCAGGAACATTAAGACCCTCTTCCAACCTTACTAAATCACCAGGAACAAGTTCGGTTGCCGGAACCTCTCGGTCGATTCCATCTCTAACAACGATGCAATTTGAAATTGACATTTTCTTTAGTGATTCCATGGCTTGTTCTGCTTGTCCTTCTTGCCAAAATCCAAAAACAGCGTTCGCTGTCAGAACAATGAAAATGAAAATTGCGTCACCAGGTTCCTCAGGATGAATGGCTAAAGCAACGAGTGCTGCTGCAATCAGTAAAAAATTCAAAGGATCATTGTACTGAGACAGGAACCTAAGAAAAGCAGGGGTCTTTGCTTGTTCTGCTAACTTATTTTCTCCAAACTTCTGCCTTCTTTCAATAACTTGGGATTCTGTCAAACCCCTATCTGATACCTCTAAATTGGATAGTACAACATTTGAATCATCAGAAAACCATTGGGAACTCATAGGATGAATCACCGCCCAAGTTTGGACAAAATATCCTAACCTAATGCGATATATGATGATGATGGTTATTTTATTTTGTCCAACCGATTAATTCACAACCCGAATAGCGTAGCGTATAGTATGGCGGATGCAAGTGTACCATACATTTCTCCACTTGAGTCTCCCAGAGAACTTACTGCAAGAGTTGTGATTGTTGGAGTTATAATCGGTTTAGTTATGACCGCAGCCAATGCTTACCTCGGACTGTATGCAGGTATGACCGTATCTGCATCGATACCTGCTGCTGTAATGTCGATGATTATTCTCAGATTACTTTTCGACGACGTTAGTATCCTAGAAAACAATTCTGTGCAGACAATGGCAAGTGCGGGAGAATCTCTCGCAGCAGGAGTAATATTCACCATCCCTGCACTCCTAGTTGCCGGATTGTGGATAGAAATTGAATGGTTACCAACACTCATTATTTCTCTCTTGGGTGGACTATTGGGGACTATGTTCACAATCGCTTTGAGGCGCCTGTTCATAGTTGAAGAAGCACTTCCTTATCCAGAAGGAGTAGCTTGCAAGGAAGTTCTCATTGCTGGAGAAACTGGTGGTGACGGACTTATTGCAATTCTATACGCTTTGGGAATTGGCGCACTATACGGCTTAATAGTCAAAGGAACAAAAGCTGTTCACCACTCAGTAGAAGGAACTGTGAATTTCCTAGGAACCAAATTTTACGGTGGCATAGACCTGTCCATAGCCTTATTTTCAGTTGGGTATATCGTTGGCATCCGTATAGCATCATTCATTTTCTTTGGTGGAATAATTGGATTCGGGATTTTAGTTCCACTTTACGGATTCATAAACGGCTGGCCTGCAACTGGGACCGGTGTAGAGGGTTTTAGTTACCTCTGGAAAACTCAGATTAGGTACGCCGGAGTTGGAGCAATGGTAGTTGGAGGAATTTACACTCTATGGTCCATGCGAAAAACAATAATCACGGGTTTATCAAAATCTTTCAAACAATCATTTTCATCCAATGATGATTCATTGAGAACTGAGAAGGATCTACCATTGACAAATGTGATTTTTATTTGTGCTGTTATAGTTGTCTGCACTTTCATATTCTATTGGACAAGCACTAACTCATTTCTTCTTGCTCTAGCCGGTGCACTCTTCCTAGCTTGTGTTGCATTTTTCTTTGCAGCAGTAGCAGGTTACATCGCTGGTGTTGTCGGCTCATCGAACTCACCTGTATCTGGTATGACAATAGCAACATTACTATTCACTGTTCTACTCGTTTGGGTCATTGGAGATTTAATCCTAGATTTGTCAACTCAGGAATTGATGCTTGCTACCTTGCTTATTGCTTCTATCGTCGCTACTTCTGCAGCGATTGCCGGAGATGTAATGCAAGATCTGAAGACTGGTCATATGCTTGGAGCAACTCCTTGGAAACAACAAATTGCAGAAGTGATTGGTGTCGTGACCGGAGCGATAATTATCGGACCGACTTTGACATTATTGCATGATGCATACAGAATTACTGTAACCGCATGCGAAATGGATCCTATAATTGTCAACAACGGTGTCGCAGATTGCTCATCAGCCTTACTCGCTCCACAAGCGGAACTTATTGGAGCAATAACACAAGGTGCATTTACTGGGGATATTAATTTCCAGATGGTATTGCTTGGAGCATTAATTGCAGCCGTTTTAATTTGGAGAAAAATGCCAGTTATGTCTGTAGCAATCGGTATTTATCTTCCATTAGGATTAAGCGTTCCAATAATGATCGGTGGCGTGATAAGCGCAATTGCAATGCAATCAGCCATCATTAGAATCGATGGAAATCTCGATTCCGAACCATCAGATGCAGCCAAGGAAGCAATGTCAAAAGTGGAGGCTAGAGGTGTCTTAATTGGTGCTGGATTTATAGCTGGGGAATCTCTTCTAGGAGTCGTTATCGCTGCAATGGAAGTTCTAGACATTAAACTCTATGAAATATTAGGGATAAACACTCTTGGAAATTTCTTGTCTCTTGTATTCTTTGCTTGGTTTGTAGGAGTATTCATGATGTTTGTTTGGAGTCAATTACCAAATTCTGGCAATTTAATGAAAGATGTAAAAATGATATTGATTAATGCAGCAAAGAGGTTAGGTACAATATTTTCACCGATTTTACGATACTTCCTTTGATAATTATTGACTGAAATCCTCAAAGACCCAATTCTTCAACACAACAACAGGAGACCCTGTTATGATGTCCGTGGACGAACTTGAAGAAATGGCAAGAAGATGCCGAGTTGAAATTGTCAAGATGGTTCACAGAGCCCAAGCAGGACATCCCGGAGGATCACTGTCTGAGATTGACTTAATGGTTGCATTATACGCTAATCACATGCGTGTAAAAACCGATGAACCTGATTGGGAGGATAGGGACAGATTTATTCTTTCAAAGGGGCATGCCTCTCCAGGAATGTATGCGTTACTTGCGGATATGGGATTCATATCTCATGAAGACTTGCACAGTTACAGGGTAAAGGGTGGAAAATGCCAAGGTCACGTGGACATGAAATGGTGTCCAGGTGTAGACTTTTCAGCTGGTTCACTCGGAATGGGATTATCCTTTGGCCTCGGATGTGCAATGGCTGGTAGATTATCTGGATCTGAAAGAAGATCTTGGGTAATGCTTGGAGATGGCGAAATACAAGAAGGAAGCGTTTGGGAAGCGGCAATGGCTGCAGCTCATCATGAGGTAGGAAATCTGAAAGTCATACTCGATAGAAACAGAATACAAAATGATGACTTTTGTGAAGAGCAAATGCGTATGTTCGACATAGTTGGGAAATGGAAATCATTTGGTTGGGCAGTTAAGGAAATAGATGGACACAATATGTCAGAAATACTAGAAGGGCTTGATTTTTTAGCTAATACCAATGATAAGCCTAGCATATTGGTTGCTCAAACCATCAAAGGAAAAGGTGTATCATATATGGAAGATAATCCATCTTTCCACGGAGCAGCACCAAATGATGAACAATTTGAGCAAGCAATGCAAGAACTGGGGGTGAGTGCATGACAAGAATGGCTGCAACAAGAGACGGTTATGGACAAGCATTGCTTGAACTCGCAGACAATGAGAAAGTGGTTGTGTTAGAGGCTGACCTAGGTAAATCAACCAAATCTTTGCATTTTAGAAAGGAGTATCCAAACAGAACCATATCCTGTGGCATAGGTGAACAAAATATGTTACTTGTGGGCGCAGGTTTAGCATCTAGTGGATATATACCGTTTGCAAGCACATTTGCAATATTCACGGAGAGGGCATTTGAACAAATGAGAAATGGGGTAGCAAGACCGAATCTCCCAGTTCACGTTTGTGGTTCTCACGGTGGAACCCACACTGGAACAGACGGTTCTAGCGCTCAATCTATAGAAGATTTAGCAATCTACAGAACATTGCCAAATGTCGTTGTCATGCACCCAGCGGATGATGTTTCCACAAGAATTTTGACAAAGCAACTAGTTAACAAAAAGTCACCATCTTACACAAGAACTGCTAGAAATAAAACGCCAGTTTTGTATGATGGCAGGGAAAACGAAATAGAAATTGGAAAAGGTATCATCAACAGGCAAGGTTCTGATGTCGCAATAATAGCCTGTGGGGTGCTAGTTTCAGAAGCTCTAAAAGCTGCAGAACATTTAGCAAGCGAAGGAATTGATGCGACTGTAGTCGATATGCACACAATAAAACCCCTTGACAGCGAACTAATCGATAGACTAGTTTCGGAAACTGGTGCTCTTGTTACAGCAGAAGATCATTCGGTCATAGGAGGACTTGGTGGTGCTGTTGCTGAATATCTTGCAAAGAACAAACCATGTGTTTTGGAGATGGTAGGAGTTCAGGATAGGTTTGGAGAATCTGGTCAAGCTGATGAAATGTTAGAAATGCTTGGTTTGAACTCTAAATATATCGCAAAAGCAGCGAAAAACGCAATCTCTCGTAGAGATTCTTGATTATTCACAATGCAATAAGATGAATAATCCCCTCTTATTCGAAATAGCATGGAGTTCTTTTTAGATACTGCTGATGTTGATGAAATAAGAGAAATTGCTGCTTGGGGAATACTTGATGGTGTAACAACAAACCCTTCCTTGATTAAGAAAAGTGGTAGAGATTTCAAAAAGGTTGTTACCGAGATTGCTGAAATCTGCAATGGACCAATATCTGCAGAAGTAACCGCATTAGACACTGATGGAATGATTTCCCAAGCACTTGAATTGAAATCTGAATTACCTGAAAATGTAATCATCAAAATCCCGTGCACACCGGAAGGATTAGCCGCAACAAAAATCTTGACTGACAAAGGAATCGATACAAATGTAACACTGATATTTTCTGCTTCCCAAGCATTGATGGCTGCCAAAGCAGGAGCAACTTACGTTTCTCCATTTTTGGGAAGGATAGATGACACTGGACATGATGGAGTAAATCTAATCGCAGAGATAATGAATACTTGGGCAAGTTATCCAGAGATCAAAACAAAGGTTCTAGCGGCTTCTATTCGACATCCAACACACGTTTTACAGTGCATCCAATTGGGAGCACATACGGCAACAATGCCAGCTAAAATTTTCAAGCAACTTATGAAACATCCCTTAACAGACAAGGGTCTTGACCAATTTATGAAGGACTGGGCTGAAGTTGAAGCCGCTGGAAACGCTTGAAATAACTTCTTCAAAAAAAGGAGTCTTGATGAATGATGGTTATTTGGCCATCAAAGGGAGGAGCGTAAATGTCGGGTTCACCAGATGAGTTAATCAGACTTTTAGACGGCAAAATTGATGCTGCTGAATTAGCAAGAAATCCAACTCTAGCCAGCATTGCAGATAGAGTATACGGTGTGAAAATTGATCCAAATGTCAAGCCGAAGAAAGCTAGAGACCTTATTGAAGGAGAGACAACGGTAAACGCAACCCAAATCGAAAATACATCAAATCCAATGGATTTGATGATCGAAGTTGTTGAAGGAGAAGAACCAAACATTGGATTATCCGCACAACTTCCTACCCCTGCTCTTAATGCACCAATTCCAAGTGAGCCTGTTCTAAAAACAAAGAAGAGAAGTATACTATTCATACCATCCCTACTCGGTCTAGGCGTAGTTATTGCAAACCTATTCGGGGCGTTTTCTTTCCTTGGTGGAAATTGCATAGAGGGAGACATCTGTCCAGTGGATGGCTATACCAGACTAAATCTACTTGATTTTTGGAAAATAGAAACTGGTTACGCGTGGTCAGAGCCGATAACTAACGGTGTTTACGGAATTCCTGATGTTGTTGCTGGCGTGGTTTTGATTATCATGCTATTATTCACGATTCGCAAGAAGTGATTCAGTCTTTCCGACATTTACATAACACACCGAGTTGCGAGAATTAACCATGAGCCAAGGCCATGGTAAAGCCAAGCGTGGTATTCCATCAAAGGATGACGCATTTACAGAATGGTACCCTTTCATAGTTGAAGCCTCAGAATTAGTAGACAAGAGATACCCGATTAAGGGAATGGATGTCTGGAGACCATATGGTTGGAAAACAATGAAATTAATTGATTCTCTTACCCACAAAGAAATGGAAAGAACTGAACATGAAGAAGTTAATTTTCCCCTGTTGATTCCGGAAAATCTTCTAGAGAAAGAAAATGCTCTGGTCGCTAGGCTAAAGAGGGCAAGAGAAGAAGGTGTCAACCCAGACGAATTAAGAGATGATGAGGAAGAAGCAGGTTTCAAGAAAGAAGTTTACTGGGTGAAGCATGCTGGCGAGGATGAGCTAGATATTCCAATGTTCCTAAGGCCAACAAGCGAAACTGCAATGTACACAATGTTCCCTTTGTGGATTAGAAGCCACAAGGATTTACCTTTGAAGATATATCAAATGGTAAACACGTTCAGGTATGAAACAAAACAAACAAGATCTTTCATTAGAGTTAGAGAAATTCACTTTTTTGAAGCACACACGGCACATGCAGATGAGGAATGTGCATCAAGACAAATAAAGCAAGATTTAGAAATTGTTGACAGGTTAATGGAGAAATTATGCTTGCCCGTGATAAAAGCAAAGAGGCCTGTCTGGGATACTTTCCCCGGAGCATGGTATACTATTGCAATAGACGCTATCATGCCAAATGGCAAAGTATTACAGGTTGCATCTTGTCATCATTACAGGGACCAGTGGGCAAAAGCATTTGACATTACATACGAAAACTTAGAGGCGAAACAGCAACATGTCCATCAAACAACATATGGTATGTCAGAACGACTACTAGGCGCAGTTGTAGGGATGCACGGAGATAACAATGGTCTAATCATGCCCCCAGCAATCGCTCCATTCCAGGTTGTAATTTGTCCAATGATTAGGAAAAATTCTGAAGTTGATACAATTTCCGTAAGTAATGAAATTGCTGAAAGATTACGGGACTCTGGTTACAGAGTCAAAGTTGATTCAAGAGATATCAGACCTGGTCAGAAATATTATGATTGGGAAATAAAAGGAGTCCCGTTAAGATTGGATGTAGGTCCGAGAGATATTGCCCAAGGCACTGCGTTTGCAGCTAAGAGAACCGGTGGCAAAGAACCACTATCAATTGATAAAATTGAAGATGAAGTTGGCAGAGTCCTAGGGGAAGTATCTGATGAACTGAGAAGAAGATCTATGGCACACATGGATAATGTAATCCAACCTTTGCCTCAATTTGTTGAAACTGATGGTGAATGGTCAATGCAAGGTGAGATTTCTGAGGGTCACATATATGAAATGGCATTTGATGGAACTGATGCCCATGCTGAAATTATAGAAAGAGCAACTGGATTGTCTTTCCTAGGTGATGCAACCACTGAATATGAGAATTCATTACCTTGCCACATGACTGGCAAACAAACGAAAAGAAGAGTCTTGTTAGCAAAATCATATTGATTTAGAGACTGAGTTGATTTGGGTCAAAATCTGCCATATCGCCCATATCTCCATCCTTCATCATCTTGCGCATTTGTTTGTTGAGCCTTCTGTTTCCGCCCATACCCTTCATCATTTTTCTTGACCTGCGCCATTGACCGATTAACTCACGAACTTCTTTTTCGTTGACCCCAGCTCCTCTAGCGATTCTTCGAACTCTATCCGCCTTGAGTTTTGCAGGTTCATTCTTCTCCCACACAGTCATTGAATCCATTATGACTTGGTACTTGTCAAGATTTGATTGCATCAGTTCTTTTTGAGCCTTAGACATATTGCCCATTCCTCCTAGAAGATTTCCTGGCAAAAAGGACATCAATTTGTCTATTGTTCCTACTTTTGACATCATTTCCATTTGTTTGTACATGTCGTTGAGAGTGAATCTTCCCGACATCATTCTCTGTGTAATTCTCATTGCTTCTTCATGGTCTAAATCTTCGGGTGCAAGATCGATTAAACCTTGAATATCTCCCATTCCCAGTAACCTTGAAATGAACCTATCAGATTCGAATTTCTCCAAATCTTTCACCTGCTCCCCCACACCAATGTGAACAATTGGAGCACCTGTTGCGGCTACTGCAGAAAGCGCACCACCACCCCTTGCGGTACCATCCAACTTCGTGATTACAATCCCGTTAACGCCTGCTAGATCGTGGAAAGATGCTGCTACTGGTCCTGCAGCCTGTCCAACTTGTGCATCAATAACCAACCATCTTTGGTCAGCTTGTGTAATTTCAGCAATTTCTTCTAACTCGTCAACTAACTCTTCATCCAATTGGTGACGACCTGCTGTGTCAACAATAACTAAATCTGCTGCTGCACATTCCTTTAGACCATTTTTCACAATCGTAGGAGCATCTTTTGTTTCTGGCTCTCCATAAACTGTTACGCTTGTGTCCTCTAAAAGTTGTGAAAGTTGAGCATAAGCACCCGGTCTGTGAACGTCAGCTTCAATAACTGCTACTTTTATTCCAAACCTTTTTCTGTACCATTCTGCCAATTTTGCAGTTGTGGTTGTCTTACCTTGACCATACAAACCAACCAGAAGGATAGTTGCCCCGTAGGGTCTAAAATCGTGAGCAGGGCCCAATAACCTTACCATTTCTGTGTAAAGAATGTTGATTGCATGAGTCTGTAGGTTTATTCCTGGTCTAGGCTCCTCTTCCCTCATTCTGGATTCTAATTTTTCAACTATTTCTTTTGTCTGACGTACGTTAAAATCAGCTTCTTGGAGTGCCCTTCGCAAAGAACGAGTCATCTCTCTTAGTTCATCCTCGTCAATTCTTCTCCTGGATTTTAGAACACCAAGTGACCTGAAGATTCCCTTTGACAGACCTTCCAGTGCCATGTCTCGCCGTTGTTGGTGTTTGTTTTGAATCTATTGAATTCCCACTAAATAGACCTCTTAATTCATGAATGGAAAGATTATGGACACGACATGGCAAGTGAAGCAGTGGTTTTCCAACTATCTGCAGGACTAGCCCTAATTGGAATCTATGTCGGTTGGCGTGGGTTGATGACCAAGTACCATGCTGTATACGATCAATCAACTGCTTGGGCTCAGATTTTCTGGGGAATGGTCTTGGGAGCTTTGACCGCTTCATTTGGGCATATATCATTATTCGAACCTTATTATCTCATGGTAATCGAGGGAGGAAATCCAACTAGAGGAGTAAGCATTCTTGACTTATTTTTTGTTGTAATTGGAATGGGATTGTGCGCCCATTTTATTCTCAGAAGAGAAAGGGTCAGAGATGAACATGCGCACATGACTGCAGGTTGGGCATTCGGTTTAGCCGTTGGTGCAATGTTTACGATGGTAATGATATTCATGTCATTAGGTTATTACCAATCTTGGCTTAATCTAAAATTAATTTTGTCCATTTTAGGATATGTTTTGGTAATACCTAGAGCCGAGGCAATAATCACCTGCTACCAAGGCTATTTAATGCTAAACGGTAGAAAGTGGGGTGCAATTTTCAGAGCAGGGATATGGAGAATTTTGAATCTGACAGTTATTTACTATGCTTTCTTTGACCTTCTAGCTTGGGTATTTATTGTACCGACAGTGTTCTATTTCTCGCAAAAAGCAGATTCTTGGATGTGGGAAATGATGACTAATGAGGAGAAGAGAGTCTATCGTAAAAACCTCAAGGAAGAGGCATTAAAAGAAAAACAGGCAAAAATGATTCAGGAACAAGAATGATTAATTTAGACATCTGTAAGAAAAAGATATAATTCAAAATGCATCCATCATACTATGCAAAGGATCCTTTGTCTTCTGATTCCATTTATTCTCCTTTCCGGCTGTACCTTCGAAGGGAGTTTTGAAGAACTAGATGAAAATGCTGTACCGCAATTTTCAGCATATGATCAAGATGGAGAAGAGCATAATCTTGAACAAAAGATTGGAGAGCCTTGGATTTTGTATGTTTCAACCTCTTGGTGCACTCATTGCGAAACAACTCTTGATGCCTTTGAGGGAACAATACCTGAAGGCTCTCTATTTGCCTTCAATAAAGATGCTAGGGAACAATATTCCAATATGTCAGAGTGGAAGGAAAAATCAGAGGAAAATATAGGTCGAGAACTAAATGTTGACTTTATTCATGCACCTGAACTTGCAGAAGAGCTCGAAGTCACAGGAATACCTAGGGTATTCTTCGTAGATTCAAACGGCATCATACAGAACGAAACTGTTGGCCAGCAAACAGATCAGGAACTTATTTCAAAAATGTGGGATGATTTGGTAGGAATTTAGAATGGAAGAACTAATTGGCACTGTATCTCCTTTGAGGGAAAAGGATGATATTGAAACTAAATCAATGCATTGGTTGCTGAAGTGGTTTGTTAGAATCATCGCTGTATCACTGATTGGTTTATCCTTTATGATGGAGTCATTTGGTCCTCTAACCAGTTTGATTGTTCTATTTATCCTAGTAGTACCTTTGGAAAAAATATTTCCTAGGCACAAAGGACAACCTGTTAGGAGAAAACACTGGCGTTTAGACATAAATTACGCATTAGCTGCTCCAGCAATGGCAGCCATTGGTGGTGCATTCACAATCGCAATAGGAATTTTGAGTTTAGCATGGATACCAGGATTACTAATCAACCCATATATCACTCAGTTAATTGAAAAATATCCAACTCAGATGTTGTGGACTAGTGTCCTTCTATTTGATTTCCTAGTTTATTGGACTCACAGATTTTATCATGAAATTGAATATTTGTGGCCATTTCATGCAATTCACCATTCAACAGAGCATCTTGATTGGGTTAGCGGATTCAGAGCCCATCCCTTTGATGGTTCACTGATTGCTCCAGCCTTTTTCTTCCTAGTTGCAGCTGGTTTTGACCCAACTTTGACTGGAGCAATAGTGGTGGTTCAAGTTATTCTAGGATTATTCCTGCACGCAAATGTCAACATCCGATTGAGAATATTACATCCAATAATTATGACTCCAGATTTCCACCACTGGCATCATTCAAATCACAGAGAAGCAATCTGGACTAATTATTCTACTTTCTTGCCGATTTGGGACATCATCTTTGGGACATATTACATGCCTAAAGAGAGACCTCATACATACGGCATTGATCAAGAAGTTCCAGATAACATAGTTCAGCAATTTTTGATGCCCATTAAGGGACTTGGAAACCCATTTAAAGGGATAAGAAAACCAATAAAATCAGTGAAAGTAGTTTTCAATTTTATATTCAAGAGATTTATTCCTGACATGTACAAAACCGCAACAAGAAAAAGAGGAGTGACTCCTTTTAGAGCACCTGATATTCCCGATTTAAAGTTGTGAACGGTTGCTAACTAATACCCTTAATTTAAGCAGAAATTCCGGTTCAGTTAGGATTAACTTCATATCATCTGAGACAAATTTCTTACTGGATGGGATGGGATGGTTCAGCGTAAGCAAGATGCAATGACTACTGCTATTTTGAGATCGATAATGCAAGAACAACTCAATGAAGAGTTGTTACTAGAGGTTAGAAAACCTCCAAGGAATATTAGTGATAATTCATTCAACAATCTAGCCCAAAGAATCGTAGAAGATGTAAGAGTCTCCGGTTCAGTAAATGACCCAGTGAGGAAGGTTCTCCAAAACGCTGGAATAAGAAAACCCGAGCAAGTAAAATCAATTGATTTTACATCAAAACCCAAAATTAGAACTAGGAAAGTCAAGAAGGTCAAGGCTAAAAAAATACCAATTTCACCTCGAGGTAAAAAGAAAATTATTACCAAAACTGGTAACAAAAGGCAAGTCTCTAATAGAAGCCAGGCGAAAAATGATACAGATATACTGTTTACCATCTAGTTCTGCATAAGACTTCATTCGTTTCATTCAAAAGTAAGGTGTTCTCCCCATAACATGAGGCAGAACCATGAATATGGACATTGCGAATCCAAGCGAAGAGCACTTAATGCTACGGGAAATGGTTCGACAATGGGTCCAAGAGGAAGTAGAACCTCAAGCCCTAGAGCATGATAAAAAGGAAATTTTTAATCTAGAATTGCTAAAATCAATGGGCGAAATGGGTCTGCTTGGGTTAACTGCACCAGAAGAATATGGAGGAGCTGGTTTAGATGCTACATCCTCTACAATAGTACATGAAGAATTAGCCTTCTCAGATGCTGGATTTGCACTAGCTTATCTAGCACATTCAGCGCTTTTCGTAAACAATCTTGCATTCAATGGTAACGAGGAGCAAAAAGCAAGAATACTGCCAAAGGTGTGCTCTGGAGAATGGATTGGAGCCATGGCCATGTCAGAGCCAGATGCAGGAACAGATGTATTAGGACTTTCAACTACTGCGGTTCAACAAGATGATGGAACATGGAAAATCAATGGTAGAAAAATGTGGATCACAAATGGCGTCCTTGACGAGTCGGGAACTCCTGCCGACATAGTTTGGGTTTATGCAAAAACAGGTACTGACCAAAAGGGTAGAACTAGAATGTCGACTTTCCTTGTTGAAGCAGGAACAGAAGGCTACTCTGTAGGTCAAAAAATAGAGGATAAAACTGGAATGCGTGCATCAAATACTGCTGAATTAGTATTTGAGGATTGCATCGTACCCGCAAAAAACCTCGTTGGATCCGAGGGAGAATCCCTTATTCACATGATGAGCAATCTCGAATTTGAAAGGTTAGTGCTAGCTGCAATGGCTTTAGGAATTGGAAAAAGATGCTTATTTGAGATGAATAAATATGCTTCTGAAAGAGAGGCATTCGGAAAAATGATTAGAGATTTTGGTCAAATCCAAAGGCACATTGGGCAATCATATGCTAAGTACAGATCTATGAGAGCATACATCTATGATACTGCAAATAATATGCAACTTGGAAAAGCAGGACAGAGATTAGATTCTGATGGAGTGAAGTTGTATGCTGCTAACGCTGCAAAAGAAATCGCAGATTCTGCGATTCAGGTATTAGGAGGATATGGTTACGTTGGAGAATACAATGTAGAGCGACTTTGGAGAGATGCTAAACTTCTAGAGATTGGTGGTGGGACAAACGAGAGTCATGAAAAGAACATCACAAAAGATCTAGCTAAAAATCAAAACGCAATTATTGAGTAAAACCATCAAGTTGCTCTGCAATTTGGACTGCATTTAGTGCAGCACCCTTGTAAAGATTATCACTTACAACCCACAGCCAAACTGCTTTTTTGTTACTGGGGTCTTTTCTCAAACGACCTACATATACAGATTCTTTTCCAGCCGCATCTAAACAATCAGCCCAATTTCTTGAATCTGTTAGAATGATACCATCTGCCCCGTTTAGACGTAATTTAATTTCTTCGAGGTCTATATCGTTATCAAATAGGATTCGAACTGCTTCACTGTGAGAGGTTTCAACCGGGACTCTAACTGCATGGCATGATATCGGTATTTCTTGAGAAAGAATTTTTTTGCTTTCATTTCTCACTTTCCACTCTTCTCTGGTCTCATCTAAGTCCATCCAGACATCTATTTTTGGAATCAGATTAGCATGAATTCTTCGTTCAAATATAGATTCTTTATTCGTGCCATTAATTTCCGCTTTCAATGAGTTAATACCATCATTTCCTGCCCCAGATACACTTTGATAGGTTGAAACTACGACTTCATTGATATCGAGGTCAATCAAAGGTTTCAGAGCCAAAACCAATTGAATAGTACTACAGTTTGGATTTGAAATTAAATTTGATGTTCTTGCCAGTGATCCATTAATTTCGGGTACAATCAAAGGTACTTCATCATGCATGCGCCAGAAACTGCTGTTGTCTATACAAATAACTCCAGATTGAGCAAGCTTTGGAAGTTCAAGTTCCGAAAAGCTAGAACCTGCGCATGCGAACAACACATCCATATTTTTTGCTTTATCAAAACTATATTCTGAAACTGAAAGGTTTTGATTAAAGCAGGATATAGGTTTGGATTTTGCTGCTGAAGCAAACAAATGATAGTTGTGAAAATTATATCCTTTGGATTCAATAATTGACAATAAAGTTCGCCCGACAAGACCGGTTGCCCCTACAATTCCGACTTCCACATTGTATTTCTAAATTTGACAATGTTAAAATTGATGTGTTCTCGCCATTGTATTGTCGACATCCGTTGGTGCGTTCTATGGCTCTTATTGTCAGAAAGTATGGTGGGTCCTCAGTGACCCGAAGTGACCAGATAATTTCCATTGCTAATCAAGCAAAACAGACCATAGAACGAGGGGATAAACTCGTATTGGTTGTTTCGGCTAGGCAAGGCAGAACAGACCACCTAATCGAGATGGCTAAGATGGTAAGTGACAACCCATCTAAATCAGCGATGGATAGGCTAATTTCAATCGGAGAAGATGTATCTTGTGCATGGTTAGCGATTGCTTTAGAAGCACTAGGTATACCATGCCAAACGATGTCAGGTAAGCAAGCAGGAATAATTACAGATAAAAAATTCGGAAACGCCAATATTATTGACATCCACTCTAAAGAAATCAGTAGAGTTCTTGGTGAAAATAAAATCCCAATAGTTGCTGGATTTCAAGGAGTAACAAAAGGTGGAGAATTAACCACATTAGGCAGAGGAGGTTCAGATGTAACTGCAGTTGCCATTGCATCTGCATTAAGCGCAGATATCTGTGAAATATGTGGTGACGTAGATGGTGTTTACACTGCCGACCCAAAGGCTGTTCAAGGTGCCAGTAGATTAGAACAAATAGATTACAAAACTATGCTAGAATGGTCTCTTTCAGGAGCAAGAGTTTTCGATCATAAGGCAGTAAAATATGCTCAAAAGCATCAAGTTCCAGTTCGAGTAATGCATGCGGACAGGAGAAATAAAGGTACTTTGATAAGTCCAAAGGTTGCTTTCATCAAAATTAAAAATCAAAAAAGTGCTTCAAATTAGATCAGTACTGAACTGGTTCAGGGTCACACATGCGCCATAGAAACCAACAGGCAGCCGTTCTGTATGGTGACCAACGCTTAGCAAATTCCACAATCTCGTCTTTGGTTTCAAGTGCTGGATTCAATTCTTTGCAACTTCTAATCAATGCAATATCCCCAATACTAAACAAATCAGGTTTGAGTAGTGAGAACATCATCACCATTTCGGCAGTCCAGGGTCCAATTCCTCTAAACTTAACCAAGTGTTTCATCACAAGTTCAGAATCAACAGACCAATCAAAGGACAATAATTCTTCTGAATTCTCTGCTAAACCGATAATGTAACTAGTTTTAGAACGTGTTATACCGCATCCCGCAATACTCTCAAATGATTGTCCCAGAATATCCTCTGGTTCCACATTACCTACTAATTTTGTAAATCTATTCCATATGCTATCGGCTGCTACAACACTAATTTGTTGTCCGATAATCGAGCGGATTATAGTTTCGAAAACCCTTCCATTGCTAGTCATTTTCACATCATCAAAAATAGCAACCTTTTGACCCAGATATTCGTCCTTTGACAGGTGTAAGCAGGCTTCATCCCACCACTCTGGTTCTCTTGATGATTCAAAGGCCATGGTTGTCACAAGAAGCGATTGCTTCAATAAGATTGTTTTGCTGCCAACTAACATGGGTCATAACAATCTTGAACAGTACTTTTCTTGGTTCGAGCTTAAAAATCTTCCAAGAACTGGTTGGATTCAAAACGGAGTAATGAATCCTGAGACTGTTGCATCGCACTCTTGGGGAATGTCTTTGCTTGCGATGAAATTATGTCCTGAAAATTTAGATTTATCTAGGGTATTACAGATTTGTATAGTTCACGATTTACCAGAGTCCATTGTTGGTGACATAACTCCTTATGATGGAGTATCAAAAGCAGATAAGAAAAAGATGGAATCTGAAGCTATGGCAAAAATTGCACCTGAATTTCTAGATTTGTGGGAGGAGTACGAAAACCAAACCTCAGATGAAGCAAAGTTTGTCAAGAGGATGGATAAATTGGACATGTCAGTTCAAGCAATGATTTACAAAAAGCAACTATCAATGGATAGTGAAACATTTATTCAATCTGCGAAGAAGTACTTAGAAGAAGAAGACTTAGACCTTATTCTAAAATTTGCTAACTAAGAAATAGAATACCTCAAAAAGGGCTGGACTACCCCGAGGATACACAGCCCGATAGTGTAGGGGTCCATCATGGTGGGTTTTGGTCCCGCCGACCTCGGTTCGAATCCGAGTCGGGCTACCAAATTAATCATCCAATACTATTGGTTGACTAACCTTTGCTCTTCTAAATAATAATGCGATACAAGTCACCGTACACAAAGAGGTGGCAATAAAATTGATTGTGTTGTCTAATTCAGTATTTTGGATTAAGCCAGGCATAAGGAACTCATACAAACCAATATCTCCATCTCTGAAAATCAAGTCTAACGTAAGAATTAGGTAAAGGCTGTACACTCTGAAGTTAAGCCATTGAAACCATTTTTTGGTAATAGCAGGTAGAATAATTCCAAGTGATAGGATAAGAATCCCTGGGACGATATACTCGGTGTGCCCATCAAATCTAATGAAACCTAGAATCAATGTAATTGTGTAAGCAAAAGACCAAATCGGGTCGTTAAATCCAAGCAGATTATTTTCATTCATCTCAAAATTTGGCATAGAAATAATCAGACACAAGCCCATGAGGAAAACTGGGATATCTGAGTAAGACAAAGAATAAATTGCTGCTTCAAATATATTTACAATGATCACTAATTCCATAATTCCAATCATTAACAGGTTTCCATCAGCCTTTTGCTTGAATCCTTGCAGGTATGAAAAAAGTATTATTGGAAAAATTACACTTAAAACCTTAGCAATAAAAAATAGATTTAATGAATCTGTATCTGCAAGTACAAAAATAAGTACTGAAAATACTGAAACAAAGGTAAATGCTGTCTTCCTAAATATTTGCATCAACCAAACAAAAATTATGACTATCGCTGAAAAAAGAACAATGAATAGAGGCAATTCCAAGTCTAGAACCTCCTTCTTATCCTGCGCATCTTTGTTGCTGATGGCTGATATTCATACTCAAGGAAATTCAGTTTTGGCGGAATCAAACTCTTCGAAGCCCATAGTTGATTGAATCCGGACATGTCAAGATCCTCAATTTTTGGCTGAATCATTACATTAATTTCATTCTCACTAATTTGTTCGACAAAATATGATTCAATCTTGTTTGACATTTGCAGAGTTGCTCTACGAATTAAATCAGGAACTACATGCTCAATTTCTCCAGTCTTATTCTGCAAAAGGAATATGTCGTCTTGTCTACCAATTACCTCAGTGATGTACTCCCTAGCATCACCGCATGGGCAAAGACCTTTTCCAAGGACCAGCAAATCATTTTGTCTGTAACGTATAATTGGCTGAGTAATTCTGACAAAATCACTGATTATTGGACGGAATATCCCTCTGTCTTCATCCACCCACTCTTTCTGGATGACCATTATCTCTTCATTTAGATGTAAATTACCCAATTCACAAGTAGCAGCAATTTCACCCTCAGTCGATGAATAGAATTGATGAACAATTTGTTTGAAATGCTCCTCTATTACTTTTTTATCAACTTGAGTAAGAACTTCTGCAGAGGATACGATCCTACGTAATTTCAAATTGACATTATTGTCAGCAAGATATCTAAGCACGCTAGGTGGAGCAATTAAGATGTCTAAATTAGTTTCACGCAACTTCTCAACCAACTCATCCATAGGTTTCATCAGATCAAAAAAGTGGAATTTGATATTCCTAGAACCGACATTTTCGTATGTATTCGAATTAGCTCTCAAAAATAGACCAATGTTATGTTTAGAGAAAATAGAACCCCCTAAACCCCTTGCCATCATATATCCAGACCATCTATCCTGTTCAGCCTTTGAAACGATATGCATTCCTCTTGCTCCGCTTGTACCTGATGAAAAACCAACTGAATAACCATCGATTTTTTCGGTGAAATCCCTCGACTTTTCCGCAGACAGAGCCAGATTCTTTGCGTATTCAACATCGAGATCAACTGTCAAATAATCTTGAAGATTTGACATCATTGTTGCCTTATCTAGGATAGGAAATTCTCTCCAATCATCATCTGAATAGTCTTTCCAGTGTTCTTGGAAGAATTTTGAATTTCTTCTTATTTTTTTTACATGCTTGAGCATTGACTTCTCTTGTTTTTTGAGCAGCTTATCTCTAGATTTTATCTTCTTAGGGGTCTTGAAATAAGTCCATAGAGTCAATAACTTACTCATATTAACTCCTCCAAGCATTCAGAAAAAGTCTGTTTTGGAGACCAACCTAAATCCCTTACACTCTCTGAGATATCTAATCTCATTGGTTTAGTAATCTGGTCTAGTGAATAATGATTTATTCTTTGGTTTGGAGCAATAGAGGATAGGATTCGCAAAGGGAGTAAAGGAACACTACGACTTTTTTCAACACCGTGAACTTTGCTGGCATATTCCATGATCATGGACTTGAATGTTAACGGCTTTCCGCTGGAAATATTGTAAAATCTCCCTTTTGCTTGCGCTTCTATAGAGCATTCAACAGAATCGAGAAAATCACTCATAGTTGTATAATCAAGCAATGAGTCACCATTACCAGGAATTATTACTCTTTTCTTTTTGATCAAATTGTTTAATTTTGGAGCAAGGGTTTGATCACCTTTTCCAATAACTGCTCTGGGACGAAGTCCTGTCCAGTTCTTGTATGATGTTTCGAGAATTACTTTTTCACAATCATACTTTGACTTTGAATAGAAAGATTTTGGACGAATATTAGGATTTGTTTGTAATTCATTTCGTGGCATATCATCGAATATTGATGCAGATGAAATGAATATGGTGAATATTCCAGCTTCTTCTAAAGCAGGGAGGATATTTTCGATCATCAAGACATTTGCATCAAATTGAGTTTTGTCACCGTGAGCAGAGGCAAATGCAGCGCAATGAATGAAGACATCAAAACCTTGCAATGCATCGCTAATATCGTCTTTAACTAAATCAAGAGAGAAGCCCTTGCAATCTAATCCAAGATTCTCGATTTTGTCTGAGTTTCTTGAGATACCACCTAATTCATACTTACCAGCAAGCCTATTCAATATTTGACTACCAAGAGAGCCAGTAGCACCGCTTACTAGTACTCTCATGATAGTGGCCTCTTAGCAAATCTCCAAGGCAAGTAAATCAAACCCGATGCCCATAGAGTAGAAATAAGCCAACCAAGCCAAACTGGAACCGTAGTAGGCTCTTCTACGTCAATTTGGAAACTATCCTCTCGCAACTCTCCGTCGATCATTCCTTTTACTATGATGGTTTGATTTCCACTAAATGTAAATCTAACGTCCCCTAACCAAATATCCTGGTCAGTAAACTTCTCAAAATCTTGAGGCATTATTACATCATCTAATTCATCTTCGAATAAAATCTCTATCCACAGTGATTCAACATCTTGTTCAGATTCTGTTGCAAGTAGCATTATTTCACAATGTTGAGGTGCTTTTGGAGGCCAAAGCATGAATTCAACCTCGACGATTGTATCATCTAAGTGGGTTTGAACTCTCATAGGAGCATCAAGACCATTACCTGGAATGAAGGTTGGATGATGAGCAGAAACTGGAGATACTAATAATATCATCAAAACAGCAATCACTGGAGTTAGGTTAGGAGATAATCCTCTTGATTTTGTTTCACTGCCTGACAGGTCCTCGAGATAGATTGTCACAACTCTTACCATCAAGTGGGTAAAGATCCATGCAAGAATGATATTTGCAAATAATGTTGGTATTCCTTTTTCGAAAGCAAAGAACTGAGGAGAGAATGGAGAAAATAATACATCACTGGCTAAGAGTATTGGGATGAAAATTAATGGTTTTTCAGTTAGATTGAATTTAACATTCAACAGACACAGTGGCAAGAATAGCCATGTAACTGAATGCGCACTCCAAACAGGAGTAGGCGCTCCAGGTCTGTACACATGACCTTCGTTCATGAGTAAATCAACGAAAATCGGATTCATCACCAACAAGAAGGCTTGAATTGCCAGCGTTACCAATCCGAATTGTATTAGTTTCAGTTCTCCAAAGAAATCTTTGCAAAGTTTGATCATAAAGAAAAGAATTACTGGAGCAACAAAAAAGTGAAGCATAAGGTTGAACCCAAATACTTCGGTAAAGACATATCTTGAATCCATGAAATTCAGTGATGCAAATGAAAGGTGGAATAACAAAGTCCAGAGTAGCAGAAGAAGCGAAATCGTCATTATCGCATCAATTTTCTTGCCAGACTCTTTCAAATATCTATGTATGAGAAGAATAGCAGAAAATTCCGCAATCATACCCCCAGATAAGGTAAGCATGTGTGGAGGCGTTACTATCGTAGTATCAACACCAAATTGTGCATGCCAATAATTATCGTAAAATGCTCCGACAATTATCGTTAACATGCCGACAAGAGTAAACCAAATCTCAATTGGTGCAAAAAAACCAAAGAAATTGTACTCTGTATCATTTTCAACAATTAATTCTTGTCTAATTTTTTTACTTGAGAGGATATAGTATAAGCACAGAATAATACATACTGGTAAGCCAGCTAGTACCATCACATGAGGTGGAGTAAGGAATTCATCTCTTCCCACGTCGGTGTGCCATTGAATGTCGATTGACATTCCAACTCTTGAAGTAAAATGATAGAGAGCAGAAAATGCACAGAACCAATAGAGGAATTTCTCCCTATGCATCATCTATCCTCCAAACCAAGGAACTATTTTTACCATTAACATCATTGATTATGTGTTCAACAGTACCTATTTTCCCATTTGCCCAATTGAAAAAATCGATCATTTTGTTTGCGCTTGACAAATTTGAATCGGAGGAAAAAGAGTTGTTATCTTGGACACCTTGTTCATTAACAAGGTTGTTCGGAGGGTTTAGGTAATGTTGTTTCCCGTTGAATGAGGCGTATGTAGTAGGCAATTCTCCATCTATATTCCAGAATTTGGATTCTTGTAATTTGAAATTCCCGTCTTTGGCGAATACGCAAATAATGCATGAAGAAAAATCTCCAGACTTATGCAGAGAATTTGGTTTCTCGTCAGAGACAACCAAAATAGCATATTTGCAATTAACATATTGAAACATGTCAGAAATAGTCTGAATTGCATGATGAGGACCACAGGTCCCATCTAAGACATCAAATGAAAAAACGTGATTGCTTTGGTATGATATTTCATCGTCGCCTAACCCCATATATTTCTGTATATTAGGAGCAAAAGCAGGCTCTGCTCTGAAATTTATTCTGTACACTCCAGAATGAATCAAAAGTCCAATATCTGATTTATTGATACTATTTTCCTGTAAAAACGCAGTTGCCATTTTTGCAATATTCTTAGCAGGGTTCCTTGACCCGATGCTAATCTTACTCCAAGCAACTAGGCTTACCAAGAACCTGCCTCCTTTGGAGTCATGAAGTCTACACCAATCATGCTCAATCCACTACCAAAAGCCACCAATAATATCCTTTGATCTCCTTGAATTGAATTATTGGATAGCAAATTCTCTAGGACAACACCATGAGTTGTGGAGGCAGTATTTCCTGCGTGATCAGTAGATCTAACCTTTTCTGGTGTTCCAAAAATACTCCCTGCAATATCCGCTCCTTTGCCAACCGCACGAGGAGAGGTTTGGTGGGAAATAACGTGTGCATATTCATCCCATGCATCCGATGTAATATTTCTTCTAAGGTATGGACCAAGATTAGTCAGTCCTGCATTCTGCAATCCCCTACCATCTGTTCTCATCGCTGGCCCTTTCATACCTTTAGCAGCCTCAGCGATGCACATATCATCATATTTTGACAAAGTAACCGGCTCGTAAAAATTTATTCGTTGCTCTTTGGATTGTGATATAACATAGGCACAACCAGCATCACCAATAGTTAGGCTTGGAATTGCTTTCTTGTTGAGATATAAATTTCGGGATAGTGCTTCATATAGAGCAGGCGAGAGGTATTCTCCCGACAATACCAATGCGTTTTTACAGGCACCAGATTGAACTTGAGAGTTAGCAATCATAAGACCTGTAACCATTCCCGAACATGCGTTTGAGACATCAAAGGAGCGCACATTAATTCCTAATTCATCACAAATTACAGAAGCCATTGAAGGCGAAATTAATTGCTCTAATTTATCATTCATTTTAGAGACTGCACAATAGATGACGAGATCTATTTCAGATAAATCAATTTTAGATCTCCCAATTGCTTTTTTTGCCGCTTCGATAGCCATTGAAATCGAACTCTCAGATTCATCAGCTTCGTGATGAGTCTTGATTTTGGTAAGCCTCTTCAAATCGATTTTCTGAGGCAGGCGTCCTTGGGGAGCGAAGTCTTCTGTATTGACAACTTTGCTTGGTAGATAAGAGGCAAAACCACTAATCTGTGTAAACAAATTATCTCACCTACCTCGCTTTGTGAAAATTACACAATTAAAGATTCACCCGTTTTTTTTCGTCTTCATTCCATTCATACTCAAAACTCGTAGCCGAAATTATGGAAATTCTATTTCTTAGTGCAACGGTTATGAAATTCAATAAAACCAGATATTTTAGTAAAGAAATTCTAATTGAAAACCGGTCTAATTCAGTACTTTTTGATTCTCTCATTGCCCTTCGCCATTTCTTGAAATGTCCTTTCTTGAACAGATTCCTTGATAGGTTGATGTACATAGGAGCAGTGATTCTACGAGCAATTCCAGTAGCCTCAATTTGTTGATTCTCCAATATACAACCTGCTAAGTTATCATTATCGGAATAAAGATGAAGTGCACTTGTAGCCCGTGGATTACATTCTATAGGTAATATTCGCCCATCTTCAGATTCGAATACATCAAAACAAATGAAGCCAGTATAGTTCAGCTCTTTTGCGACCTTTGCTATAATTCCGCCAATGTCTCCTCGCTCATTATTCTTGAAAAGAACTGAAGACTTTGATACGGTAAATTCACTACCATAACAAGAGACTGACAGGACTTTTCCTTCAAAGCAAATACCTTGCAAGCAATATTGTACTCCATGAACCCGTTCTTGCAATATCCAAGGTCTATCATTGCTGATCTTTCCTCGAAAGTTTTTGGCTGTGGGATTGAATTGTACATTATGACCAAATCTTGAGTATACTGGTTTGGCAATGAAATCATCAATTGGTGAATTTTCTAATTCATTAACATCGGTTATTTTTACCGTCTCAGGCACATCTAAGCCAATTGATTTACAGAATTCTATGAATCTAAACTTATCGTGTAGTGTATCAAGGATATCTATATCTGAAGTAAATATTTTGCATGGAATTGAATCTTTGTGATAAGAAAAATGAAACGTTTCTTCATACACTGGAACAATTAAATCAATTTTTTCAGTCTTAATCACATCATTTAGCCAAGAAACAAATTCATCGGGATTATGCCTTGGGGATGGATGTTTCATTATCTTGTGTGCCCATTTTCTATATCTGCCAAAATGGAACCGATTGGAATCTGCAATGATTACTTCATGCCCAGCAAGAGAGAATAGTTTTGCAAGATGTATCGCTGCTGGAGCCCTACCACAAGACACCAGCACCCTTGCCATAGTTGGTAAGAGTAAACTAAACAAATCAATCTTGTTCCGGATTTCCCCAGTTATCACATGGATGGAATTTACTATTCCAGGAGAAAAATGAATGGAGAAAATTTGTTAAATAGAATGTCGTCAATAAAATTAGTGGAAAACAAGACCTTCAGCCAAAAAATTGATTCCTTTGCAGAGATGTTGAAGGAAAGAAATCTCAATGATTTTGTGTCCAATTTCAACTGTGAAAGTGGTTTTTTATCATCTGGTTCTACTATATTGCCTTACACTAAAAACTCGATGAAAAATAAGAAAGCTTGCTACACTGTATCTCAAATGAGCCATAATTACCACTACGCAAAAAGAGAAATTGAGATAGAAAATTTAGGCTTTAGCCGATTCATTGTTTATCCTATGCTTGAGACACTTGCCTTATTCCTTCGAATGGCAAAAATAGATAATTCCATCATGCTCAATAATTGGGGAATATCAACCAATCTATATCCTAAGAATCCTAATTTGGATGAGTTCGGACAAATCATAGATAATGTACTGAAAAATAACAAGAAAGATGCAATCATATTCCGATCGATTAATTCGACAACATGTTCAGATTTGGAGCAGTATCTTGTCGATTATGGATTCAAGAGGATTTTTTCGAGAAATATTATTCTTTTCCCCCACACAAAACTCTCTGACTACAAGAGAGCCAATAGAAGGCAAATTAATAGAGACTTGAAATTACAAAAAGAGCATGGATTACATTGGGAGATGGTTGATGAGTTAACTGAAGAACAGGCTTTGAGGGTAAAGAATCTGTATGACCAATTATACTTGGATAAATACTCAAAATACAATCCACAGTTCACTCTGGACTACTTCTTAGGAACTATACAAAACGAGATCTACACTTACCACCTATTGTACAAAGATGATGAAATGGTAGGAGTCTTGGGGATGTTTACCATAGATGGATTGTCAACTAATCCAATTCTCGGCTATGATTTTAATCAGGAATTTTCTGATGACCTTTACAGGGTAATAACAGCTAGAATTGCAACATTTTGCTCTGAGCATCAATTACGAAGACACGCAAGTTCTGGTGCTATGGAATTCAAAAAGTTACGTGGAGGCATCTCAGTTCCCGAATATACTATGGTTTACACCAAGAATCTAAACTGGTTTAGAAGGTTAAACTGGTCGATATTTAGATTCATAAGTATCAAAATCGCTAAGCCTATTATCATGAGAATGGAGAATTCGTAGGGTTCATCAATTGCCGACATTTGGGGATGTCAATGAGCATAGAAAAGATGGCAGTTTTGGGCGCAGGTCAAATGGGAAATGGTATAACACAAGTAGCAGCCTGTGCAGGTTATGATGTTATCATGATCGACATCAAACAAGAATTTGTAGACAGAGGGATTGCAACCATCGAGAAATCGCTGGCTAAACTTGTTTCAAAAGAGCGAATGACTCAAGATGATGCTGATGCTGCTAGAGCAAGAATCACTACTTCAACATCAAGAGATGTTTGTGCAGATGTGGACTTGGTTGTCGAAGCGGTTCCCGAAATTCTCTCACTGAAAACTGAGATTTTTTCAGAACTAGACCAAATATGCAAACCTGAAACAATCCTTGCATCCAACACATCCTCAATCTCAATTACTGAAATTGCAGCATCTACAAGCAGACCTGACAGAGTAATTGGAATGCATTTCATGAATCCTGTACCTTTGATGAAATTAGTTGAGATAATCAATGGTGAATTGACGAGTGATGAGACCAATGCAGCAGTCGTGGAAGCCAGCGAGAAAATGGGTAAAGTTCCACTTACCAGTGAGGATTATCCAGGTTTCATTTCAAACAGAATATTATGCCCTATGCTTAATGAAGCGATCTTTTGTCTTCAGGAAGGAGTTGCAACAAAGGAAGCAATTGATGGAATTATGAAATTAGGAATGAACCATCCTATGGGTCCATTGACTCTTGCTGACTTTATTGGATTAGATACTGTCCTGCACATCATGGATGTTCTCTATGAGGGACTTGGTGATTCTAAATACCGAGCAGCACCTCTTTTGCGAAGAATGGTAGCAGCAGGATTACTTGGAAGAAAATCTGGTAGAGGATTCTACGATTACTCTTGAGCAACATCATATTAATTTGCCCCATCTAGGGCATTCATGCTCGAAGATGTGTGGTTGGTAACTGGGGCAAGCAAAGGTCTAGGATTAGGATTCGCAACCCGACTCGCTAAAGATGGAAATACCGTAATCGGATTGGCTAGAGAATCAGAAGAGCTGAAATTGGCTGGACAAAATCTTGCCAAACTATCCGATTCTAGTTGCGTAATTGCATGTGACATGGGGATTGATGAATCGGTTACTGCAGCCGCTTCTAAAATCCTTGAAAGCGTGTCATCTATTGCTGGAATAATCCACAATGCAGGACAAATTGGACCTGTTGTGGGCATGGAGAATGTAGATCAAAATGAATGGGATAATCTAATCAAAGTAAATTTGACGAGTGTTCAATCTCTAACAAATAAGTTGATGCCGATAATGAAGCATGAAAAACAAACAAGGATTACTACAATATCTTCCGGTGCCAGCCTTAGGAGCATAGAAGCCTGGTCTGCGTATTGTGTTTCAAAAGCAGGCTTGGATATGTGGACAAAATGTATGGCTGAAGAAGGAGCAAAATACAATATTTCAGCAATTGCATTTGCACCCGGAATAGTCGATACAGGAATGCAAGAGGATATCCGTTCAGCAAATCCTGAGGATTTCCCAGCACACCAGAATTTTGTTGATTATCACAGAAATGGAGATTTGACAGATGCAAAAACTACTGCAAACAAGATGATTCCATTAATTACAACTCATTCAATGAGTCAGTCAGGAGATAGGTTTGACATCAGGAATATCTAATCAAACCATTCTTTTTAGTTGAATATCGGTTAATTCTCTCAGAACAGCCAAACCAGGTCTATGTGGTAGTTGATTCAAGATATCGTGTGCAGCAGAGTGGTATTCAACTGCACGTTGTTTTGCATATTCAACTGAACCTAATTCATGTAAGGCATCATGAGCCGCATCTCTAATTTCTTTTGGACAATCGTCCCCTTTGTTGTATGCTGCCAAGAATGCTTGTTTTGCTGGAGAGTCTGGTTGTCTTAATGCGTGGATAGCCATCAATGTCTTTTTTCCTTGTACGATATCAGATCCTGCTGGCTTACCTAATTCCTCAGTCGATGACATGATGTCAATTATATCGTCCATAAGTTGGAAACAGATACCTGTATTTTCTCCCCATTTTGCCATCATATCAACGACCTCTTGATTTGACCCAGAAAGGAAAGCACCAATTTCCGCACAGATGATAAACATGACAGAGGTTTTACCTAGAATCATCTCGATATACTCATCCTCTTCTACAATTTCTCTATCCTCGAATTCTATATCTAATTGTTGACCTTCGCTTACTCTGCGAACCATCCATGCTATTTTCTTGAAAATTGTAACAGTATCTTCTGTTGAAATATTCTTTGCATCATAAAGAGTCTCAAAGGCAATTGCTAGCATAGCATCTCCTGCATTGATTGCTGTGGGCATATCATATTCTATGTGAACAGCATTTCTTCCTCTCCTTATGTCATCATCATCCATTATATCGTCATGAACCAAAGTAAAGTTGTGAATAATTTCGATTACAGATCCCACATCGATAATTCCGGAATGTGATCTCCCAGTCGCGTTAGCAACTAGCCAAGGAAGACTTGCTCGCATTCTTTTACCTCCGCCATCAATCAAATGCATCATAGCATCAGACAATCTTTTGTGACTTGTGTTTCTGAGAGAGGTTTCAATCCTTTTTTCTACTGCCGGCATAACTTCCAACAATGAGGTCTTGTAACTTGCAGGTTCAGCATTTGGAAGAAGGAAAGTCACATCCCCCATGTCATGGATTTTACCATCAACTAATTTTTCAAACCCAGAACCTGTTGAACCAGCCTCCCACCAATCGGCAGTCATGATATCTTCTGCAATGCATCTAAACCAAGGAGCGACATATCCAGTATCTTCAGTTTGTTGACTTATCATGTCTCGTAACTCTTCTGCATTTACCCATTTTACTTCAGAAACTTCATTTGGATTTGGATTTAAATCAACATCAGCTCTGATAACTAGAATATGATCCAATTCTCTTTCAATCCATTCACGATTCATTCTTGCTTGGTATAGCATTTTTGTAACAAATTGCAAATCACCGGTTGATATTTGAGATGGACTAATACCTAATTCTTGCTCCATTTTCCTAACTGCGGCAACTTTAGTTCCGATGTAACCATCAGGATTCATTTCTTCTTCGCTAGCCAAAGGATGAGAGCAACATGTATTAGCCCAAACACCAGGAAAGGTTACCTTGTCTAGTGCTCTTCTTTGAAGTAATAACTTACCTTCTGAATTGAATAGAAGGACGGAGAAGGCACGATGCAATTTTCCCACATCATAGTGAGTGTCAATTTTTGAATCAGAACCAATCACGTTATCATACTCATCAACTAGAATTACCTTTTCAGCCATTAGTTGTGCTTGTGCTAAATCTTGTCCTTTGAGTAAACTGGACTGCTCGTCACTTAAAGTGACGCTTGGAACATCATCTATCCCATACCCAGACACTGTTCTCACCAATTCTTCCAACACTAGGCCGTTCATGATAACTTCGCTGCGTAATTTTGTAATTTATGACTGGATTTTTGTTCCAATTACATCTATACCCAAACATGCTTTTTCGAATCTATCACTGTTTTCACCATTGACTAACAAAACCTCTATGCCTTTATCTGAAACTTCAAACCCTCTGGAAATCTTAAGACCAATTCCTCCGGTTACATCAATTGTAGATTCATGAGAGCCAAGAAATTCTGAATTTTTTGTGAGGGTTGGAATAACAATTTCGTTCCCATCACCAGGTGGGTTTTCAAGTACGCCATCCACTCCTCCAATTGCAAATACCAACCTTTCAACCCCGCCAAGTTCAATTGACAATCTTTTCACTAGATCATCTCCCGATAGTATACCAAACATTGCAGGGGGTGAACAGTCTACAACATCTCCAAAAGTTATGATTACATCAGCACTTGAGTTTTCGAAAATTGCCAAATCTCCTTCAAAATTTGAACCTGTTTCTGTTGCCCATTTGTGAGCAGGAAATACTTCGCAATCCAAGTTCATTTCTTCCAGTTCGGAAATCACAAATGAATTCAAAGATTCCATATCTCTCCTTACTTCTTCAACAGCCTGTTCTTGTGTGAATATTCCAGGCTCAGGTACAAATGTCTGATTTTGCTTACCAAGATGTAATTTCCAATGCTTTGCCCTTAGGTGACCGAATGAACCGGCACCATGAACCAAAATCACCTGATAACCGGAGTCGACAACATTCTTCATTTGCTTTGAGAGAGTTTGTATCACATCAATATTAGGTGTCAGTAAAACAGTTTTGTCGGTGATTAAACCGCCCCCCCATTTTACCACGACCCGCTTTGCCATGCTCGGGGGAGGAAGTAATCGCAATTGAGTCTATTCCTATGACAGGTTTGATGAACAAGTTGGGATTGGATTCGCATATGTCTGATGAACCTACACTACAAGAGTTCCAACTCGCAATACAAGCTGAGTTAATCAAGACCGAACAAATTCCGGATAAGGAAGATAGGAGAAAAAGGCAAACTCAGATTGAAGTTACACTAAATGAATTACTAAAATTTAGGAAGAAGTATAGCCAATTAAAGAGGATGGGAATCGATCCATTCAAGGAAGTGACTACTGGGGAGGACGCTCCACTGAAAATGAGTAGAGTCACAGCCACTGCTGTAGATGCGGAAAGTTTCAACACCCTATCATGTTCAAAATGCGGTTCCCCATTGGAACAAGATTTGGACTTCTGTCCGAATTGCGGACATCAGAGATAATCACTCTTCTTCAGCAGCAGCAGCCTGTGCAGCTTCCTCTTCAGCAGCAGCTTGCGCAGCCTCTTCTTCTTCCCATCTTAGGAAAGTCTCTTCGATGATAGGATCATCTGCTTCGATTCTGTATAGGTACTCCGGAGGAACCTCATCAGTGATGAAAACTGTTGTGCCTGCTCTGTAAATCTGGTAACCATCTGCGATTGCTCTAGTGGTATCAACCTCAAGTATTGCCGGTCTACTTATCCTTACATGACCTGCTTCTAGGGCGTTAAGAATAGTTCTAGAAAGGTGAATATGTTGCCTTTCTCCCTTAGTTATGCCATACTCCAATAGAGTTTCAACTTGACCTTCTTCACATGGCCAATATAGGACCTCTGGAATATCATCAGTTGGTAAATCAAGATCTAGTTCTATAGAATGTCCATAAGTTGCTCTAATGGAGCCTCCCTCAATTTGATATCTACCTTTTTCATCAGCATTTGCAATTGATTCAAAGTGCCATGATCTCAACCAGTGGAAATTTCTTCTTTGATTAGCAATTGCATCAGACAAATCCCTGAGGTTAACCCATCCGTTAATGTCCATCTCTAGGTTAAATTTCTCAGGAGCATGTCTTAGAATTAGTGCAAGCATTCTACCTAGCGAGCCTGCTTCTCTGTCTGACATGATGAATTTGCCTTCTTTATTACAAACTGGACAGTTAGTACCTTGAAAATCTCCGTGCTCGGGACACTTACGCAACATAAATCTACATGCGAAAGAATCCCATTCATAGACTCATCGGAGATTTGGAATACAAAATAAGTAGATGAATGAATTATTTCTAATCCCAGTAACCGTGAGTATCAAAGACTTCTCCACTCTAGGCATCAACATGACCAATGTGGCTATGGTGGGAGCAGGTCAGACCAAGTTCGGAAATCACCCTCTTGGATTGAAGGGAATGTGGGCTGAGGCTAGTGAGAAAGCTTATGCTTCGATCGATGGTGATTTTGATTTAAGCATGGTTGATGAGGCTTACATCGGAAGTATCGCATTCGGTGGAAGTCAACTAGGAAATACAGCAGCATTACTGACCGAACATTCAGGTCTGAAAGGGGTTCCTGTCAGAAGGGTGGAAAACGCCTGTGCCTCATCTGGGTTCGCACTAAGAGATGCATGGATGGCAATCAAATCGGGTCAAGCAGATGTGGTGATTGCAGGTGGTATTGAAAAAATGAACGACCTTTCGGCAGAAAGAAAGAGGTATTGGCTGGGAGTTAGTGGGGACACTGAATGGGAAAGATTGGCTGGATTGACTTTTCCAGGCACATATGCTCTAATGGCGAGGAGACACTTTCATGAATACAATTCTGTGCATGATGATTTAGTTCATATCTCAGTGAAAAATCACGCACATGGCTTTGACAATCCAGATGCACATTTACAAAAAAAGGTAGATTTCGATAAAGCAGCAAATGGTTTCATGGTTGCAGACCCACTTACACTATACGACTGCTGCCCTACTTCAGATGGTGCATCGTGCGTAATTCTTGCCGCTGACCACATCGCCAAGAAAATGACCGATACTCCTGTTTGGATTACGGGAAGTGGAGCAGGTAGCGATAATTTAGCATTACATGACAGGCCTAGTATAACGACGTTAAATGCAACAATCGATGCATCTAGGAAAGCATATCAACAATCCGGATTATCTTCTAATGATATTGATTTAGCAGAAGTACATGATTGTTTTACTGTAGCTGAAATGCTCGCTTATGAGGACCTTGGCTTTTGTGAGAAAGGCGAAGGTGGAGTATTTGCTAGAGAAGGGAGAGGAATAAGAAACGATGGAATGCTGACAATTAACGGGTCTGGTGGGCTTAAATCAAAAGGACATCCATTAGGTGCTACGGGTGTTGGACAATCTGTTGAAGTCTTCAAACAATTGAGACATGAGGCGGGAACAAGACAGGTTAGAGATGCAGAAACAGCACTGACACACAATGTCGGTGGATCCGGTGCTACTTGTGCAGTTCATGTCTATGGGAGGTCAATTTGATGAGTGACCGAACAATTTGGCAAGGTTACGGCATGGTAATTTCTGACTCAGGTTACACCGCTTCCTCTCTTTTTCATACAAACGGACAAAGAGTATTTGGAGCAGATTCCGACCATACAACCCTTGCATTCGCCCTTCTTGATTATCTTGAGCAGAATAGGATAGAATTTGAAATGATTAAGATGGACCAACACATTAACTCTGAACTAATTTCAAAATGTTTTGGAATTGTGACACCTGGTGATGAAGATGAGTGCTCTGTCATAATGAAATCACATGATTCAAGCATATCTTTATCAATCACTGGTGGAGATTTTTCTGATACTGACTTCTATGCAGCAGAAATTGAAATCAATGAACAATTGAGCAACCAAATAAGTGAGGCTTGGAAAACAGAGAGCAACATACAACATGTCTCTCAAGGAGCTTACGTTTCAAGCCAGCAGCACACAGAAGCATCCATAGCCAGACTTAGATTACAAGCCCAGAGAGGAACAAATGGTCTAACATGGCCTCCTAGAGAACTTCAAGATGATGGATCCAGAACCAGCGAGACTGTTAATTTGAAGAATTGCGTGAAGGTCTTATCTTGGACTAAATTATCTGCAGGTGGAGCACCTTCAGAATTTAGTATTAGGTCCCCAATTCTTGGAGGGTTAACCACTATTTTTGCTGAGTTTGAAGAGGGACCAAGGGGTGTTTTCATGCTAAGTGACGAACTAGAAAATGTGAAGATTGAAATTGGAATGAAATTCAATTTGTCTGTTCGAAGGTTATATGCTCAGGAAGGCATCATTAGGTACTCACTAAAGGCAATTGGCTCCAAATAAATAAGTCCGAATCATTCAAAGACTATACCCGCTCCTCGGTAAGCATGGCTGGGTTTAACATCAGGCAGGGACGAAAAGACTCTGCAGAGAACCTGGCTTACAACGAAGGCGGGGATTGCCCTAGATGTGGGGGTGAAAAGTCTCCTTCTACTATGCAAGGTTACCTAAAGTGTATGAGTTGCTCTCATGAATGGCCTGATCCTGAATTCGAGGGACACGGAAATAAAATGAAGCCTGAGAACTACCGCAGAGATTCTGAATTGATTGAAGAATTTAAGCAAGAAATGAAATCGGGCAGTATGTCAAATGTCTTGGGAATCGACAAGCAACTTACCGAAGAACAAGAAGCATCTCTTACTAGATTAGAGGACAAATGGATGCGGGGTATGCAAGGTCACTTCAACGCAGCCACCGAGGAGCGAAAGCCGTTGATGATCAGTTTTGGCGATGATGATGAACTTGTTTCTACCGTGATTGCTCAATTACAAATTGTAGACAATGGCTTTGATGGTGGAGAAGAAATAAGGCTCGAATATCCTGGATTGGGTACCGAATTTTATACTTTCAATGAAATGTCTCCAACAGGTTGGAAGAGAGGACCAAAGGCTGAAATGACGGCTCGCTCTATTGCAAATGTGATAAACCGCGCCTCAAGATTTGTCTTTGCTAATTCAGAGGGCAATACTGTGAATTTCGAAATGAGAGATTCAAGCTTAAAACCCGAGTCTCTTGTTCTGTTTATTGACGATCCAGAAGGTAAAAACTTCGTAGCCACAAAAGGCGGAATAAGTTTAGATGCTAGGGATGTTAGCGTAATTGAGGATTATCAAAATGTGGTTGCATTAGTCTTAGAGGATGGAATTATTTCACCTTCTGAAGATCAAATGCTATGGGCGATGAGACAACAACTAGGAATTTCTGATGAATACCATGTACAAATAATCCAAGAATTATTTGGAGATAATGCCACCAAAGAGTGTACTAATTGTGGAGGTCTAGCAGAACTGTATCCTGAGTACTCTGCTTGGTACTGTCATCCGTGTGAATCCTGGCTGTAGACAATATTCTATAGAATTCATAAAAACCATGAATTTATGATTTACTTTTATTTTCACACTTGGTTTTCCAACAGTTTTGATAGTAATGGTTCATAAACGAGTTCAAAGTGCAAGGACTGGTGAGAAAATGGCTGATGATGTATTATACATTGGAATAGACCTTGGAACTTTTAGATCTGTAATGGTATCTTCTGATTCACACGAAGAAGAAGAACTAACTGTTATAGGAACTCCAAAAGATCCTGTAGCAAGAAACTTCCTTAAGAGAGATGTTTTGTTTGGAAATGAAGCACTAAAAAACAGACTGGCACTTAACCTGTTCAGACCTTTGGAACTTGGTGTGATAAAAGACACCCCAGAAGACAGGCAATTTATTGCTCACTTCATTACACATCTTATCGAATTATCCGACCCTGAGGAATATGACCGTGTTGTTGCCGTAATCGGTGCACCTGCAGAAGCAAGTCACGTCGACAAAACTGCGATTTTTGATGCTGCGGCTGGATCAGTTAACGCTGCAATGATTATTTCAGAGCCGTTTGCTGTTGCATACGCTTTGGATATGATTGAGCACACACTGGTTATCGATATCGGTGCAGGAACTGCTGACCTTTGCCGTGTCTACGGAACAATTCCAGGACCTGGCGATCAAATGCACACAGGGCATGCTGGAGACTTTGTTGACAGAAAAATTATCGAAGAAGTACAAAAGAAATACAATGGTGCTCAAATCACAAAGGACATGGCTAGAAGATGGAAGGAACAATACTCCTTTGTTTCAACTGCTGCTCCAGAAGAGCCGATTATGGTGGACTTCTCCATCGAGGGTAAGTCAATGAATCTAGACATTACAGATTGTATCCAAAATGCTTGCGAGTCAATCGTTGACCCAATTGTTGAAAACGTCAAGAAATTAATTGCAGAATCTAACCCAGAATTCCACGATGAGTTCAGAAGAAACATGGTTCTAGCTGGCGGTGGATCAGGAATAAGAGGTCTAGGCGCAATGATAGAAAGGAAACTTTCTGACATGGGCGATGTCAATGTTCACGTTGTAGATGACCCTGTAAGGTTAGGTGCAATGGGCGGTCTAAGATTGGCTATGGAAGTACCTGAAGAAATGTGGTCTTCCCTAACACTAGCTAACCGCTGATACTAATTTGATTAATTCAGCAACCGGTTATTGGTTGCAAATCATTACTCTTTGAGCATATCCATGACGTATGTACACCTACATGTGTATTTACGGCAACATCTCCGTAATTGGCTGCCAAGCTACCATGTGAAGTCAAACCAATTACCTTCCATTCCCCATCTAGGTATGCATAAGTTGGACCACCAGAATCTCCACTTACGCTGGTGCCCTCCAAATCAAGTGCGTTAGGAGAACTATCCCCGCTTCCAACATATGAGTAATCACCCTGAGCAAATGTTGAGGTATTTCCTGAGGCAAGTGTGTTGTCTTTTCCATCAGGGCTATCAAAATCATATGAAATGAATCCACCTAGCCAAAAATCATCATTCTGGAATGAATCAGATGACCTTATGCCTACGACTTCTCTATCAAGAGTATTAGCCCATGCACGCCTTTGTGAATAATCTCCGCTACCATCTGTCAAACAGAAATCTGTGCATTCTGAATACTCCCTATCGTATGCTCCAAATCCTGCAGTAAAAACCAATGAACCAATGTATAATTGATTTGATTCTTGATTATGCCATGAACCAATCTCAACAGCAGATTGGTCTATTGGATCGTCAAGGCGAAGTAATGCAATATCCATTCCCTCTTCCATTAAATCTGAATCTACCTCCCAGCCAGGATGCATGAAGATTTTCGATACAGAGTATCTGTTTGCATCCGAATCCTCGTAATCATTACCATCATAGACATAAGTTCTACTTGTCATGACTTGATCGACCACATGTGCTGCCGTTAAAACCCAATATTCAGATATCACAACTCCGCTACCATAACTTGCATCACCGCTGGAATCCTCACCAATAATTGCAACTGTTGAAGAAAAATCAGGGTAATCTGGTCCAGCGCTATATACGCCATTGTTTGAACCTAAGTCCTCATATAATCTGTAATCAACATCATGACGAAATCCAAATTCAGGAGTTTTGTCGTTTGAATATCCAAAGGCATTAATGATAGCAATAGACACTCCTGCGATGAGAAGTATGCCAACAATAACAACCGCTGCAATAATTCCTACAACCAAACTCAGGTTCCCACTATTTTTGACCGGTTGATGTATGAAGGTTGTTTGAGCTTGGAAGTATTGTTGTTGAGGTTGTTGATACATCTGAACATTCTGATTTGGAATCCATTGCATTCCATTCCATACCCACATTCCATCTTGAGAAATTTGTTGGTTTTGAATTGGTATCCACTGGCTACCATTCCAAACAAATCTACCGTCATTGCTTACTATTTGCTGGTTATTTGGGACCCATTGATAACCATCCCAATAATGAGTTCCAGTATTACCTAGACCTCCTGGTTGCATTCTATCCACCTATTGTTTTAATCTATTCTTGTTCAGTTGATGAGTCTCTTGTTACTAGTCCTCCATCCACTAAGGGATTTCCACAATGAGGACAATTGTCTTCCGGGGACAACTGGCTTGGAATAATTGCAAGAATACTGAAACACGTAGGACAGGCTGCATACATTTCACCTTGTTCTAAATCGAAACCTTGGATCTTAACTCCTCTATCAAGATAAGCAGCGATGTACATAGGATGGAAATGTTGCATTATTCTTCTAAGAGTGGAAAAGACTGCAAAAGAAACGAATATTACAACGAAAAATCCACTAAGGTCTCCTCTAAGAATATACCAAAGGTTAACGGCTGCAAACATTAGAAATAAAATTGTCACTATAATTAATATTCCAACTGCAGGCCAGTAAGCCCATTTCTTTCTGGTTCTGTAGCCAAACCAAATCGAGTAAAATCCAGCAATTACACAGAACAGGAGCCCATTAACAAGATAAGAATTGAACATCTGAACACCTGCGTTTGCAAGTAAATAAGCCAAATATCCCAATATTGCTAAGTCGATTAACAAAATCAATGAGTTACCTCTGTGATTTGAATCAAAAGGTGAATTTCTTCTTTTGTTTGGAGCCAAACCCGCAACCACGATTTCATCGGGATTGCGTGCATCCATGCCATCCCCAATGTGCTCACCCCAATGAACCCATCCCCGGAAAAAACCAACATTTCATGACTTATTGCCTTCTGGGCTGGACATGGCTAGTGATGACAGAGGTGTCGAAATCAAGGGCAATTCCCTTGATGGAATGACAATTCTGCTTGGAATCACAGGCGGGATAGCAGCAGTTGACTCAGTTAGAGTCTCAAGAGAACTTAGAAGACATGGAGCCACAGTCAAAGTTCTCATGACCTATTCAGCCCAACAGGTAATATCTCCTATGGCTCTAGAATGGGCAAGTGCTGGAGAAGTTATTAGTGATTGGAAATCTGATATGAAGCAGTTAGATGATGTAGATGCCATCTTAATCACTCCTGCAACAAGGAATTTTCTATCCTCATTAGATCACGGATTAATGTACAACCCATTGCTTATGGCAGTTAGTGCTGCAAGAACTAGGAATGCTCCTATTTTCTGTGTTCCGAGTATGCATGAAGATCTAGCTAATGACCCAGTTACTGATGAGGTGGTAGAGAAAGTTAGAAAACAAGGCATAGAAGTCTTTTGGGGACCTCTTGAAGAGGGGAAAAGGAAGACTCCAGGACAGGTTGAAATTGTCGCAAGGTTAGCACATTTCATCAATTCAAGGAAAAAGAATCGGAAGTCGGTTGTAATAACCCTAGGTGCAACAAGATCAGCCATAGATGACGTCCGATTTGTACAGAATCTTAGCACTGGAAAGACTGGTTGGGATGTTGCCGAGCACCTCTATAGAGTCGGTCATGACATAACAGTTGTCAAAGGCGCAACAGAAGTTCAAGATGTTGATTTCATACCACTTATCATAAAAGCAACAGACCCAAACGAAATGTTGGAAGAATTACTAGCACTTGCAAATGATGAGATCGATGCATGGGTACACTCAGCAGCAGTACTCGATTATTTAGTGGAACAACAAGCAGAAGGAAAATTAGCAAGTCAGCAAGGTCCCCTTGCTGTTGAATTACAAGAGGGAAAAAAGCACATTCAAGAGCTTTCAGATAAGTGTAAAAGTGCATGTAGAATTGGATTTAAATTCGAATCTGGAATTAAGCGAGCAGACCTAATTCACAGAGCAGTAGCGCAAATTGAGAAATCAAAAATGACTGCAGTTGTTGCTAATAGATTAGAAGACAGAGGAAACAAAGAGATGCCACGTGCATATCTAGTTGACAGCAATGCAACACATTTCCCTCTACAAACTCAACTAGATTTATGCATCGCTGTTCAAACTCTGATAGAGAGGCATTGAGATGAGAAGATTTGCAATCATCGGTCATAGAGCAATGGCAAAAGGAAAACTACCACTCAATGACCTAGCAGGCTCAGCAGGAAGAATGGATGTTTTGGTGCGTGCCCTCATGTCGGCATTCCTAACAAGCCATGGCATTAGAGAAAATGTTGAGATGGTAATTCACCTATACGGTGGTCCAGGTCCAAAGAGAAGAATAAAATTCGTTGGCTCTGAACTTAGAGGATTTCATGCCCAAGAACGTGCAGTGGCTGGGATGATTGCCAAAGTGATATCTTTACCAAATTCACCAAGAGGCATCTGGAAAGAGATAATGCCAGGCGTTTATGATTCGGGTGGAGATGTTAAACATACACTAGCGGAATGGGATGGGGCAACAAAAATTATTCTTGATGCCACGGAAACATCCCTTTGGACAGAGCAATCAAAAATTGAAAATTCGAATAAAGAATATCCGGATGTTTGCTTCATTTTGAGTGATGACAAAATATTAGAGGATATTGAAATTGATGGAATATTGTATAGGTCGTTAGGTGATTCATGGTTACAAGGTAATTCTGCAATCACCGTAGTACATTTCCTAATGGATCAATGTGTTCCATTGAATTTATGATTCCAATAACCAACTTGGATAACCAGATTCACCTGATTTCAAAGCGTATGTAAGTAAAGCATCATCCAGTGCTAAAGGATGGGATTGTGGCCAAACTGGAAGACAAGACAGGCTTGCTTTATTTGCAATAACTGCGTCCCAGTCGCCTTGATTTACATGACCATGGTCTATGCTAGCTGCACCGATTGAAAATGCAGCGGTTTCCCCTTCTCCTGCCTTTTCGAATACCACTGCATCCCTATACCAACGCATACCTAATCTTGTGGTCATTACTCCACCATCCCAAGTTGGTGGAACGTTTAGATTCAGCATTAATTCTCCATGTCTAAATGCCTGCATCAGTGCCCCTTCAGGGTCTGATGACCATTCGTGTTCATCAGGAATATGTGGCCATCTTGACAGGTGAGCAGCACTGATGTCAACGAATGGTCTCCTAAGATTTTCAGGAACATCAGGAAGGATTGACAGCGCTAGTTTTGTTAATTCTACTGTTGCATCAATCGCTTTCTCCATTCCTTCAACCTCAAATGAAGTAAATGAAGACGCAATTGCTGGCATACCATACAATCCTGCTTCTCTAGCAGCACCCATGGTTCCTGAGTGATATGAATCTTGACTCATATTTGGGCCAAGGTTTACTCCTGAGAGAACCATCTTTGGAGTTAGTCCAGGAACTACTCTTTCTAGACCTCCATCCAATGCAACGATCATTGTATCACAAGGAGTTCCATCTAACTCGAACATGTGCAAACCATGGGATTCATCAAGATTCCAAGATTCTATCAAGTCTTTCCTTTCCCTAAGTCCCATCGGTTTTCCAAGCTGAATTCTCATTCCAGCAGCTGAATGATTATCACTAGGTGCAAAAATTACTATTGGGATTTTTTCTTTGTTTAGAGCCTTAACTAACAACTCAAAACCCGGAGCCTCTATTCCATCATCATTCGTGAGCAATAGCCAACCAGATTGATTTGAATCCATATAGAGACCTGCCTTATTGTACCCCTGAGGCCAATTGCGTTTGACTATTTGCATCCTTTTCCGAATCTGATTGAGCGTAGACGATTAAGACCATTCCAGCGATTAAAGGAATACCTCCGATCCATGTCCACATCCCTGGCACTCCAGCATTGAAAAACATCCAACCAATAAGAGAACCAACAATTGGCTCTAATGTCACCAGAATAGAAATTACTAGAGGTTGAACGTACTTCAATGCATAATTCAATCCAGTATGGCCGAACAATCCAGCAACTAGGGCTAAGCCCAAGACCCAGGCTAAGTATTCAGAACTAATCCAGCCAAATGTACCAAATTCAGAATATTGATTTTCCAAAATCGCTGAACCTATCGTCATAATTATACCTCCAAATGCTGTAACAATGAAAGCGTAAACAAAAATTGGCAACTTCTTTCTTACTATCCTGCCACATACGATATATCCGACCACTAAGACACCGCCAGCAAACGCTAGAAGGTCACCAAATACAGTAACCTCATGATCACCTTGCACAGTCCCACCATCTTGAAGGGTTATGATTGCTCCAGTAACTCCAATAATACCGCCTATCCATTCCATCTTTGAAGCAGGTTCCATTTCTTTAAATCTTGATAAGATTGCCATTCCAATTAAAACTACAAGTGGATGAGTAGTTACAAAAAGCAATGAATGTGTCAGGGAAGTGTAATCCAAACTTGCTATCCATGTTGAGAAATGAAGTGCAAGGAATACTCCTGAAAGTAGCATTAAGCCGAGTTGATTTTTGATTTCGGCTTTATCCTCCATCTGAGTGAATTGGTAAATAGCAAGTGGAAGTAAAAGTAACGAAGTTGCTTGCAGTCTCCAAGCCCCTCTCAAAATAGGTGGTATCATATCGATTTGTTGCAAAATAGTACCTGCACTTGAAACACCGATTAATGCGATCAGCAATACAAGATAAACATGCCACGGAATGCGGCTATTACTCATTATAACACGCTCAGACTAGCTTTGCTTCGATGATTTGGTCATCATCCTTACCACCGAAAACACCAGCAGCCTTGAACATCAAGAATAATGCTCCACCAATTAGCAAGTTAATTGCTGCAAATGCTCCAATTCTAACGTAATACCATGAGGACTTGAATGAAACATCTCCTGATTCTGTAACAGTGTCAACGAAGTTAGCCATCATGGTGCCGAATGCTCCCACATCTTCCTCCGCTGCAATCTTGAAGTATGCCTCAGAGATTTGGGAATCTAAGAAAGCAAATACGCTAGACTCAGTACCAAAGAACGCTTCACCAGTTAGAAGACCTGCGGCAACCATGAATGTACCCAATAGAATCAATGCCCTTTGCTTTTCAGCAGCGACTGCTCCTTCTTCTTCTCTGATCTTCTCAACCCTTGGAGTCAATCTTCTCTTCTCCCAGGAGTCTCTTGCAATTCCACCAACTAACATAGGTGCAGTGTGAGGAACGTCTAGGTACATACCTAGACCGAAGGAGGTACCCATACCTGTTGCCCATTCAACGAATGCACCCAGCAGAAGTCCGAGTGCTAGAAGGAGCAATTCTCCTTGACCTTCAGCAAAGATAACTGAGAAAGTTGCGAAAGCATTTGCTTGCGGAGCCAATAGGTCAATGTTTCCTGCAGCTAATTGCTTAGACAGGAAGATAGCGACAACAGCTCCAATTACAGCACCAGGAACCACACCCATGATGTTACCTTTTGAGATGTGATATGGTCTGTTACCAATATACAGCGAGTTCTTGTAATCTCCAACTACAGTTCCAGACATTGAAATTGCAGAACCAAATACAGTAGTACCGACTAGACCCAACAAAACAGCCTCTTGAACGTCAAGACCAAGCAATTGATCGAATGAAAGGAATACCCCAAGAAGCATTAGAAGAACAATGAATGAAGTACCAGAGACAGGTTCAATTCCAGTTTCACCCATTACACGAACTGCGATAGCACCTAGCAAGAAAGTGGTAGCAATTAGAATTGTAGCGAAAACCATACTTGCAAGAATTGGGAAGCCACCCAAAGCGAAAATAACAATCATTGCAAAGAAGGTAACTGTCATGAATATAGGAATATGCTTCAATGGCCATTCATACCAACCCTTACCTTCGAAATATTCAGCACTACCTTCACCCTTGAAAGCTGCACCAATGTCTGCGAAGATAGTCAAGAAGGTCTTGTACATAGCAGCAAGTCCGTAAAAACCACCACCGACAATTGCACCAATCGCAATCGTTCTGATAGTTTTACTAAACGCTAGCATTTGAAGAGGTTGCCCTATATCACCCTGAGCGTAAGTTGAGAGAGGCAATTTTGTTTGTGCAACTGCATCATATATTGGCACATCGAATGCAACTGCTAATGGTACCAAGAAGAACCAACCAACTATTGTACCCATGTTCACCAACCAAGCGACTCTAGACTTCATGAACCAACCGATGGCAAACATACTCGGTGACATTGCTAATCCAATGTATGTGTAAGCGAATGGATTCCATTCACCCTCAACAAAATACGTGTAACCCTTTGATTGACCAGCAATCGCTTCTGAATTTCCGTAGAGTTGCTCGGATTGTTCCTCTGTCCAGATGCCCGAAGGTTGATGGAATTTTGAAGATGAAAATATGGAAGCTAGACCAAAACCGCCGTCTCCAAAGTGAACTGTCTCTGCAACCCAATCAGCAAGAGAAATCCTTCTTTGTTCCCAAGAATTCTGCATCCAAACGATTGGATACTCTATGATGAATAAAGCGACCATGGTAAGACCTGTCCAAACTCCGATTGTCTTCAGAGAGTCTCTTGCTTGGTCAACAGCACCAGTATTAACATCCGAAGCAATGTCAAGCATTTTCAAAGTTGCTTCGAAACCAGGCAATGGAAGGGGATCTTCAACAAGCCAAACCCTTCTAAAAATGATGAAGTACATTACCCCAAGGAAACCTGCAAACATTGATGCTACAATACCAATGAATGCTAATTTACCTTCCAATTCAGGTGTTAGATTAATCAGGGGACCATCTGCAAGGAAATATTTCTCCTGACTTGCAAGTAAGAAAATTGCAGGGAAGGTGAAAATGAATCCAGTAGATGCGTGGGTCGCACCAGTGGTTGCAGAAGTAGCAATGTTGACCTCACTTGGTGACCATTGACTTGCCATTCCAAGTAGATAAGCGATATACCAAGCAGCAGAGATAGCAAGACCTAGTTTCAGACCGATGTAAGCAGTAACACCTGAAAAGACAGCTCCAATGAGAATACCAATCAAAACTTTTGGAGTTGACCAGTGTGAAATTTCAAAAGAATCAACTAAGTTTTTTTCCTCTAAATATTGCTCTAGAACCCCAGTGTTGAGATTGTTGTACATTTCATCGTCTAACCACGTCAATGAACCTTCTTCAATGGCTTTCAGACCCTCAGGTGTGACAGGTTGACGGTATGCGGATTTCTTTACTCCCATTCACTCAACTCCGAAATGCAGCATCTGCACTATATGCCGGAATGTTAGACACTTCAAGACCATTACCCTTAGATTTGTTCAAAAATCTGTGAATTAAAGAGAAATTAAATCACTCACGTTTTGACTTTTGGCTGACCATTTTTGCTGGAACACCAGCCCACACTTCGTTTTCTGGAATTGATTTATACTTAGGAACTAAAGTTCTATTTCCAATTACGGAATTATCTTCCATCTTAGATCCTGGCATCATCAAAGATCCACCACCGACTAGGCAAGATTCACCAATAACAATTGGAGCAAGTACTAATTGTCCTTTCTCAACTATGTGTCCATTGATAGCTGCTTTACCACCAACTACTGTACCAGAACCAATTCTTGTCAAAGATGGGTCATTGATATCCTCAGAGGTAATGTTGACATCAGAACCCATCTTGACTCCAGCAAGCCTGTAATATGTATTTGCAAAAATAGATGGGCAAACATGTACCAAGAATGGTTTAGTTGCCCTGTGCATTGCTGCACAGGCAGCCCAGCCTACAGTGGTCCTTGAGAACAATTTCACTACTTTCCCTTCGTCTGGCACTCTTGGGTGGATTATAGCTTGGAGAACACCCGATAAAGTTAGCATGCTCAATCCCCATACCATAAATGCACCAGCACCGCCTACTCCTTGTATTAGGTAACCCATCCATTCAGATGATTGACCTTCCGCAACGTGGTTCACTTCATTCATGAACCATAATGCAGGCGCAACTGGAATTCCCCAGATTAATGCCATTACTCCAATAAATAGTACAGATAGAACATGCTGAATTGCCGTGAATGCTTTCATTCTCAATCACCTTTCCCTGAGGCGGCTAGATTCTTCTCATCTTCCGCTTCTGCCACTCGTATACCTTCCTCTAAGTCTACTTTTCCGGTTAGGAAGGTCCCTAACACGATGACTACCACAATAGTCAAAATAGCCACACGGGAATCAAAGTATGTCGCTGCGGCTGCGTACAATAGTGGACCTATCATTGCAGCGGCTTTGCCGATAAATCCAAAGAAGCCAAAGAATTCTGTGGTTCTGGTTTTCGGTATCAGCATTGTAAACATAGATCTAGCCTGTGCACCGGCAGCACCCATTACGCAGCCTACAACCAGACCAAGGAAAATCCACTGGATGTTTATTCCAAGTCCGAGTGGACCCCATACGTTATTTCGTAATCCATCAGCCCACCAATCTAGCAAACCTCCTCGCTTGAGGATAGTAGGATGCTCGTTTCCAATCTCATATTCATTAGCTTGCGGACCATCTGTCAGTACGATAGAGAATCTGTGATTCTCAACCCCTTCAAATGCAGCAACCATCTCTTCTGCTCCATCAGCATCCATTGTTCTGGGCATATCCTCTGTAGAATTATCTTCAAACATTGCAATACCGCCTCCAATGAACGCACCTATTGCTAGTATTCCAACTAGGAAAGTAAGTCCTACTCCTACCTTACCCAGATTCATTCTAAAAATCGCTAGCATAATGAAACCAAAAGCTCCAAAACAAACAAGTAGAATAAATGAGGATTTGAAACCGCTTAACGCAGATCCTGCAAGACCTCCAACTTCTTCGGACTCTTCCGGCATCAACCATGTTCCAAAGGCATCCCTGAATTCAGCATCTCCTTCTCCTTCCAATGAAATCCAGCCTTCGACGCCTCTCCCGTATAATGTATTCAAAACATAAAGTCCTTCATCGGTGAAAGCACCGTCTTGATCGTAATCTGTATAATCTTCTCCAGAATCCCAAACCCCGTTATCGTTTGAATCAGTGAAAGGTTCGTTTTCTATCCACTCATAATGGAAATCAAAGCGCTTATGATCATCCTCGTTGTTTGGTTCAAGTTCAAGCGGTGCAAAACCAGCCGCGGTAACCGCTACAAAACTGTACCCAATTAGAGCAAGCAACAAAGCGAATTTAGTTCCTTTAGAATCGGCAATTTTACCAAACACCACAGACATAGGAACTGCAACAATCTGAACTGTAAGTAATAAGACGATGTTCATGACGGGATCAATCCGCAAAACAGTCTCAGCGAATGCACTTGCTATTCCATTAACCGTATTTACACCATCATAGAATAAGAGGTAGGCAACCAAGTAGAGAGCTAAAACTTTGAATTTCTTTATTTCTTTGAACGTAGAGAAAACCTGACCGTAGGAGAATTTGACTAAATTCATGAAACCTGTGACCTCTAACTTACCTTCAACCTCTGGTTCTGGAGTGTTCTTGAACAATGGTAGTGACCATCCCCACCACCAAAGTGCTGCGGTTACAAATACGATTGCATATCTTAGATTCGGCTCAAGTAAACCTCTGAGACCAACTAAAATCGCTAGGTGGACAATTAGCATAATCGATCCACCGAGGAATCCGTAAGCATATCCCCATGAAGATACATGGTCCATCGCCTTCTTTGGAGCCAGGTATGGCATAAATGCGTAATAGAATGTATTTCCTCCTGCAAATCCAATATTAGCAATTACAAAGAAAACAGCCATTATTTGGTATGCTGAGTTACCAAAAAATGGTGCGCATCCTAACATTGCAGTGAATAATACACCGAATAGTGTATACCAGTATAGCAACTTCTTTTTGATTGGAGATTTATCAGCTATTACTCCAATCGCAGGAGAGGTTATTGCAACTATAAACATAGACATTGCAAGAACTATCGAGTAAAATGAGTCACCTTTCAATGTCCCTCCAAGGAAATCCATTCCACCTCCAGTAGAAGAATCGAATAAACTAGCAATAAGTGCAGGCACAACTACAGAAAGGACAGTTAGTGCGAATGCTTGATTGGCAAAATCAAAGAAATACCATGAGCGTAGAGATTTTTGATCCTCCTCAGGCATTGAAGAAATGAGTTGTTTGGCAGTTAGTTCAATGCTGTCGTTATCGACTTGAGCATTCTCAGTCATAACATCTAATCATAAAGATAGTTTATGAAATGAACCCCGAATATTTATCGGAAATGTGAATATTTAGAACCGATTCAAAAAATCAGTGGTCTCTAATGATTTTGTATCTGCCTAATGCTTCCATCCACATGATCTCCTTACCAGCCTCAATGCTCAAACCATCTTCAAGTGGCAGAATCATCATGGAGTGGTCTCTCATGTTCATAGCATGAACTTCTGCTCCTTCTAAGTGAGTAACCATAGCAGTTCCTTTCTCAATCATAGGGACGTTGATCGAATCAGTAACTGTTCCGACGTGAGAGATTTTCTTACTACTAAATAGTGAAACAAGTTCTAGCCTAGCTTTTGCAGATCCGTGTTTTCCTGGTTTTGATTTTGAAATGCTAAGAATCTTGTAAGCTTCATCATCAACAACGCAGTATCGTCCAACTTTTAATGTTCGAATCTCAACTCTGTCTGTACCTGGCATCTATTCCACCTAACATCCCGTCACTGCGCTGGCTTATGACCATATCCCTATTTTTGAAGAAAGGTGGATGGTTAACTGTTCAAATTATATTTACAGTATCACTTAATGATATTGTTCCTTCCTGTAAAACACTACAATACCATCTAGAATTCCCAGGTGAATATTTTTCTGAAATTTGCTTGAATCTGCCTCCTTTGAAAGCATGTGCAATGGTTTTGCAAGGTGGTGCATCCGATTCGATTCTCAATCGAACTTCACCAATTTGCAACTCTACACCCTCAGAGATCACATTCCAATCTAAATTTGAAAAAACCATATTCTCGCCACAATCTCCGGGTGATATAGGGTTCCCTTCGATCTGTAGTTTAGCAATTATCTCCTGAGAGAAAATGCAAACGGCCCTCTTTGGACCGCCATGGTGTTTCTTATCCCGTTGATAATCTCCCACGCAACCATTAAATTTCACTTGGAGAGAATCCACTGATGGCTTTGGAGCACCACCTTTTTCAGACCTGAATAAACCGATTACTACCTGATTACTCAGGAGCGTCAATTAATCAACTCACTCTGAATAGTAAGATTCTGGATTTGGTTCTGGCTTCAGACCCTTTCTTGTCCTGATATCTCCGACGACCTTGTCGAATAATTGAGGAGGTAAATTCTCGAAGCCCATGTTTTCTGTGTTCCAGACTGCACGTCCTTGAGATGCTGCTCTAATGTCGTTAGAGAAACCGAATGTTTCACCAACTGGAATAATTCCTACTACAGTTGTTACATCACCCTCACTAGGCATATCCTCAATGATTCCTCTTCTGTTTGTTACTTCTCTTGTAACTTGACCTAGCCAGTCATTAGGAACAGAGATGAATGCTTTTTGCATAGGCTCTTTCAGAATTGCTCTTGCTCTGAGGATAGCTCCTTTCAAACCGTTTCTTACAGCTGGAATTGTTTGTGCAGGTCCTCTGTGGATAGCGTCTTCGTGGAGTTTGGCATCAACTAGTCTAACCAACATACCCATCATAGGCTCATCAGCAACTGGTCCCTTCTTGCAAACTTCGTTGAATGCTTCAATAATCAATTCACGAGTCTCGTGAAGTGCTTGGATACCCTTGGTATCGTTTACTAGAACATTGGTACCGTTGATAGCATAGATTTTTCTCATCATGTCTCTGTCCATTCCGTATTCTCCGAATCTGTCACCGATCTCTTTGGTTTCCTTTGCTCTAACCGGACCATCACCGAAAACACCTTCTCTTAGTCCCTTTAGAACTTCTGGGCTTAGTGGTTCGACTTCTATGTAAAATCTGTTGTGTCTGTTTGGCGATTTACCTTCAAATGGTCTACCGTGGTTATTACCTTCAATAGATTCTCTGTAAACGACAATAGGTGGAGAAACCTTAACTTGGATATTTTGTTCTTCTTCAATTCTGAAAACAGTAATCTCAAGGTGCAATTCTCCCATTCCTGCTAGAAGAGCCTCACCAGTTTCTTGATTTGTGGTAACTTGTAGAGATGCATCAGCCTTTGCTAATGATCTCAAAGCATCAATGAATTTAGGAAGGTCTTTCATGTTCTTAGGCTCGACTGCAACTGTAACAACAGGGTCAGAGTAGTGCCTAATTGCTTCGAATGGTGTGAAGTCCTTGTCTCTTGACAAAGTAACACCAGCAGCAGCAGAACGAATTCCTGTTATCGCCGCAATGTTACCTGCAACGACTGTAGGTACTGTGATTCTGTCTGGACCGACCATCATTGAAACTTGTTGAACACGTTCTGGCTTTGCAGCACCGATTGCGTAGACGCTTTCGCCTTGATTGATTGCACCTGAATATAGTCTACCTACTGCAACTTCTCCTGCGTGAGGATCCATCCAAATCTTTGTAATCATCATAGCTAATTCTCCCTCAGGGTCGCACTTTAGCATGGCTTGTCCAGTTACACTTTCTAGGTCACCAGTCCAAATGTTAGGAATTCTGTATTCTTGAGCTTGGATTGGACTTGGTAGTTTAGTAACAGCCATGTCCAGAAGTACTTCATGGACTGGAGCTTTTTCTGCTAGAGTTTTTTGGTCTTCGTTGTTACAGTATTCGAAAATCTGCTTGAAGGAAATTCCGGACTTTGCCATGTATGGAACAGTGATTCCCCAGTTGTGGTATGCTGAACCGAATGCTACAGTACCGCTTCCAACATCAACTTGCCATTCTTTTTTGTATTGCTCAGGAGCGAATTGCCTGATTAGTTTGTTGACCTTTTGAATTGTTCCCTTGAATCTCTCCATCATATCCTCAGGAGTTACTTGTAACTCGTTGATTAATCTGTCAACTTTGTTGATGAATAGTACAGGCTTTACTTTCTCTTTCAGAGCTTGCCTAACTACAGTCTCAGTTTGAGGCATCGGACCCTCAACAGCACAAGCAAGGATGAAACAACCGTCAACTGCTCTCATTGCACGAGTTACGTCACCGCCAAAGTCGACGTGACCTGGAGTATCGATCAGGTTGATCAAATAATCTGTTTCTTCGTGTTGGTGAACCATCGAAGCAGAAGCTGCGTTAATTGTAATTCCTCTTGCTGACTCTTGTTCATCGAAGTCCAAAACACGTGCTGCACCAGCAAGATCGCTGGACATCATTCCAGCACCTGCGATTAGGTTGTCTGATAGTGTTGTCTTTCCGTGGTCGATGTGAGCTGCGATACACAAGTTCCTGATTTGTGGAAGGACGTGCATTACTTCTCTTGCTTTCTTGATATTGTCTTCTTTTCTGCCCATGGTAAAACCTCGGTCTGCTTAACTTGAGCCACCAGCGAGGGGTTCTTAAGAAACGCGTTTAGCAGGGATAAAATCGTTGTATGTGAAGTTCATAAGACACTAACGAATTATCAATAATTCTCTGATTTTAGAGTCACTAAATTCACGAGTCGTTTCAACCTAGAAACGGTGGAACTAGTTTCCAAAATGGAACCAATCATCGTGCGGATGCTGCGATTCTCTCCAGCTCATCCTTCTTTGCCACTGCATAGGATGTGACATCACCTTTGCTAGCCTTCAAAAGTTCATTAACGATATTCTGCTTTAGAGTTCGCTTGGATTTGAAAGTACCACCTTGTGCACCTGCGGCAAGATTCTTCAAAGCGATATCAAGCCTTCTAGCAGGAGATGAATCTACAGCTTTAGGTTGAGAAACTGCTCCGAATTTAATTCTCGTAATCTCTTCCATTGGTGCTGCCCTACAGATTGCATCAACAAATATTTGCATTGGGTTTTTGCCTGTTTTGTCAGCAATTTCAGCAAGTGCGTCTTCGAATGCTTTCATTGCACCCATTTTCTTTCCAGTATATTTTCCGGTTCTCATCAACTTGTTTGTGTATCTTTCAACTACAGACAACTTCGATTTACCGAACCACGAATTAGCGTGTCTTCCACCGGTGTGCGGAATTCCTACTGTTTTTAGGTCGATGTATCTTGCTAGACCTGGATCTTCACAAGTTACTTCGCTAACATCGTATTTTCCGAAAACGAGTGTGCCAATACCTGCTATTGGTCTAACATCTTCTTGAACTGTTTCCTCAGACATGATATTCACCTCAGCGTACTGGCTTCTCCTTTCGTCCCCTGACCATTTCGTCTAGAGAAACGCCATTGACTTGAATTACTTTGTATCTGACTCCAGGAATATCTCCGTATGAACGTCCCATGCGCCCACCGATACCTTCGACCATTACTTCGTCGTGTTCGTCGATAAAGTTGATTGCACCATCTCCTGGCGCAAATGCAGTAAGTTTGTTTCCATTTTTGATGAGCGAAATCTTTGCAGCCTTTCTGATTCCAGAGTTAGGTTGTTTTGCTTCGATACCAACCTTTTCGATGACGATACCCTTTGCTTGAGTTGAACCAGCCAATGGATCGTGCTTTGCTCTAGATTTCAGCATACGCTTCTTGTATCTTCTGTCAGACCACCTAAACTTTTGGCGGTCCTTGGCCATTTTAGCACCAGCAAATAGTCCTCTACCCACATTATCACCTTATCGAAGCATGTGGGCGACTTTCAACCCCTATATGAAAGCCACGGAGGAATTTCTGAATCAAACCAACTGACTATGACGGTATTTTGCTAGATTTACACACCAATATTAAACGGTGCATTCTAGTGGGTGTTACATGGCATTTCGGGACCACTTGGGTTCAGCAACGACTTACTCTGGTCCAATCAGCGTTAAGCATGGCATGTGGAAATACAGCAGAGAAAACGGTCACCCTTTGACAATATTCGATAATATTTCTGAAGCACCAGGGCACAGAGCTGCGGTTAACATCCTAACTAAAAAAGAACTTTGCCAAGCCATTGGAATCGAGCCAAAAGAGTATATTGACACATTGGGTTGGGCAATGAATAACCCAAGTCAGGGTGTTTATATCGATCTTGAAGATGCTCCATGCTTTCAAAATCCAACTACAGAAGTTGACATGACAAAAACTCCGATTCCTCACCACTGGCCGGAGGACCGAGGGAGATACATGTCAGCATCGATTATTATTGCTGAACATGACGGCATACGAAATGTTTCTTTTCACAGACAATTTCTAAGAGATAAAAATCATGTTGTTTCAAGGTTTGTTCCTAGACATCTGAGAACGATTACAAACAAAGCCAGAGCAGATTCAAGCGAAGTTAATGTTGCAATTGTCAATGCCCCTGACCCCGTTGTCTTACTTGCAGCGGCTATGTCTTTTAGTGAATTTAGAGACGAATTACAGTATGCAGCTGCACTACATGAGAAATTATACGGAAAAGAATTGAAATTGTGTAAGTTGCCAAACGGAATAACAGTTCCAGCAAACTCTGAGTATGTGTTTTGGGGGAGAATTACAACCGAAGACGATGACGAGGGACCATATGTTGACATTACTGGTACAGTTGACGACATTAGACAAGAACCAGTAATTGAAATCGATGGAATGAGCCACAGGAATAACCCCATTTTCCATGCATTAATACCAGGTGAAGCAGAACATAAGACATTGATGGGTCTTCCTAGAAGTCCGACAATTAAGGAAGCCGTTAACGAAGTTGTGGAGTGCATAGATGTACACATGACAGAAGGGGGCTGTGGCTGGCTAGCAGCTGTGGTGAAAATAAACAAGAAAAACTCTGATGATGGACTGAAAGCTATAGAGGCTGCACTCAGCGGTCATAAAAGTATGAAAGTGGTAACAGTAGTTGATGAAGACATCGACATCACAGACCCAGTAAGAGTGGAATGGGCTATGATGACTCGTTGGCAACCAGATAAGGACACTGTGATTCTATCCAAACAAAAAGGCTCTAGCCTTGACCCTTCGAGGGCAGATGATGGTACAACCTCAAAAATAGGATATGATGCCACAATACCATTTGATAAAGACAGGGAAGGATTCATGTCTGTCCAATGAGGAGAGGCGCTTATGTCTGATAACATGAACGATTTATCATCTCTGATTGAACATCCACGTAGGAATTTGGGCAATCGGTATCGTGCACAAGCTAATAGATTTGTAAAATTGGCTACAAAGGATCCAGAAAGGACTCTCGCAAATTATGATTGGGCAGAGCAGAACGCAAGACAAGCAATTCTCCATGATTTTACAGATGAAGAAAATTGGAGATGTCTTGCAAAAATAAAGCAGTTATTGCAAGATGGAGAAGGGCTTGAACAAACCCTACGAGATCTATTTACAGTTCTGGGCAGAAATCCTGAGCATATCGATCAATTGACAGGAATAGACCATCTTGAATTCGGACTAGAATTACTCGATGCAGTTTTCAAAAGAGATCCATTAGATTCGAAAAGTTGGTGGGAAATAATTGACGGTGATTCGTTAAACGAAAACATCCAAGATTTTTCTTCAAGATGCAGGAAATTAGATTTTAGAGATCAAAGAGCAAACATCATTTTCGCAAGAAGGCTCCAAACACTAAGGGAAAATGGATTAGTAGAATCATTTGTTGAATTAAGCAAATATCTCCTAGCCCATAGACCACAAAACCACGAACTATGGATGGATTTAGGGAGATTGCATGAAACTAGGCAAGAAATGGGAGATGCTTGGCTTTGCTATGACCAAGTGCAAACACTTAGACCTAGGACTGGAGCTAGAGATTTATTCCTTGAAAGGATGCATTCTAGAATGGATGATGGAGAAAAACTACCATGGTCTGGGACCCCCAGTGTTGAAGACAGAACTTCTTTCCTTCAACAGATGCAAAAACTTGCGAGTTCTGTTTCCGTTGCCGAAGATTCACCAATTCAAGAGCCAGAGGATGAGATTTTGGAGGACAGAGACCTCACTAAATTGAAGACTATGATGGAAAACGGAAATTTCCAAGAGGCTTTTTTCTACGCACGAAGGCTTGTTGCTCAAGGAGAAAGTTGGGCTGAAGAGTGGATGAAAAAGGCCAAAGATTCACTTTGAGGAAAAAATATGCTCAATCAACCAAAATTCGTTCTTGCTTGGATTCACCGTGGCGGAATTGATTTATTCCCTCATGGAGGAATGAACTTACTTGTCAAACATCCTACAAGGGGTTGGGAATTCCCTGGAGGCAGAGTAGAAGAAGGCGAGGACCCTGTAGATGCTTTACACAGAGAAGTTCAGGAAGAATGTGGTATAAAGGTAAAATTGATTCGATGGATTAAGGATTTTTACCCAAACGGATGGGTAGCGTTTTGTGAACCACTTGAGAATAAAGACGTCGATGCTTGGAATACTAATGATCAATATGTTGACTTAGTGGAGTGGAAAAAAGAGATTCCTGAAATGGAGGAGTGGGATCCTCAAGAATTCCTAGACATCTCAGACATCCTTCAAAAATTCAAATGATTGAGTTGTTATTTCAGCAATTCTCTTAGCCCAAACCCCATCTTCATCTTCTGTTGTTGATTTTATTAAAGCTATCAATAATCCATCTTCAATCTCTTCAGGTTTGGCCAACATATCAGAGAATAACTCAGTTTTACCCATTTTGTGAGCTAGTGTAAATACAGCTTGAAGATCACCTCTGCTTTCTCCACCGTAGCCCTCTTTTAGGTTTTCATAACACCAACTAAATACACCATCAATGTCAATTGAGTTTATTTGTGGAACAAGAACATCATCACCAATATCTCTAGGTTTCGCATTCTCTATTTGTTCAATCATTCTTGCAGAATCCTCTGTTCTGTAAGGTAACGAAAGGTCAACAAAAGCCGTTCCAGCCTCGAGTGCTAATTCATTCATGCCTGCAATAATAGCATGACGATGAGAATTGAAAGCAAGCCTTATGGCGTCGAATTGGTGACCAATTCTCGCGTTTATTCTTGATGCATGTAGCCTAGATATTGCAATTGTTTCATTAGCATGACCCGCTTTTACTGAGATGTCTCCATATACTTGTAAAGCCATTAAGTCTTCACCAATTGCTTGATGGAAGGCTGCTTTGTTCAACAATGACAAATCGTGATCTTTACTTGCCTTTGCCACTGATTTTAATCTAGTTTCTGCCCAGGTCAAGTCATCATTCGCTTTTTCAATCTCCCCTAGAGTGTAGAATACCAAACCTCTTTCCATTCTTACCCTTCCTTCTAGACCGAGGTCTCTTGTATCTTTATGTTGACATATTTCTATCGCTTTGTTGACTGTTTCAATACTAACAGTACCAGTATTTTTACGCTCAACAACCAAGGAGAGCACTACACTTTGAGCAGGAGTTAACATCTTTCTACAAACATCAACAATATTTTCCTTCTGAAAATATAACGAAGCTTCAGCAATTGAGAGCAGATTAACATCATTCTTGGAGCAAAAACTCCTTATTGTCTCTTCATCTATAGATTCTAGATTTAGAATTTCAGCCACTGCTTGCTCTGGATTCATTACTCATCGCCTCGCTTTACTTTTGCTAATTCTGCGATGAAAGCAGATTCAGCTCTTACCAAATCACAGTCATTTGAATACCCTGCTGCACCATCATGACCTCCTCCGTTTCCTCCTAACTTTTTGGCTAAAGACTCCATAATTTCTCCTAGGTGAACGCCTGCAATTGTTGATTTTCTTGTTGCCCTTGCAGTTAATCGTGTGGTACCATTTCGATGTCTTGAAACCAGTGAAACATCACAACCTGTATTGATTAAGGTAGATGCAACTCTACCTTCTAAAGTCCCGGATGAGGTATAAACAAGGCTCCATGAACCGCACTTAGTTTCCTTTGCTTTGTTAAGAGCATTGAGAATAGCTCCTCTATCTGAATTAGAGAGTTGGTCTCCAGATTCGACATCATAAACGAATTCTGCATAATCGATATCAAATTCAGATAATAAATCATTAGCAACCTGAAAAGCACCCAAGTCAGCATGTTTGAATCTTGCAGTATCTGTGATTAAACCTGCCAGTAATAACTTTCTTACTTCTTTAGTCAAACTATCTTGGTGAAATTTTCTGAGGTATGCATAAATTATTTGTGTAGTTGCTCTAACATCCCAATTCACATTTAGATGTCCTTGACTCTCTTCCCATTCGGTAGTAGAATGATGATCAATTGATAAAATTGGTATTCCTTCAGGAATAACTACTCCAAGTTGACTAGGACCAGCTGCATCCACAGAAATAATTCCTGCAAGATTTTGTGGCCAAGAGGAATTACCATCGGATATCTTTTTGAAGGGAGCGTTTAAGTCAGCAACAAGCCTTTTTGCGAGTTTATTTTGATGAACTCCACAAGCAATTAGGTTCTCATAGGCAGATGCTAAGCATATACCTGAAGCGATAGTGTCCATATCTCCGTTCTTTCCACAAATTACGGCAATAAGACCATCTTTATTCAGTATCCATTTCTCCATCATAGCAAGATCTTCTTGCTGCTGGTCAGACAAATAAAAGATCAAGTCTAACCCTCGATTTCTTTCTTTAGGAGTTCATAGGTTTGCATCAGTTGTGCCTCCTTTTCTCCTATCCTAACAACGGCATCTCTCAAAATTACTAGTTGATTTTCTAATTCTGAAATCAGTTTGTCTTTATCTGTAACTTCAATTAGGACGTTGCCCAGGTTCTTGTGTAGTGAATAGCCATCTGGCTGCTGCTTTACTGCTTCAATGGTCATCTCAAGTTCATTTAATTGAGCATTAAAATTTGCGACCTGTGCCCTAGCGGCTTGAACCTCAGAGACCACCACTTGTAGTTGTTCCATGTTCGTCATCTTTCCACCATCCATGCCTAAATCGGCAACCTTCATGAATTCAATGTTTGAGATTCACCAATGAAATCTACTATTTCTTCGCAAACTGCTAGAGATCTAAGTCTTGTGTTCAGCATAGCTCTGAGGTCTTTTGCTCTAGACTCAATTAGTGTGAAACTTATGGATTCACTAGTTACTTGAACATCCTCTTCAGTGGCGAGGGATGAAGACAACGCTTCGCAGTTTCTTGACTTTATTGTGATTCTAGCAGACCAAAAATCTGCCATCTAGCCTCACTCTTCTTCAGTAGTTCCTGCTTCGAGTTCTCTCTCGTAAGCAAGTGCTCTTTCTTGAGCAATAAATGCCATATCAGCTGCTGTTGCACCATCCGCATTTCTTCTAACGATTCTGTTATTGGTTTCACTAGCCCTAGTGAATGGCTCCCAAGCACCGCCAGCAAATGTATGACCACACTTACCGCAGGCCCAAATTCCTACAGATTGCCTCTTGACCTTCTTGTATTGACATACCGGACATGTATACAATGCCTTTTTC
>CAXAGT010000002.1:0-66326 GCA_963968885.1 uncultured Candidatus Poseidoniales archaeon | reverse complement strand
CTCTAAGAGAGTTGAGAGTTATTGTTTCAGCTGATGAGAAGGTGACTGAGGTCACGGATTGGTCTACCCAGCACCGCAATGTTGAGCGTGATGGAGGATTGATTTTCGGTACTCCTGGTTTGTTATCTTTGCAATTCGTTGTGGCTTCTCTTGCAAGCATTGCCAGCGCATTTGTTTTCCTTACATTGGTGTTGAATCAACGCAAGAAGGAGTTGGCAATCTTACAGGCAATTGGAGCAAGTAATGGACAAGTAATCAGATTAGTTCTATTCGAAATTCTGTCCATAATTCTAGTCAGTATGGTACTTGGTATAATGCTTGGAATTGGTATTTCTCAAGCATTCAATGGATTCTTCAATATCTTTGGATTCATCTTCCAGTTCTTTGGAGGTACTGCTACACCAATCGCTAGGAACTTAGTTTATCCTTGGGCTGACTTGATACAAGTGAATGGCTTTGTTATCTCTGCAGTGGTTATTGCTCTATTCTTAACCACAAGAAATGCTCTGAAAGGTGACCTGTCCATGATTCTAAAGGGGGAGTAAATATGACCGAAAATATACTCAAAGAAGAAAAAATTCTGAATGCAGAGGGATTATTCCACATCTATGAGTCAAAGGCTCTAGATGGAAATGTAGTTGCTCTTAACGGGCTGGATTTAGTCATTAGAGAGGGTGAGAAAGTTGCTGTTTATGGTCCAAGCGGATCAGGTAAATCTACTATGCTGAAATGCCTTGGAGCGTTGATGAAACCCACCGCTGGTATCGTTAGCATAGGCGGAACTAACATTACCCGAATGACAGGGCAAGAACTCATAGATCTTAGGCAAAAAACGATTTCATTTATTTTCCAAGAAGGTAATTTGCTTCCGCACATGCACGCGCTAGACAACGTTGCTCAACCATTAAGGCACGCAGGAATAAAGAGCGCAGAAGCAAGGAAAAAAGCAGCCGCATTGCTTGATGAACTGGGTATCTTAGAAAGAGCCTACTCTTTGCCAAAACTCCTTAGTGGTGGTGAGCAACAAAGAGTATCCATTGCAAGAGCATTGATTACTGAGCCTAAATTGATTCTTGCAGATGAACCCACAGGTGCATTAGATCCCATAACATCGAGGGAAGTAATAGAATTATTCGAAGAGTTGAACCAGAAAAAGGGGGTAGCATTCTTGGTTGTAACACACAACGAAGAGGTAGCCTCCTTTGCTGATAGGGTCGTAGAATTGAGAGATGGGAAAATTATTGATTCTGCTAACGATGACTTCCAAGCGTTCTCCAAGGTAAGGATGATTCCAGCACCGATTTGTCCAGCATGTAAGCACGATTATGGCGTCTCCAAAGCAGAGGAGTGTCCATCGTGTGGTTCAAGTAGACCTCGTGTTAGGGCTCAATGAGAGTTATGACTTGGCACAAGAAAGTCGTGCGCCCATTGGGATTAATCGAAGGAATTTCTGCAATTTTACTTTGTTTTGTGGCTACACCTGCTAAGTATCTGCTTGGATATGAGCATGGAGTTACCATTCTAGGGCCAATTCATGGATTCTTATACATTACATACTGTATGGTATTCTTGCTAGGTTTAGGTTCTGTCTGGAACTTCAAAGGTTTCTTCTTCGGCGGAATGGCAGCATCCATCCCAGGTGGAACATTATATTTCGATCGACTGATCGATGATGAGCGATTTGCTGGAAAACTTCCAAAAGAGGAAGAATCAAGCTGACTTAACACCCTCAGGCCAGAGGACGAGAATCAAGGTTTTTCCACGTGTTCTTGGAGTATGAGTTGTGTTTCGATTCATCCAGACCAATGAACCAGTAGGATATGTACCGTCTTCATCCCAAACCTCACCTTCTAGAACAATGTAAGCTTCTCCACCAGGGTGAGAATGGGGCATGAAAGCATCGACTTCAACCTCTGAGTCCGCTTCATACAGAACAAGAGAGCATGCATCCTCGCGATATAGCCTTCCTAACCTAACTCCGGTCCCGAAATCCTTCCAACGGATGTTTTCTTCCAACCATTCTTTGTCTACATTAAATCCGAGCCAATCTGCCATGTTGTGTGTAAACACCATATGGATGGGTAAATGGTTCCCTATAACATACCTTTTGATTCCTCAAATACCGTTTGATTCATTTGCATGATGGTTATCAGACTAACTGTGGTAACGCCGATAAGCATTCCGGAATTCCCTCCTGAGGGGCCTTGGGCAGCGTATGTATTGATCGTTATTTGGATCCCAATGATTCTAAGAATTTGCTTTTTGATTAGGCCCTTCATCAAAGTAACAAGGCAATTGAGTCCACACAGAAAATGGCTTGTCAAACAATTTTTTGAATTACCCATCAAGGGCATAGGAGTTCTTGCATCTACAGAGATAATAGCAGTGGTTTTACCACCATTGTTCGTTCTTTCTATTCGCACATTCATTAATCCAGTCGGATGGCAAACTTGGTCTGAGGTGTCATTGCTTGGTGGTACGATATTAATTGGTGCATTGTTCATTTGGATAGCATTTGATGCTATGAGAATCAATCAGGTAAGGGCTATGCTAGTAACCATTAATCGACAAGATGTTGATAGGTTGAAAAAATATGCTGATATTGGTTTAGGTGCTAGAAGAATGCTTCGAAAATTCAGTGGTCGGGATGAGAAAGCCCCAACCACAGTTGTGACAGAGGAAGTTACTGTAACCAAAAGAAAAGGATTATTCAAGAAGAAAACTGTAGAAGAAGTTGTCCAGCAAAGAAAGGAAGAGAGAGAGGGATTGATTAAAGAATCCGGCAAAAAAATAAGCATGAGATCTCTTCAGATTTGGGCTGGGCGTGCTCTGATGGCAAGGAAGCTAACCCCACAGGGACTAGCAGGTGCTATAGCCCTTGGTTCAGCGTTAGAGCTAGCAAAAATAGGTGCCGGAAGATTTTCTGATTATATCGATGATAGAATGCAAAGGGAGTTTGACAAAATCTATGAGGATCGCTGGAAAACTCTGTTGAATACATTCTTCAAAGATACATTCATGGGCGCTCTACCAATTGTTTTATTGGCTATCCTGCCTCAATTTCTATGAGCATAGGTTCATTTGTCTTATTTGCCTAGCCAAACCGGTGAAAGGATGGCTTTGCTAATTTTGATGAGGCATGGGCAGTCGATGTGGAATGCCTCGAAGTTATTCACAGGATGGGTCGATGTACCTCTTACCAACAAAGGTATTGAGGAAGCAATTTCAGGCGGGAAGTCAATTTCACACCTTGAGATAAATGAAGCACATGTCTCTACACTCATCAGAGCACAAATGACTGCAATGCTTGCTCTAGCCCAACACTCCAGCGGCAAGACTCCAGTATTCCAATATCCAATGCCTCCTGAAGGAATCGACAGTGTAAGTGAAAATGAGGCTAAGATGATTGATTGGGCTAGTCCAAGAGGGAAAGATTCAACAGAATCTCACATACCTGTATTCACATCATGGCAACTCAATGAAAGGATGTACGGTGACCTTCAGGGTCTAAACAAAGATGCTACTAGAGAAAAATACGGAGATGAACAAGTCCATATTTGGAGAAGATCATACGATGTTCCACCTCCTAATGGGGAATCTCTTGAATTAACGGCAAAGCGAACTCTTCCTTACTTAGAGGATACAATAATCCCCGGACTCAGAGATGGAAAGAATATTTTCATTGCAGCACACGGAAATTCATTGCGTTCAATAATTATGGAAATAGAGGGTCTAACAAGGGAAGAAGTACTTCAGTTAGAAGTCCCTACAGGCTCCCCAATAGTCTATGAGTGGAGCGATGGTTGGAAAAGATTGCATGAATTTTGAGTTGAGAAAATGTCATCGGAATGGAGGTTTAATGGATTTCCTGGCAGAGTGCTTTGGGTCAATCTTACCAAAGGTACATGTCAATCAAAAGAAATTCCTCACGATTGGTTGATGCAAACAATGGGGGGAAAATCTCTAGCAACCAAATTATTGGTGGAATGGGATACAACAGATTATTCTAAGGCTATGAAATTGGAACATCCACTAGATGGTGACTCTGATGTTGCCAGACATCCGACAACACCTTTACTGTTCATGACAGGTCCTTACCAAGCGAGTAAGATTGGGTCTTCTGGCAGAGCAGTGGTCGTTACTCGTTCACCACTGACTGATTTGTATATTGATACATACATAGGTGGAGATGTCGGTCATGACTTGCGAAGAGCAGGCTGGGATGGTTTGTTCATTACGGGAAGATCAGATACACTTTCTTGGTTGAAAATAGAGGATGATATCGCTACAATTGAGGATGCCAGCCATATGTCCGGAATGACTACTTGGGAGGTAGAAAAAACTCTACACGAACATGGTAAATGCGTATCTATAGGTCCCGCAGGAGAAAATCATGTTAGAATTGCAAGCCCATTAACCGATGGTAGGAGGGCAGCTGGAAGAGGCGGAACTGGAGCATCATTTGGCTTTAAAAATCTGAAATGTTTCACTGTAAAGGTATCTGCGGAAGCAAAGAAATTAGTAAAATGGTCTGATGAATTTTCTCTAAAAGATGCAATAGGGAAGCAAAGAAAAGAAATGGGCTCGCGCAGAAAAGTCGGTGATCCATTCTATTCATTTGGAACTAGTAGAGGCCCAATTTATGCTTCTTCGACAAATAGGATGCCGACAGGAAATTACTCCTCCACAGATGGAAAGATACCAGAACTAAGTCAGTTGAAAGTGGGCGGCGGACAAGGAGGAAGTCCTGACAAACAATTGGAAGTAATGCTAGAAATTGATCCCGTGGAACTCAGTGGAGAACACTGGCATGAACAATTGCCCAATGCAAAACAGTCCGGTTGTTGCGCACCCTGTCCAATAGCGTGTGAAGCGAGTGATAGAATTGAGGGAGTTAGAGGAAAACCACAGTATACTGAAAGAATGGATAGACCTGAATATGAGACTCTTGCTTTGCTTGGCTCTAATTTAGGAATAGGATCCAGTATCCATGTAATGGATGGTAATGATGCTTGTAACAAGGTTGGAATAGATACGATTTCAGCTGGAGCAGCTCTATCACTAATCTGTGAATTAAATGCCCGAGATTGGCTTCCAAAAGATTGGGCAAATCATTTCCATGCACCTTTTGATTTTGGAAATTACAAGAAAGGAGAATTAGTCAATTGGGAGTTTGGAATTCCAGAGTTGCCGCCATTTGCTATTCATCTATTAGGCCAATCAACATTGGGCGATGGAACTTTGTTTGGTTCTCTTGCTGGAGGAGCAGTTGCTTGTGCAAGGTATGTGGAAAAGTTAACTGGATATCCTGCAACTAGGCTTACAGCCCACTCGAAAGGCTTAGACTTGCCAGCATGGGATCCTAGAGGGCTTAGAGGAAATGGTATGGCATACATGACTGCGAATGTAGGTGCTTCACACATGCGTGCGGGGTACAAAATTCCAACTGGGTTACCAAACTCAAGCGCTGTTGACCTTATGCCCGAGCTCATTTCTAGTCAGAACTCTATCGTTATTAGAGATTCAATGATACTATGTGCCTTTGCGAAAGGAGCAACGCCCGACTCTGTGATGACACAGGCTTGGAATTCTATTACCGGTGATAGTGCTGAATGGTCGGACTTACTAGAAAAAGCATCAAAACAATGGGATCAGGCAAGGAGATGGAATTGTGACCACTGGCTAAGGTTAAACAAGAATCCAAGAGACCAAGACAGACTGTCATGGAGGCTCCGTAAAGAGCCCTTACCTACGGGGATTGCTGCTGGAATGGTATCTTTTGTAGACGATGATGATGAAGAGAATTGTCTATCAGAATACTATCGATTGCGTGGATGGAGCAAACAGGGTATCCCAGTTTGATTCAAGTCAGTACGGAATATCGTTCTCATCGACTAAAACGATATTTACACCGAATCCTCTTTTGTGGAAAGCGATTAATTGAATGTCATGAATGAAATGCCCAGTAGGAGCTCTCCCAATTACAGGAGGCCTTCTTGAAAACAAACCTCCCTTAGTTCTGGCTTCAGCATCTGCGAAAGATCTCCTTCTTCCCTCTACATCGTCAAACCACGGTAGAGGGCCTTCTGGTGAAAATCGCAAACCAAGGATCATATCAACCCCAGGAGTTTCTTGCGCTGCATCTGCATCTGCATGACTCGGAATTGCAGGTGCATTAGGGTGTGTGTGAAGGAAGTGAGTAAATCTTGAACGTCTAGATCCTCTAGTTGCACTGAACATGTCATCAGTCCAATCCTCAGGCAGATGATGAACTGAATATGAATCGCCTCTATTCACAATCATAGCCTCATCGATTATGTATTTCTGACCGGCAAATAGGTTGTCTGCATATTCATTTCCTGCAAATTCAGCTAGGAAGGATTCATGAATTTCTCTTTCTGAGTTGTAGTCTAATCCTACCAATATTTCGTCTGGTAGGGCTTTCAAGCCATCTAAAATTAATTGGTTTAGAAGTTTCCCGTCAATGAAAACTACTGCAGCGTAGTCATTTTTACTCTCTAAAGATGTCTTATTGTATCCGCGCATGAGGTCAACCAACCACTCCTCGACCATGCAATTGAATCTAAGCGTATGAATTACTTCAAACATCCGCACAAGGGTTAATCCATAATTCACATAATTGGCTTTTCAAAAGAAGCGTTTTTTTCGGTTTTTTTTACACCTGCTGGGCTAAACTTTGAATATACTCATCATGCATGATTTATCATGGCGAGAAAGAAAAGTGGGTTTAGTCGGTTCCTCGGCGCCCTGACTGGAACGCCTTATGAGCGTCTAAATAATCAAATTGACAAACTAGTTGATGAAAATGAAGATGACGATAAAAAATTAGCTCGTCAATTAAACAAATTGGTAGACGTAATTCGCCAAAATTACGAGGATGAGGGTATTGATGAGGAAGAACACGACCTCTTAATTGAAGCAATCGAAGAGGTCGACCCAAACGAAAGGTCTTGGCCAAAATTAACCGATGATGTGGATGAGTTTTATGATAGCGACATGCCAGATGCACCTGAGTTGAAACTCGGCAAAAGGAAGAATCTTGATGACCTCATGAGAGCAGGCGGAGATGAATTCTTAGGAACATTCGGTAAACAAGAGTTTGATGATTTCAAGAGTAAAATGGCTGCTGATTTCTATGAAGATTCAGATGAAGCGGTCAGAGCAGGCGATCATTACAGAGAGATTAGAACACAAAACAGGGTTTTTGCTGACGTTACGGACGACGTAGACGATGTGAAGGCGAAAATCGCTGAAGAATCTGGATTAGTTGATCCTAATGCATCAGACAACGATGATGAAATTGTTGTTGATGAAGACGGAGTAGAATGGTGGGAAGATGAAGATGGAAATTGGTGGTTTAGAGATCCTGGTGCAGACTGGGAATTCCACGGTCAGTGATTCCAAATTGGTAATTTTGCAATATCCCATTTCAAGATTCCATAATCTGCTCCATTAGATAGCATAGCCTCGTTTTTACTCATTGCACTCGACATTCCAACGATTACATCTGGCCGAGTTAGTTCCCCTAAATTGCATAATTTTGTAGTTTCAAGTAATACCTCTAGACCATTTTTTGGCGGGATGTAGAAGTCAAGTAACAGAATATTTGGTTGGAAATCACGAATTTGTTCTATTGCTTGTGACGTGTCCCAGTTTTGAATAAATTCTACTTCAGTAAGGTCTATTCCGCCTGAAATTAGAATGGCTTCGATGTCATAACCATCCTCGAAAGCCATTACTCTCAATTTTGATTTCATGGTACTGGAATTGGTTGTTGTTCCCACCAAGGAGGTGCTAAGAACCAGTTTTCATGATCATCAGGTCTGTCGATTAATGGTAGAGAAAAAATGGATTCGTTGTTAGCATCTACGACTAGACCAACTGCAGCGCAGGGGCTAGGAGCGTAATCTTCGCCACTTTCAGTCAGTTCTAATCTTAGGCTAGAGCCAGCATCTACTCTGACATCAAGTGGATTAAACTCCATCAGCATAAGGTAGTTTTGAAGGGGTACTGCTTGCCTCGCACCATATCCGCCGTCTCTATACCTGATGTCCATTGTAGCGTGACCTAGTCTGAGGTCGTCATCGTAAAGGGTAGCAAAAATTTGACCACCGTCGCATGTTCCTGTCCTTGCATAAATATGCAAAGTAGGTAATCCTGAGATATGAATGTCCTCTTCAAGTGGTGAGAACGTTAGCGTTACTGAACTAGTAGCAGAAATTCTCCCCCCATCTTCTATTGCCGCATCAAGCCCGATGTCCCACCATTCCATGTCTTCTGGCGGCCAGGTTTCCTCGACATGCCATTTCCCGTCATTAGTTTGGATCTGAACATGATTTTCAGGTTGTTCACCTTCACCTTTCAAGTAATACCTGAACCAATCAAATAATTCAACAGCCCAATCCATTCTAGACATGTTAGGATATGCTTCAGCCCCGTAACCACTTGAAAGTGTGCTGTGTCGATCTGGTTGATCTGGATAATTATGTGCCCATTGTCCTGCAATTGCTTTTGCATTTATTCCAGCATTTCTCAATAATTGATATGTTGGGAATGCATGATATGGGTCAACATTCCAATCTTGTAGCCCCCAAACTAAGTAAACAGAGCCCTCATAGTTTTCAAGCACATCTGGTAGATGTCTTCTTTCGTCCCAGTAATCATTCCATTCCGCTCCTCCATATTGAGCCCAAGTCCAGGTGGTAAAGGGATTCAAGGGACCTACTAAGTCATCTGAGCACACTCGTAGATCATCCTGAGTCAAATCAGCTGTGGCTGCTTGGTAAGCCGCATCGTATCCGAATGCCCTAGCCTCTGAAGAGCCGTTTCTATAGAACATTTCTTGGACTCCAATTGAGCCAGAAATTGGGACTATTGTCTTAAGATGAGGGCTTGGATTTTGCGCTGCTTCCCAATTTGTTGTTCCTGCATATGATTTACCCATTAGACCAACATTGCCATTAGACCAGTTTTGTTGACCCAACCAGTCTACAACCGCTTGAATTCCAACTTGCTCTCCTAGTCCCTTGACATCCTGACAATGTGTCGATTTACCAGTGCCGAAGGTACTGGCTTGAGCTAATGCATATCCGTGTGGAACAAATGTATCATACACCCACTTTCCTACACCACCGTCTGGGACAGTGTTTGGATCAGAATCATCACCGAGGCCCGGCATTCCTTCTCCACCAAAATCGTAGTAGGGGTGGATAGTCATTATCACAGGGACTTTTGTACCCTCTGGGACATCTGGCAACCAAAGTGCAACGTGCATTAGAGCCTCGCCAGGGAAACCAGCATCCTCTTCACTTGCAGGTAAATCCACCTGCACGAAGTGTTCAGTGTAAGGCAGAGGCTCATAGGTTCCATTTTCAGGTAGTTGTGCCCTCATTGTATCCATTGGTAAGTCCATGGTATGCCTCTGGTTTAGTGGAGTATCCCACCAAATTTCAGAGTAATCTATTTCAGGTTCTTCAGGTACAGTAAGATTTTGAATTGTTATAGAAGTAAGGATAAAAACCACGATCAGGGTTGCAATAGTAACTCCTGTAATCTGTAAGATTCCTTTTCTTTGGATTGTTTTCTTTTCAATCTGAACTTCGAATGGTAGTGCCGGTTCATCAGGTAGGTCAAGAAGGAGCGCTTCCAATACATCGGAAGAGTCGTCTTCGACCATAACCATGCTAATCAAGGGGGTTTCAAGAGGGTGTCGTTTGTTCGTGTTCACAGATTTTGGCTTGATTCTCTCATCTTTCTAGCGTGAATAAACGATTTTACGCAAATGAAAGTGAATCCTGAACCTGTTAACAGGAGCATTAACATGGAACCTGAGGCATAATCGATACCATCTCCCATGACCATGAAAAATCGGGTACCACCCAGTGCGCACAGCAAACCAATAGTAGCCGCAATATGCATCCATAATTTTCTCTTTTCTGGGATTTTATTAGCCAAAATACCTGAGATTAGTAAGGGTGCACCAAGGATTGATGGGAAGTATGATGTAACAGAATTTGATTCCGAAAGTAGTGAAACGGCAATTCCCCAAATCACTAAAAATGCGCCATAAAATGTTGTTATCGTTGGTATTGATTGACCTGCTACTCTGAACTCTTCGCTCATGTTCATTGCAAGTATAATGCCATTCTTAGAATCTGTGTTCTGGAATTCAAATAATCGCACTATTGATGAGTAACCCCTTGTTACGGGAGCACATGGGAGGCAGAATAACACAAGCTATTTGTTTGGTATCTCTGTTTATGTTGACCTCCTTCCTTCCATCACCTGCGGTTGCTTCTGATGATTGGCGGAGTGTAGAAATCGATCCCGAGACATGGACTGATGGTCCGATAAAAGAGGGCTCTCCTATGGACGAATCATACTACGGAGACCCTGTTTTTGCCATAACAGTAGATTATGTTCCCGCACATTTTTCCTCGAGAACTGAAGGTGTGATAATCGTTGAATTATTCCCACAATGGGCTCCGATAACAGTTGAAAATATGGTGGAGCATGTTGAAGAAGGAATCTATGATGGTATTTTCTTTCACCGAGTAATTGATGATTTCGTAACTCAGTCAGGTGACCCCACGTGCACAACTCAAGGAGCATATCCACTAACAACTGCCTCTTGTGGCTCTGGAGGTACTGGCGAAACAATTCCTCTTGAACACAACGAAAATCTATCCCACGTGGATGGCGCTATTGGTATGGCTCGTTCACAAGACCCAGATTCAGCAGATTCTCAATGGTACATTGCCGAAACTGAAGCCCATGGATTAGACCCAGAGAATAGAGACGATGAAGGATATGCGACATTTGGGGTAGTTAGGGACGGTATGACTCACGTAAGGGCAATAGCGGAAACACCGACTACTGACGATCCATCGGGAGATCCAGATATTCAGAATCCTGCCTCTAGTGCTGGAAGACCAATCTATGAGGTTCACATTTCCAGTATTGAAATGATAGGAATTGCAGCTCCTCCAGTTGACGAGGTTGAGGAAGAGGACGATGTTCTTACGATGGGACAAATCATTGCCAGGTCGGGAGGCTTCTTGTTGTTGGTATCTATTGCCCTGGGTGCTGCATTTGTACTATCAAAGCAGGTGAAAACAGATTTACCAGTTAGTTTGGATGAAGGAAAAAATGAACAATCTAGCGACCAAATATTGGTTGCCGAATTACTTGACTAAGGTCTTAATTCTAGGTCTAGAACCACATGTCTTACCCTTGGAGCAAACCACTTTACCTTCTCTAGGTGAGACGAAACCACAGACAATGCACGCCCATTTGCCTTAGCAAGTTTATCAATTTCTTCAATGGTTAGTTTTTGCCAATTTGGAATTTTTTCTTCTTCTACGTTCATGTGGATATGAAGAACTCCTCCAGTTTGCTTTAGGCACTTTACCGCAGCTTCCCATACTGATTCACTGCTAGGCAGCAAGCCAAGGAAAACCCGATCAGCAAGATATTCTAATTTCGGTAAAGTTTCTTGATTATCTCCCGGATAAATTGTCAAGTTTTCTTCGATTTGATTCAACTTCAATGCCTTCTCTAACGCCTGAATGCTATTTGGATTCATTTCACAAGCGTGAACATGCTTAGCACCAGAATTCACTATTGCATGTAGGCAATAGTATCCTATTCCAGCATAACAATCAACTATGATTTCATCTTTCATGTTGATTCTTGAAATGCGGTGCCTCTCAGTGATGTTACCACTAGAGAACATCACCTTTGTAACATCTAAAGTGAAAATTACTCCGTTGTCTAGGAATTTTGTCCAACCATTGTCTGTGTTCAGCAGAATTGCCTGTGAGGATCGGACTTTGTCATTTGCAACAGGTTGTTGGAGTCCAATTGATTTCACATTCAAAGCATGTGAAATATCATCCCATAGAGAGCCATCCTTGACTTGCTTAGCAAAACCAGTCTCAAAAGAGTCACTAGCCAACAAAGCGATATCTCCCAAATTTTCCCATTTTATGGGAATATTATTTTTGATACTAAATTCATCAATCGAGTTTCGATTGAACCAATTTTCTATCGCTTGGCCTAACTTTGTATGTGGATCGATAGGTGGTGGAGCTAGAAAATAATCCTCTTTCTCTACAGTGAAATCATAATCTGCATCGGATAAAACCGCATTAATTTCATCTGTTGAATTGGATAATGTTGGCCAGGATATCTCTGTATCTGAGACCAACGGTTTTTTTCTTATATCGAGAATTTTAGATTCGCTGAGAACATTTCTTACCAGTTCTGAGTACTCTTTTCTTGACTTAACACCAAGGGCTGAACCAGCAGGAATTTTTCGCCGATTCATGGCTCTCCCACAATAGTAACCCTCATGAATGTCCCTGTTTACCAGCAAACCATGAGCGCTCGTATTGACAAGTTTCTAGATTCATCTTTTGTGCTAGTTGCTATTGCTTTCATGTTGTTGCCCCTTATGATGCCATTTGCAGCAGCAACCGGGATGAATTCTTGTGGTAGCGGTATTTGTGATACTTATTCTGACACTCACGATATGACTCCAAACAACCAAGATTGGGTAGAAGGTCAATATTCATTCAAAATGGTAGATACAAATACGATTAATCTTGAATTGTCCTGGGCACTTAGGGAGTTTAATCGCTCGTCTGTTGGTTTAGATGATTCTGTAACAAATGCACTACTAACATCTGATGGGCTTGACGAGCAAGATGGCATTCCTGCTGATATGCTTAGGAATTACATAGATGAGACAATTGCCGGACCGGGAACTCCAACAATCGGAGAGAAATTGATGAGCGAGGTTAACTCGACAGTTCAAGATCTGTTGACCCAAGGATTTGGTTCCGTCTCTAGCTTGGAGACAGAATATGCGGCACAGGTTATCCAAGCAGGACAAACAACTGCATGTACACAAAATCCTGATTTAGATGCTGAAGATGAAGGTGCCTCAATAAACAATGCCTTCGAACCGCCAATTTGCTTTAGTACAACAGCAACAGTAGAACTAGATATTTCTACTTTCAATCTGCAAGGAAATCCCAGTATGGATTTAGAGAGAACATATCAGGGTCTTTTAGTGATGGGAGCAGATATTACCACGAACTTTCAGGTATTTTCACAAGCAGGTCATATATCAACTTTCCAAATCGAGCCACCTAACTTTGCAGATGTAAAGCAAGTTGATGATAACGGGACCAGAGTTGCAATGACAGATGAAGTATCTCATTTCGGGGGAGAATGGACATTGGATAATCTCGATGCCTTTGATGGTGAGGATGATATCACCGCTACGGCCTCTTTGACAATTGGGCATTTGAACACATCAACCACTAATACTGTAACAATTCCTGAGGACCAAACATCAATTTTCATAGACCTTAACTTAGACATGACAGATGAAGAAAGAACCACCCTAGAAATTGTTGCTGGCTTACATTATCTCGAAACTTCGACTTTAGAGTCTTGGGGCGTCTCATTTGTCCAATTCAATGATATGGCTACCTTCCCGTTTGTTACAGCCGATGGAGTTCGTCTGGCAAATGAAGGAGGTATAGCCAACCTGTCTCTAATCACAGACCAATTCCCGATATCAGATATTGTAAATTCTGTAACAGATAGTATTGATGAAATTGGTTCAATTGGAATGTCTCCTCTGTCTTGGGTTGATGATTCCATCTTAACCGGGATAGATGGACCAGCAGGTGGACTATTATTCACCCACAGCCAAGGATGTATTGAAACTGCACCTCCAGGGCAAGATCTACATTTTTGTGTTGAAGGTGAAGCAGCGATGGGATATGAAAATCCAGTTTATCTAAGGGCAGTGAGTGAAGAATTCGATTTGTCTTTGTTAAATTTAATCGAATCGCGAATTGAGAATGAAACAGCACAAAGTTTCCTTGAAGAAATCAGAGATGATGACCTACGTAAAATATTTGATTCAGGTCTTTTGGTAAACGCAGAATTAGACACATCCTCACTTGCAGATTTTATTCCTGCTAGTTTGCCAAATGCTGAGATGAGAGTTACTATCACGTTGCCTGATTGGGTTAGAAGTACGGATGGGGACAGAACAATCACGATTGACATAACTAGTGATGAGCCCAGCGCTGTTGGTCTTCAAGGAGAAACTCCGTTCGACTGGAGGCACCAAATAAATGACGAAGACGGAAATCCTATCTGTTTGAATACGCAACAAACATGTGTTTCTACAAATCTTTTACTTGATGTTACACAATACAATATCAGAGAGTGGCGAAAAGAGATGCAAATTGAATTTGCTCTTGACGCTGAACTAAGTATTCACAGAATCATGGTTCCCGAAGGAGGAGAATTAGACTTTGGACCAGGAAACGTTTCGATGCCTGTAATACCCTCGGATTTACTTAGGCTAGCAATGGATTTACCTTCAAGAATGGATCCACCATTGATGCTACTTGAAAACGAGCCAGTTTGTGCCGGTTTTGATTCTACAGATACCGGACTACCGATCTGTGATGAAACAATTTCCTTTGAGCTCTCTCTAGATGGCTTGAATCAATTTGCAGAAGATTCATCGGGAATAATCACTTCAATAATACAAGAAGGGATGGAAAGCCTCGAAGGTGAAATCGAGTTACCTGAAGGCGACACAATAACCATCTTCAGCGAAATTGACATGTCTGCATTCTCAATTGAATTCTCCCTAGATGGTTTTGAAGCTCCAGACCAAAACATCGGCGATGAAGAAGCGTTGACAATGAGAGTTTCAATCCCTAAGGTCAAATTTACATTTGGTTCGAGTTTGGGGCTGGGAGATATTAACCAAGCAATTTCAGATGTAAATTCTAATCCAGATGATGTTACTCTAGATCCTCAATTGTACATTTTAACCGATGCAATGACCGCTCCAATAGCCCAAGCAATGTCTGTTTATACTTCCTTGATAACAAAATCTGTGACGGCGGGATACTCAAGCAACGGTGGTCTAGTCTATCCACCGACTGAAGAAGAGGCAATTGCAGCCGACTTGCAAGAAGTTGATACAACGGTTCAAGATGACATTGATCTATCTATATCAGGTCCAATAACAATAATTTTGCCTAAGGGAATCGAGATGGAAGGCATTACCTCAGAAGAAGGAAGAATCACATCAGAAACAGAAGATGGAAGACAGAAAATTACCTACCTAGTTCCACCAGGTAATTTCGATGATGTGATTTCATATAGGCTTAATATTGGTTACGATTATCTCTGGTCGCAATTCTGGTATTATCCTACGATTCCAGCGATTGTACTCTCTCTGTTGGTTATTCGTTGGAGGATAAGAAGAAAGAGAAGAAGGGAGCGAAGAAATGCTAGAAGGGCAAGAAAAGCAGAAAGAAGAGGTTCGGTTGACAACTCAAAACTAATGTCTGATTCACAATTCGATAGTCTAATTGGAGTGAACTCTCCTAACATGGGAGTTGGACTGTATGAAGATGGTTTGTTGCCAGACTACATGGATGAAGAAAATAAATTCAACTGATTATTCGTCTGTTACTCCATGCAACGCTTCATGAATTCTTGTCGCTAATGCAGGTCCTACTCCATCTATGGTTTGTAGGTCATGCAGGCTGGCTGCTTCAATCCCCTTTCTGCCACCGAAATATCTGATTAATGCCTGCATTTTTTTAGCACCTAGCCCTGGAACTGAATCCAATGGATCTTTGAGTGTAGATTTTGCTCTGCGTTTCCTGTGGAAAGTGTTGACAAATCGATGAGCTTCGTCTCGGGAGTGGATTAGAACTCTGCATCTTTTATCCATTACAAAAGGTTCGAGATCATCCCTGAATAGCGTTTCTTCTTGTTTTGCTATTGCAGCAACTGGGAACCTTTTCCACAAGCCTAGTTCCTTTAGCTTGAGTTTTATCATGTCAAGGTGAGTTTGACCACCATCAAGAAGCAATAAATCAGGCCATTCCTCTTGCTTCTTAGCCCAACGTTCGACAATTTCTGCCATCATTCTCAAATCATCCATTGCCTTACCCTTGATGGTATAGGTGCGATATCCCTTCTTGTCTGGTCTTCCGTTCCTGAACAATACACTCGCACCAACCCTTTCTTGACCCAAGAATTGAGCCATGTCCATACAAACTAAATTATCAAGAGATTCCAGTCCTAAAACCGCTGCAGCCTCATCTGCAGCCTTTTGCTCTATAGAGCCAGTTGACTTCAGAACAAATCTAGCAACTTTGACAGTTGCATTTTGGTCTGCTAGTTTTCGTAATTTGACCAAATCTCCACGCTGAGGAATTCTAACTTCAACAGCGCTTCCTCTTCTTTCATTCAACCATTCTTGGATTTCATCTGAGATATTAGTGGGTGATAGTATGAGTTTTGGAGGTTTGTTACTTGTGTAATAATCTGAAATGAAAGCTGCGATTGTCTCGAAAGTGTCCTGCTTGTGCACCATCTGCCAAACTTCCTGTCCTTTTACGATTCCATCATCGGCATGTATGACTGCAATAGCGGCAACTTCACCTCTACTATCGAAACCTATCGCGTCACATTCTCGGTATAGTTTAGAAGAAATCACATTCTGGCTTATTGTAGATCTTACTGATTTGATTAAATCTCTTTGTCTAGCAGCAGCTTCGAAGTGCATCGATTGACTAAAGTCATCCATTTTCTCTGCTAACTCTGAGATAAGTACCTCAGCATCTCCGTTCAGTATATTTTTGACCGCATTGACGCTTTCCTTGTAACCTGTGCCATCAATACAGGGACCACTGCACAATCCAATGTGCATTGAAAGGCAGCCTTGAGGGAGGAGTTCCTTGCAGTCTCTAATTCCGAAATTCTTTCTTATCAATTGGATGACTTGCTTTGCTGCACCTGCATTAGCAAACGGTCCCCAAACATCAGAACCTTTTGGAGGATGGCGGGTGTACATTATTCTTGGATATTCATGTTTCGATAGTGCAATGAAAGGAAAGGATTTGTCATCTTTGAGCAAAGAGTTGTACCTAGGCTTATGTTGCCTGATTAATTGTCGCTCAAGTATCAATGCTTGCGTAGGATTTGGGGTAATGATAAAATCTACTTCAGAAGATTTTGCAACAAGTTCTGGTATCATTGCCCGGTCAGGATTTTTAGCAAAATATGACTTAATACGTTGACTTAACTTAGTCGCTTTGCCAACATATAACACCCTACCTTTTGGGTCTTTGAACAGATAAACGCCGGCTTTCGCTGGCAGGTCCAACGAATCGACGTCAATCGGCATGAATTCACCACTTCCTTGTCTCTCAAAATATCTTCCAAGATTATTGCTAACATTTGCTTGAGCAATTTCGTGTATGGATTAAAAAGAAATTGCTTTGTACATAGGAATGAGTGGATTTGGATGGTTACTGAAGCCCAAGCCAGAATCCTGCGGCTTCTTGCTGAATTTCCAGTATCCTTGGAAAAAGCCTGGGATGTTCCGAGAGATCTTTCACTCCCAGGTATTGCAGAGAAATTAGGTCTAGTCCGCAGTGCTTTGAATCCACCGATAAATAACCTTCAATCGGATGGCTATATATTGGTTAGAATGGCACATGTAATCGGTACAGGTTCTAGGAGAAGGAATGTCCATCACATTACAGAAGCAGGACGAGAACTTGTCTCTAGTTTTGGGCATGATTTTGGAAGTGTAGAGAAAAAGAAGTCAAAAAAGAAGACTGGTGTATTGCATGGAGATGCACCGAAATTAACGTTGATTCATGGTAGACAAAAAGACCTTGAAAATTCTATTCAAACGTTAGACGAGAAATCTAATCTGATTCTCAGAGGGATTGCTGGAATCGGGAAAACAGCACTTTCTCGGCATATTTCAAATCATTATGTCGAAAATAATCATTCAGTACATTGGGCAAGTGCTACAATGTTTACAGATATTCACAGCATGGTTAAATCATGGAATTTATTCGAAAACACAATAATTCCAAAACAAGTTGATAATATATTAGAGTCAATTAAACCAATGAAAAAAATGTTATTGGTTCTTGATGATGTAGAACAAATTCATTCTAGGCATCTGTCTGAGATAAAGAAATTTTGTGAGCAGATCACTTCTTTTGGGCAAAAAGTGCTAATTTGTGGAAGGGTTCCTTTACCTTTTGAAGATGGTTTTGAGATTCTGAATGTAGACACTCTGGATGAAACATCCAGTGCTAAAATGCTAGGTGAACACGATGCTGGGGGCAACCTAAATTCAGTAATTCAAATGCTTGGAGGGCATCCACTAGCTTTGAAATTATACATCGAGGATGCTGATGTTCAGGAATCAAATCTGACAATTCATGAGTTTGTACAAGAGGTATTATTGTCCGGATTATCTCAGGAATCATTCGATTGTCTTGATGAATTAACTATCATGCCAACAAAGATATCCGCTAGCGAATTAATCAACGTTGACCAAATAGGTGAATTAGATGAGTATGGATTGCTTAGGTGGGATGAAAATTCAGAGAGGTGTGAACTTCACCATTTGATAAGAAACACAAGGCGAGAAATGTTGAGTGATGAAAGATTAGAAAAGATTCTACTTGAATCAGCAGATTGGTGGTCGTCAAAGAATACTTCAGAAGGGACTTTATTGAGCCTACATTTTTCTGTGGAATTGGGTGAGATAAATCGATTAGAATTTATTCAAGATCAGGTTACTGAATTAGTTATTGACCAAAATGCTGGTCTAAGCGTTGTGGTGGATAATGCCTTGAAATTAGATGAATTTAATTCAACACTTAATCGATTAGCCGCTACTGTTTCATTGGAACGTGGTGAACTAATTCGCGCCTCTGAGCACATCGATAAACTCGGAGAAATGGAAGCATCTGATTTGAGACACCGCCTTTCTGTATTGAAAGGAGATAAACTTGAATCTGAAAAATCTCTGCTTGAACAAATCTCAAATTCTTCTCCAAAGAGGAAAGCGCAACTGTGCATATCTGCTGCATCGAATATCCTGGATGATAGACTAAGTCTGGAATCAAGTTCGATAATTTCAACCAAGGTTTCAAACTACATTGAAAATATTGAATATGATAAATTAGAACCCGATGTTCGACAATCCTGCCTTCTTTCAGTGAATTTGATAAAGCACACCGCTGCATTGCTAGCAAATGATTTCGTTAAAGCAGAGGAGTACAGGAAATCTCTGAAAATGGTAACTAATGAGAACGATATAATCATCAGAAGATTATCACTGAGGTCATCAATTGCACAAATGGACCTTGGCCAAAGAGAAGCAATAATCTCGGAAGTTTACAACTATGCCAGCCTAGATCAATCAACCCTCCACACTATTTCTTTGGAATTATCTCTTGCAGAGAAATTATACAATCTTGAAGATGATAACATAGAGACATACTTCGATAAGATAGATTTCAAGAAACTCCAATTGCTTACCAGTAGTTCTGCTCAACGATTAAAAGCAAGATGGTGGGTCTTGAAGTCAAAGTTCAGTGATAGCCCTGGATTAGCAATAAGGGAAGCAATTTCTCTTTATAGAAAGGGAGGATGCATAAATGCGTCAAATAAACTTGGCAAACAACTACATTCAATGCTGCAGAATTAAAGTTCAGCGCCAATCAGGGTCTTAGTATCAGCTATTCCCTTAGTGGTTCTTATCTCTTCTACTATGCACTGAGTTAGTGTGATTTCATCATCTGCTTGCACTCTTGCGATTAAGTCGTAGGCGCCAAACAGCAGCCACTGATTTGTGACCAGTTCTATTTTTTCAATCGCTTCCCTAACATCTTTTTCTCTTCCAGGTTCAGTTGTAATCAATACGAATCCAATAGCCATTTTTCTCACCTCAGTAATCCACTGCAATCATTGTTTGGGTTTCTCTTACCCCTGAAATTCTTCGAAAATCTTGCATCAACATCTTTGAAAGTATGCTGGAATTTTCAGCATGTACTCTAGCAAGCAAATCAAATTCTCCGTATAGCGCATGCACTTCTACAATTGAGTCATCGTTTACTAGTCTAAGATATACTTCTCGTTCAGAACGAGGTTCGGTTTTGAATAACACAAATGCTTCTGGCATCATTACTTCCATGGTCACCTATGTATTATGCCTTGTTGCTCAAAATATTGAATATCTCAAAGAGATAATTGTTCATCTACAGGAAGGATTCAAGTGATAGAGGCTCATGCTAAAGGTATGCAGAACTCTCATAAATCCACAGGAATCGCTTTTGGATTGGTTCTGTTGATGATTTTTTCAACGACCCTGGTAAATGTTCTGCCACATGATACTCTTAGAGAGCAGGAGAATATTTCCGAGGTATCGGCTAGAGCACAAACCACCTGGTCGGGTACTGTTGCTCTAACCTCATCATATACAATCTCAGTTCAGGATGAAATCATCGTTCAACCATGCACTAACATAACACTCCCATCTGGTGAAAGGATCTATGTTGACGGGAGATTGACTATTCAAGGAAGTGAAACATGTCCAGTTATTCTTACATCATCAGGATTGAGTGATCATGAGGGTATTCAATTCAATCAATCATCCAATCAACGCGGGAGCGTTATCAGGAACTTGACAATAGGTGAGTCGATCTACGGGATGACAATTTATTCTTCAAATCCTCAATTGGATAATGTGACCGTGATTAATCCAGATAGAGTAGGTTTAGATCTGTATTCAGCCAATCCCGTTATCGCTAATTTATTCGTGAACTCAGCAGGTAAGAATCTACCATGGCAGGGTGATTGGAGATATGGAATTGGATTATCAGTAGGCGCAGGTTCAGTTCCAATTGTTAACGGTGCTAGGTTCACGGATCATTTGACTAGCGCGCTAAACATATGGGGATCCTCTGGAGGTGTGTTCAGAGATATCGAAATTGACAACATAACAGGGTCTTCGTGGGCATTTGTTTCTGGAGTTTGGGTTGAGGATTCCGTCCCTCTTTTGCAGAATATTACAATAGATCGTGCCGATTCAGGAATAGTAGTTAGGCACATCGATGACTCAGTTAGGACTAGAGCAGTGATCAAGGACATGGATATTAGCAACTCAATGTATAGGGGAGTATATGTTGACAAACTCAACCATACAAATTATACCAATTATGAATCTGCTGATTTCACCAACTTAACCGTCACAGGAACAGGTTTGAGCGGAGCGAAAACCCCTGGGATTGCTTATGCGGCAATCGAGGTAAACGCCAGCGGTGCTTGGTTTGAAAATACGCTGATAGATGGGGCTGATGCGGCTGGCGTAAGATTATATTTTGTCGATTCAACAACGAATTTTAGAAATATTACGATAAAAGATTCTGGTGATACCAGTGGTGGATTACACAGTGCATCGATTGCAGTAAGGTCGTCCTACTTCGCCCCTAGCTTCCATGATTTGCACATCGAAAATTCATACGGACCTGGTGTAAGGGCAACAAGTGGAGGAGCGATTCAAGGAGTTAATTGGCACATAGAAAATAGCGGCGAGCAAGGAATTAATATTGATTCAGCATCGGTAGTTGTCGAGAACGTGACATTAGAAAATAACTCATTATCTGGTGCAAAAGTATTCGATTCAAGATATGTTGAATTCCACAATTTAACATCCTTTAGGAATGGTCAATCTGGGGTATTGACTCAAGACTTAGCTGGTTTGACTTACATCGAATCAAATGATGTAGAGTCTAATTCTGGTGACGTTAAGTGCAAGAATTGTGTTGTTTACGAAAACCTTGGTTCGGGAATTTTTATCGAGGATTCAGTTGACATTTGGATTGAAGATTCTGTAATTATGGATAATTCTCCAGACCACCCGGAAATTTTTGTTGATTCTGATGGATTAGCTAGTGTACCTGGGATGTTTCATCTAACCGATTCACAGGTTTGGTCAAACCGAACGAATGGAGAAGGTTATGCTATCGAAGTAGTAGATGCTGATGGTGAAATCGATGGGTTAGTCGTAAATGGAGAGAATAATGGAATCTATTGGGAAGGAAGGAATCTAGTTTCAAACAGTGTGACCTCAATTATCTCAGATTTATCACTTTCAAACGAAAATGGCACAGTATGTTTGATATTGAAAAACCACCGCTATATCGTTGGTTCAGGACTTGAGTTAACTGAATCTTGTTCCGGCTTATTCTACGTGGATTCAAGCAATGCAAACTTTTCTTCTTCCTCATTCTCGAATTCAGTTTATGTCAGCAATTCATCGAATCTTCGATTGAGGACTCCTGACCTGTCTAGGGTTGATTTGAATTCAGCGATCATAGATTCTCAAAGCAAGATTCAACTTGCTTTTGATATGCAAATTTGGGTCTTGAATAACCGCTCTAATGGTGTGCCAAATGCCTACGTCAACGTTTCATTTTCAGATTTTGACACAAGTTTTACACAAAGAACTAATGAAATCGGGACCTTAGTGGCTAGTGATTTCATAGCTCGAGAATGGACGGCTTCGGGCGCAAGTGTTTGGAACGCAGTGAATGTATCGTGCTCTTATGATGGAGTTGTAAATTATACAGAATTTGATCTTGATTCAAATAAGATTGAAAATTGTGTATTGCCATTAGATAACCAACCCCCATACTTGATTTGGGATACTCCAATTGATGAGGACATTTTCCCCTCTCAATCCTCGGTAAGTTTTGACGCAAGCCGCTCTTGGGATTTGGATGATGATGGGCTGTCATTTTCTTGGGTATCATCTATAGATGGGATACTATCGAATCTAGATAATTTCACAGTCAATGATCCATCATCTTCTCAGATTTCATTATCAGATGGTGTACACGACATTACCCTAACAGTCTGCGATACCAATTCTCAATGTGTAACCGAAACCCGCTCGATTGAATTAGCTAATCTTCCGCCAATAATTTCAGCAACTCTAACTCCATCACCAAATCCTTGGAACGAGTTAATCATACCTAGAACTGCTGATGTTTTGGTTAATTTTACTGGAACAATGGACCCTGAATCCGATCCAATGCAATGTTACGTGAAGGCTTCGTACCAGTCAATTTCGGATATCTCAATTTCGGGTTGCCCTGATTTGATATGGTTTAATCTCTCGATGAGTGAATCTGTTCCATCAGTGTTTCAACTTACCTTGTATGCAGATGATGGAACAAATCCTGCAACAACTGTAACTTACAATGTTGAGCTATACAATGAAATACCAAGCCCAACATTTACCATTCAAAGAGTCAATAATTTCTCAGAAAGTGTGGTTACTCTTGATGGTTCCCAAACATTTGACCCAGAGGGAGATGCAATATCTGTCGAGTGGCATTCCAACTTAGACGGTTTACTTCACAGTGGTACAAACCAAACGGATTTGATTTGGATGGGTACTCTTTCCAGAGGCATTCATACAATTGAGATGAAGGTGACAGATTTGAGACCGGAACATATCAATTCAAGCAATTCCGTTACACGGATCCTCAGTGTAGAAAATTCTCTTCCAATGAGCGTTATTTCTACCCCAACTGGACTAATCTCTTTTGATTCTTCAGAATTAATACCATTCTCTGCAAATGGTTCTGGTGATTGGGATTCTGCCTGTGATACATTCCCTGAGATAGGAAATTGGTGGTGTGCGCCAGTCGAGCCTTATGCTGGAAGTGAGTACCTTCAGATTAATTGGTCCTCGTCCTTGGACGGTAGGTTAACGCCAGAGGGAGATGATTGGTTGATTTTTGAAGAAAGGCTAAGCGCAGGTTCTCACATGATCTCTTTAGAACTTGATGATGGAATAAACTCTCCAGTAATATCCTCTGTTGAATTATCCATTGTAGAATCAGCACCTGTAATTAATTTAACAACTCCATTTGAAGGATTTAGCACAACCTCAGCTGATGAAATATACTTTGACGCCATGGAATCTATAGATTATGATGGAGACGCTTTCACACTATCTGTTCGCTCTAACTTGCTCACAGATCCCCTTCTTACAGATGTTAACCCTCAAACAATAAGTCAGTTTTCTTTACCAGCAGGAAACCATGTTTTGACAGTAGAGGCAACAGATTCAACGGGTTTAACCAGAGTTGAACAAATTAATGTTTATGTTGTGGAATCTGCTCCTGTGGTGTCAATTCTATCTCCTGAAAATAGGTTCTCCTACCCTGCAGGTGATTTGATTCTTTTATCAGAGGAATCATATGATTCGGATGGAGATATGGTTATCAGGGAATGGCGAAGATGGTTATCTGAATTAAACTTTGAAGTTCTTTCATCAAGTTCAAGTGAAGAAATAACCCTCCCCAGCGGAGAACATCATCTCTCTCTTTACGTCGAAGATGCTAGAGGTAATTCAAATGAAGAGCATCTAAATTTCACCGTTCAATCTAGCTTACCAAGACTACTCTCTGATACTCTGGAAATCATTCCAGAGACTCTTGAGCAAGGAGTTGAGAATTCATTACTCGTAAAAATTGAATTGAGTGATCCTGACGGTTCTACGCAAGATGTTTCAGCGACTCTGACCTTATCAATTCAGTCCTGGGAATTCAATTTGACTGATGAAGACGATGATGGAGTTTGGGAAGGCTCCATAATTGTGGTTCCTAATCAAGGCGGAACTGCCTTCATTCGTATTACTGCAATCGATGGAACTGGAGATGATGCTTATGTTGATATTCTGAGTGACACAATACAAGTTTCAGGTAATTCTGGAGACGGAACAAATCTTTCCATAATCTTAGCAGGAGTTGGATTCATCGTTCTGATATTGGCTTTGAATACGATTTTTTCCAGAAGAAGAAAACTGAAAATAGAATTGGAGAAGATAGAATCTTGGGGAGCATTCTCCAGTGATACTAAACCAGTAGAAGTTAAGAAAGCCTCAGGTGCAGTAGATTCTACAGCAGAGGTTCTAGCTGAATCATCAAACGAACTGGATGAAGAGCCTAAAAGCCCTAACAAGTTTGACTGGGATAATGTCTGATTACTTCTGTTCTGGAAGGTCCCCGTTAGTTGAATCTGGATTGTCTGGTAACGGTCCCCAGTCAGTTAGTGTTTTGTTCATGCCAAATCTCTTCGCGTACAGGAATTTGAAGTTCTTCCAACCATCTCCCCAGGTGTGAATCTCCGCTTCTCCAACTCTAGGTCTGTATGGTGTTGATATTTCAATTGCTTTTTCTTTGCCAAGGTGTTTTCTAGCAAGGATTTTGATCTCTTCACTCAAAGGCATTCCATCATTTGTAGGTCTCATGTTTTCATCATTAAATATCGATTTTCTAAAAACCCACATTCCAGATTGTGAATCTTTTATGCCATATCCGAAAAGCAGTCTTGCTGTAAATGAGAGCCCCCAATTTCCAAAGCCATGAATTCCGGACATTGAACCTTCTTCCGCTAAAGTCAACCTATCGCAGGTGATAAAATCTAAATTATCATCAATAAGTTTCTTAACGAGTTTTGGGACTAATTCAGCAGGATAGGTGCAATCTGCGTCCATGGTGACTATAATGTCATTTTTTGCCACAACAAAACCAGTTCTGTAAGCCCTGCCATACCCCTTTCTAGGTTCAAGATGGACGCGTATATTTTTTTCCAATGCAATTTCTCTAGTCTTGTCAGTGGAACTTCCATCGACTATCATTATTTCCAAATCTTCACACCAGTCCCGGGGGATAGCATCTACAGTGTCTGCAAGTGCTTCTTCTTCGTTTCTAGTAGGAAGAATTACAGTCACAGAGACTGGAAGTACATCGGTCATAGTAGTTCCAAATCTCGTTCTCACTTCAACTATTTCCTGCTTGGATTAGATAAATTAAGCATTTTCAGGAGGATAAATTTGTTTTTTCTGCGATTAATTCATCACAGAGTATCAAACCGGGTAGTCTGTGCACATCGCTATTGTTTGCGGCGAATACCCTCCACGTTGGGGTGGTATTGGTTCTGTGGTTTTCCACTTAGCAGGGCATTTGGTCAAATTGGACCATGAAATTACTATCATCACAAGAAAACACGAACAAAAAGCCCCTTCCCAAGATGGTGTAGAAGTGGTGGATGTTAAGTGGCTAAAGGCTCCAATGGCTTTCACAAGATCATATGGCAAACATTCGATAAAGGCATTATACAAAATCCATGAAAAAAAGAAAATCGACGTCATTTTGGTTATGCTGCCTCTAGTTTCTTGGAAGAGGAAAGAATATGATGAGATACAGAGGAATATAGCACCTGTAGTCTCGAGCTTAAATGGATCATGGATAGGAGAAAGAGAGGGAATGAAACTCGCAGCAAAGCACAAGGAAGCAGCTACCTGGAAAAACCCAAATGACTTGGCAATTTTAACCACCGGTGGATATTACTCAAGATATGAGCAATTTGGAATAGAGAAATCTGCTGCATGTGTATCGAATTCAGACTCTACTGTCGGAGAATTCAAGCGATGGTACAAACCACCTCAGGATTGGAACGTATTTACTCATCTTTGGGGGGTTGATCACTTAGTTTTCAGACCTAAAAATCAAGACGATGAAGAAGAACAACTTGCTCACGAAGCAGTTAGAAAACGCTATGATGCTGCAGATGAACTTGCATTAAACGGGGATGTTAACACAGAAACTCCTCTGCTGTTAGCGGTAGGAAGGCTTGTTGCAAGGAAAGGCTACAAAACCCTGCTGAAGAGCTTGCCTCATATCCTAGAAAATCAACCAAATGCTAGGTTGTGTATTGTAGGTAGGGGTCACATGCGCAAGACCCTGCTCAAACAAGCAGAAAAACTTGGAGTGAGTCATGCAGTATGGATTATTCCTGGAATGTCTTTTGAAGAATTAGCACAACATTTCAGAAGCGCTGATTTGGTAGTATATCCCTCATTTTATGAAGGTCAAGGACTTATCCCACTGGAATCTTTAGCCAGCGGCACCCCAGTAGTGACGGTAAATCAACCGCCTCTGACAGAGATGATTGACGAAACAGTCGGTGATTTGTTTGAGAGAGGAAACGAAAAGTCTCTTGCTGAAGCGGTTTTGCGTGCGCTAAGTGATCGAAAGTCTATGATTGAAAAAGCAGAAAAAGGTAGGCAGAGAGTCCTATCAAAATATACTTATGAGCACAATGCCGAGGATTACGAAGCAGTCTTCAAATCAGTGCTAAAATCTTAATTTACATATTGGTCTGATTCCTTTCAGATTCTTGAAAAGGTTATTTTGCTGTTCGTACAGGAGAGGTCGTGGAAGTGTCACTCTCAAGTCTGCCCAATTTAATTTGGGTTTTCATTGCCCCGATTTTCCTTTACATTGGCATAAGGCTTGTGATGTTCTTCATGGTTTGGAGGAAAAAAACTGCATCTCTAACAAAGCCTTGGAATGATTATTGCCTCCATCAATCTAGCGTTGTCATCAATGAAGAAAGCGGAGATATCACCTTTTCTCATGTTCGTGATTATACTTGGCACAAAGACAAAGAAAAGGAACCAAAGTGGCTTGAGAACGTCACTGTTAATGTCAATGAAATCAAGGATGTCTGGTTCGTTGTTGATCACTTCTTTTGGATGAAAGGAGTGGCTCATCTTATGTTGTCTTTCGAGTTTGATGATGGTCGTTGTTTTTCTTTCTCCTTTGAAGCCCGCAGAACGATAGATGATACGTATCATCCTTGGCATGGCATGTGGAGGGCTTATGAGATGTATCTTGTGATGGGGACTGAAAAAGACTTACTTGGAATTAGAGCTTTCAAAAGAGGAAATCAAGTTCATAGGTATAGAACAGTCACTTCGAAAAGGAGGGAGAAAACATTCTTACTTTCCTTCGCTAGAGAAATGCAGAGTTTGCATGATAAGCCAGTCTTTTACCACTCATTAACGAATTCTTGCTCAACAATCCTTAGGAAACTCATCAATGAGGTTTCTCCAATAAAAATCCCCATGATTTGGAGAGTAATTCTACCGGGGCATTCTGCTAGAATGGGATACCGTTTGGGACTATTAGAAAGATGGGGTGATTATGAAGAAACCAGAGATAAAGCCCGAATTGACCTACATTTGCAGGATTGGGATGGGGAGGAAGATTTTTCCAAGTTTTTGGCTGAAAAACTGCCAAAAAAGGCAAGATAATTATCGCTCAATCATAATGAGCAGTTCTCCAGAAACTTTGCTAATCTCAATTATGTCATTCAAGGCTATGTTGTGTATTCCTCTGGTTCCGATTTCTAAGGATTCATCATTCAAATTGAATTTACATCCTTCGAGGCTGACTCCTTCACAAGTGATAATTGGGTTTAATGACACGATTTTTCCCGATTTTGTATGGAATTGAACCGTGTCGTCAGGAACTCTGTTAAGGATAAAATCATCGTAGTGCAAGGTCGCAAAAGAATTCGATTCTATCAAGGACGACCATGTTCCAAACTGGTGATCCAATCTTCCTCCGTCTATTCCAATTACATCAATCGATGTAAATCCTTCATTCTTCAGATGTGAAAGGGTCTTTGAGAGATCGCTTTTTTCTTGATCTTGCATATGAATCACTTCAGTAAATTCAGAGTTAACAGTATTTAGTAATTCAGAATCTATGCTATCAAAATCTCCACACAGAAGGTTCGGAGAAATTTCCAATTGTTTGCAATGATGATATCCACCGTCGCATGCGACGACAAAATCCGCTGTTTGGAGTAAATTTTTGACAATTTCTAAAGATGGCATTTCGCCGTTAGCGATTACCAAAGCGCGTTTGGAATTAGTTGCCATAAATAAATCGAAAAATCTCCTTGAAATGAAGGTTGCTGAAACCCAATTACTTCTCTGTCAAATTAGACGATTACGGACAAGCATTTTGAATGTTAGTGGATGTGAAAGGCTTATGCGCGCCAAGCATTTCAGCAAGAGCCGTGGTGCGTGCGGAATTTTAACACTGCTCTTATTAATCCAAATTTTGGTTCCAGCAATCATAGACTTTGAAACTGAAAGCGAACTCAGTGATTCGATTTCTACTAATCTAGTCGTTTCATTCAGCGATGGCAATTCCCATGAATTCGCAGGTGATAATTTGGATTATGAGGGATTAATCCAAGCAACAGTTCGTGACGAAGGTAGTTTGGATTATTGGATGGAAAGTAATCTTTATCCGAATCAAAATAACACCGAAATCGGAAATCCGGACATCGCTTTAAACGAAGATGAATCAGTGAGTATGTGTTGGTCTGAATCCGATGGTGATATCATGTATGCGCATGTATCAACCGATGGCAATGTTTCATCATGGCTAGTGGATACAGTTACTTTCCAAAATGGCTTAGTCGATTGTGCTTTGATGTTGACCGAGCACGGAAAACCTAGAGTTGTTTATGCAGATGGTCCACATTTGAAATCAGCACGGTATGTCGTTCAAGATTCAATTTATACTTCGGATGGCTGGAATATTAGGACGATGAGAGAGTACATCAATGCAACTCATATTGAAATGGTAAATGTTGATGACAGAGAATGGTCTGTTGTCAGAGATGTTGATGGAAAACTTTGGAGGGTCAATTTCACAGGAATTTTCTGGATGGATAGAATCCTAGATCGAGGTCCTGTCGGAGAGGATTTTGAGTTAAGATCAGATTCAAACTCTGTTGTGCACATTGTTTACTTCAGACAGGACTTAAACGAAGTTCGCTCGATAAAGGTCGATGGGCAAGTTGTTACTAACTCGGTCCTATCTAGGGGTGACACCCTTTCTGATGTTATTGGAATGAGCCTAGACGGTGACAATGTCGAGCAAGTAGCTACTGTAAATCAACTGAATGGTTCATTTAATATCGAGTTACTTCGTTCTTTAGAAGGTCAAGACACAGGCAGAATCTCTCCTTCTGAAATGGACACTTACAGTTTAGGGGATGATGTTGAAGAAACTAATTTCTTTTCAGCAGACTTCGACGGCGACGGATTTACTGAAGTGGTTGCATCAAATCCAATGGCTGATACTTCCAACAATACTTCTGCAGGTATAGTTTTCATTACCAAAACAAACTCAAGTGGACTTACTCCAAATGTAATCGCTCTTGAGGGTTCATCGGATAACGCTCACTACGGCAAAGGATTAGCTGTTGGGGACTTCAATGGAGATGGCTTTGACGACTTAGCAATCGGTTCTCCTGGTGAATCCAGAGTGGAGATTTATTTCGGAAGTCAAAACGGTCTTTCCAATATTTCAAATCAAATGCTAAGCGGAAACTCTAGTGATGAATTTGGCTCAGACTTAGAACGTCTTTCAGACGCAGACGGTGATGGTGATGATGAACTTGCAATTCTTTCAAGCAATGTTACTATCAGCCTTCCGGGAGATGATCATACTGGGCAAGTATCGGTCTACTATGGAGGTCAATCTCTAACATTTGGGCGAAACATAACTCAAACTGGATTTGGACCATTTTTCGGTAGAAGTATTGCTGGTGGTGGAGACCTAAATGGAGATGGTTTCGGCGATTTAGTAATTACAAACACAGGAACACAATCTAATTCACTTGGATATTCTTCAATCGAAATATTCTATTCTAGCGGCTCAGGTTTCAATGGAACACCCGACTACACAATTCAGTCTAATGCACAAGGGAGATTACTTGGTGGGCAAGCTGAAATCATCGGTGACATAAATTCGGATGGTTACGATGATTTATTCATTTCAGAGTTGTACAATCAAACAAATCCTGATGCATATAACTCTGGAACTGTTTTGATGATTGAAGGAGGAGAGACCTTGCCAACTTCGCAATACTGGATGAAAGCAGGTTCCACTGCAAATGAGAGACTGGGTACGAATTTCATGCCTGCAGGAGATGTCAATGAAGATGGCTATGATGATTTGTTGATTATGGCATTAGAAGCAGATAGTTCAGGTAGAGTTGACCTAATTCTGGGCGGACCTGACGGTTTTAGGACGGATGTTCAAACTATCATCAGCGGAGCAAATCAACAAGAGATGCTTGGAATGGTGATAGCGCCTGGGTTTGATATAGACGGAGATGGACTGACTGAAATTGCTCTTTCTAAGCGAGATACCACACAAGGTAGTTCGTTTGCATTGACCTATCAGTTCCACGAGAAGCGAGATTGGGATTCCATTGAATTTACAGAACAAGGAGAACTTTTGCAACTTGAAGTAGGAATCGCCTCCAGAGGAGAAACTAGCCTTTTGTACACTAGCGAGGTAGAAAATCAAACAATTTTGACCCATTACGAGCATACAGAAGATACAACTCCAACCGGAAAATGGGTTTCATATCACCCATATGAATTCCAAACCTCTGGAAATATATCTTATGCAGTAACCTCGGCAGGAAAGCCACTGATTCTCACATCATCTAACGAGGATGGAATCAACCTTGTCACGGCCAGTGGTTATGTGGCTTTGGAACAGGAACTAGTCTCTTCTGGATCCTTTGGGGATTTCGTAGGCTCAACAATTGATGATAACGGGAATCAGTATATCGCAATAGCATCGAGTGCTGCCCAACAAATCTACATGTTCACAAGGGGCGTATCTTCTTGGAATAGCGAACTTGTGATTTCTCAAACCACCCTTTCTGAAAATCCCAGTGTAATGGTTGCCGATAATGGAACAATATACATCACATATCGAGATACAACCTCTAATCAACTGAAAGTACTTTACAAATCAAGTTCAGCATGGGCAATTGATGACTTAGGTGGCAGCGGTCATGCAGTATCAGATTCTAGCCCATCATTGATTTTAGAAAACGGAACGATATCAACCGCTTTAATCGAATCAGATGGAGTAAATTCAACACTATCCGTCTGGAGTTTTGACCATAACCAACTTAATTCTTCTGTTATTACCGATATGACTGATTTACAGAGTGATATAGACTTGGCAATCGATAACAACGGCACAATGTTTGTATCATGCCTCGATTCATTAGGTAATCTAAATGTGTATCACAAGAATTCAAGTTCAATAAACTGGACACAAACATCACTACCAAGAGCGAATGGTTCTATTGGTAGTTTCCAAGCAGATCTAGCAGTTCACAATGATGTCGTAATTGCAGTAAAAGGTTCCAGCAATGAGTATCCTCTACACACATTCGACGAAACTTGGACCTCACACAAAGCCCCAACTCCCTCGACAAATGGTGTTTTCAATGTCGTCAAAGATGATAATACGATAATCTTGTTCACTTCTTCAAGCTCTGATAATTTAGTTTGGAATTCCTTTGACCTGAGATTGAATTCTTGGAGAAGCATAGAGTTTGGAGACCTTAGAGCTGGCAATGATGTTCATCCTGAGATTTACAACCAGTCGATATTCACAACACTATTCGATCCAACGGATATGGATGTGGACTTGTTGAGGTTCTATCATGACGCAGACAGGGATCTTGTCTTCGATGAAATCGATGATTTGCCTTTCTTAGGAAATCAATGGCAGGATTCTGATGGCGATGGAGCAGGCGACAATCCTAACGGACCGTACTCCGATCTTTGCCCTTCTTCGCCAGGCCCCTCCACTTTCTACGGGATAGGTTGTCCTGATTCAGATAACGATGGATTCCCTGACACGATAGATGACTGTCCTACAGAAAGTGATCTATCTTATTTTGACAGGCTTGGATGTAGAGATACCGACCAAGATGGATGGTCTAGCAACAGAGGTTCATGGTACAATGGTGATTTCTTTGACCGAAATTGGAAACAGGTGTTTGACTCAGATGGTGATGGATATGGTGACAACTCCGGACCAGATTGTTGTGTAACCAGCCACTCCTCCCAAGACGATGCAGTCCCTGACTTATTCCCTTACAACCCCAGCCAGTATAGAGATACAGACGGGGATGGCTTTGGTGATAACAAGAGTGGTTTAGAAGGAGATGAATGCCCTTGGGACTACGGCGTTTCGTTTAGGGATAGGAGAGGTTGCATTGATAGTGATGGCGATGGCTCAAGTGATCCCGAACCAAACGGATTCCCCTTCCCATGGTTAGTCGAAGATGGTGCAGACATGTGGCCAAATGATTCAACCCAATGGTCTGATTCTGATGGCGATGGATTCGGTGATAACTCCAGTGATGGGGCTACAAACCCTGACAAATTCCCAACAAATATTGCTGCGGCAGTTGATGATGATAACGACGGCTATCCCGATGCTTGGACTAGTAACTACTCAGGCAATAATTCCGGCGGACTGGAATTAGATGGATGCCCTGCCGTATACGGTGAATCAACATTTAACTCAGTTTCATTTTATGTACAAGAATTAGAGATGGTAATCTCCAAAGTTTCCAATCCTGGTTGTCCTGATGCAGATGGAGATGGTTGGTCGAATGCTGCTGATGATATGCCATTCGAATCCACTCAGTTCTGGGATTATGATGGTGACGGATTTGGTGATAATCCAGCTGGAGTTAATCCCGATGCTTGCCCATATGTCTTAGGTGTCTTGAATGGCACTGATGGAGATGGTTGTCCACTAATTATTGCTGATGATGAAGATGGAGATGGGGTTTATGATTCCCTTGATTTGTGCCTTGGTACGCCTGCTGGTTCGAATGTAGACCTAGATGGATGTGCAGAAAGCCAACTTGATGACGATAATGACGGAGTTACAAACGATATCGATTTGTGCCCGGAAAGTTTAGCAGGAATCCAAGTTGATTCATCTGGTTGTACAGACCAGCAAAATCAAGCAGATACTGATGGAGATGGAGTACTAGATCCAGTTGATATTTGCCCTCAAACAGAGGTTAATGCAACTGTAGATGCGAATGGTTGCTCGGTTAACCAAAGGGATACAGACGGAGATGGTGTTGTTGATTCATCTGATTTATGCCCCGATACGCCCGATGGTTATCCTGTTGATTCAACTGGTTGTCTAGATGAATCGCAGTTAGATCAGGATCTAGACGGTGACGGTTATTTCGGAAATTATACTTACGAACTCAATTCAGAATCTGGTCTTAGAGAAAACCAAACAGGAGATGCTTTCCCAGCAGATTCTAGTCAATGGAATGATACTGATGGTGACGGTTTTGGTGATAATCCATACGGTTCAAATTCTGATTATTGTCCATCTGAATCCGGAAACTCAACTGTTGATTTCATTGGATGCCCTGATGATGACCAAGATGGTCATTGGAATTTCAAAGACGCTTTTCCAGACGAACCCACTCAATGGGAGGACGGAGACTTTGATTTTGTAGGAGATAACCCAAACGGAACTAATCCCGACCTTTGTTTGGATACAAAACAGGATAACGCTTCCCTTGTTGATGAAAACGGCTGTGCACCATATCAAAGAGATACAGATGATGATGGACTAAATGACTTCATTGATCCATGCCCGCTTGAACCTGAAGAGGAAGATGGTCCGTATGGTTGTCCTGCTGAAACTCAAGGAGACGACGGTTTCGAGTTATTGGGATTAAATCTAGCAACGTTACTTGCAGCAGGTGGAGGTGCCTTGTTGGGACTGGTTCTTCTTCTAATTGTAATTCGAAGAGTATTCTCAGGAGGTTATGATTTAGATGACGATGATGAGGATGACGACTACTACGATGATGATGATGAGGATGATTTCATGTCATCTTTTTACTCATCAACAAAACCAATGCCATCGCGAAATACCTCTTCTCAAGACTCCAGACCACCTGTTAGAAATTCTCCTAAGTCTCCTTCCGGACCACCTGGTAGACCTAATGGTCCTGCTGGCGGTCCTCCTAAATCAAGTCCACAACTAAGGGGCCCACCGGGTAGTCAAACAAGAAATAAATTACCTCAAAAGCAACCATCTAAGGAAAGGCAGAGTTCGTTTATTGAAAATAGGAAGCCGGCAACTAGTCCGGCAGGGCGTGGTCCTCCTGGAGCGGTTAAAGCAGCAGAATCGCAACCTTCCAAAGTAGCCAAGAAAAAGAGCGTGAAGGTTGCGGGTAAAAAAGTAAGAAAAGCCAATATCAAGGTAGATATGTCTGTATTTGATTCAGGTCAAGATGCAGATAGACAACTAGCGGTGGATTGGACTATTGAAGCAATAAGTCAAGGAGAGCAAGAACGAGTAATTTTGATGCAATTGCAACAAACAGGATGGAATGCTGAACAATCTAGAGCAATAATTTCGATTGCAAGAAATAATTAGGAGATGAATGTATAGGCACTATCCTCAAGAAGGGTACTTGATACCGGCAGACAGGCGTGAGAAGATGGCAGGAGAGGTAACCGGTGCTTCCATCCCAGATGGAATAGATGTAGATGATGCTGCAGCATATTTTGGTGCAACGGAATCTTCAGACATAGTCCACTCTATGATGGCAATGGAAAGGGCAGGAGCATTCCAAAAATTCTTTTCATTACTCGGTGATGTAGTCCTTAAGCCGGGGGAGTTCGACTTCGAACTTGCAAGTCAATCATTGAATTGTGAAGGAGGAGAGATTTACTATCTTGTAGCAGGTCACCTTGGAATTATGTCGATGGCAGATAATCTGTGTGATTATCTTGGTCTTCCTAATTCTCAAGGAGATACAAAAGCCGGTAACTCTAATCTTTCAAAGGACGAAATTGATTCATTATCATCATTATGTGATCCAATGAAATTGCTTAAATTATTTGCAATTGCAAACTCCACTGGAGACTCAAACGAAGTCAGCAAGTATCTCGAGCAATTAGAGATATTATTCTCTAATCCCGAATCTAACCTAGAGTCTCTTTCCGCAGTAGCCACAGAATTGAAAGCAAATCTTGAATCCTCAGGAAATCTGACTCCGGTTTCTGCTCTTGCAAGTGGGACTGCCAAACCATCAGTAGTTAGCGTCCCTAAACTAGAAGAAAAACCCAAACCTGAAAAATCCGCTAAACCTGTGCAACAACCAAAGAAGCAAGAACCTGAAATAAAGACAGAATCAGTTCCATTGCCAGGTAAAGAAAAAGTCGTAGAATCAAAGCCTGAAAAAGAAATTGATATAGAAAAAACAGAATCTGTTCCTTTGCCTACAGGCGTAACTCCTGCACCAGAGGTGAAAAGAGTGGAACCTGCTCCAGACGAAAGAGAACTGGAAAAAGCTACTTTGAATGCATTTGCTAGTGCATTTACCGGGCAACCAGCTCCAGCAAATACGGTTGTTGAAGAAAAGGAAACCCCGGTTGTTTCAGAAACAGAAGAAATCATCCAAGAGCAGATCGCTGAACCTGTGATTGACGAAGAACCCAGCGTCGAAGATTTCCCTGACGACTTTGTCAGCATTGCTGAGAAGTTCGAGGCTGCAGATGCTGATGGGGACGGAACCTTGGATGTTGAAGAAATAGCAACTGCTATGGAAATTTCAGTTGAGCAGGCCAAAGATATACACGAATCAGCAGATTTGGACGGAGATGGCTCAGTCAGCCTAGGTGAAGTTATTGCAAGTCAGGCTACAGAGAATACGATCAATCTTCCAAAACCAGTTAGAGCTGCTCCTGTAAGACCTCCTATAGGTTCAAATTCCCCTTCAAATCAGTCACAAAATCAAGCGGTTCATGGTGGAATGAGTTTACCTAATCAAGGTCAAAATCCTAACCAACAACAATTCAATCAAAATCAAATGAATCAACAAAATATGAACCAAGCCTTTCAGAACCAGAACCAACAGTTCAACCAACAATTCAAAAATCAACAATTTAACCAAGGCTTTGCTCCAAACCAGAATTTCAATCAAAATATGAATCAAGGATTCCAACCAACAATTATGTCTGGAATGTACTGCCGCGGATGTGGAATTGGAGTTGATCCACAGTGGAGATTTTGTCCTATCTGTGGAACTAGAAATCAGTAATCAAGATTTGAATTCTCCATCGATTAAAAACGGTTTGTCATCAACATAAATGTTGGCTGATTTCATTATCCCTACCATGTTTATTCCAACATTTGCGTTTCCACCAAATGCAGAATTATCTCCCATTGAAAAGTAGCAGGAACCATAGCACTTCTCATCCTCAAGGGCGTTTCCTACCAATTTTGCCATTGGATTCAAACCAATCCCGAACTCGGCTATTGTCCATACTAAATCTTGATCTTTCTTTGGTAACTTGAGAGCATGCTGAGAAAAATCATTCTTTATTCTGACTGCAAGGTCTCCTCCAGAAATATCCATGACAAGACCATTTTCGACTTGAAGGACAAGATTTTCTTCAATTAAATTCGAATCCCATGAACCATCGATAACTAGGGTCCCGTTCATGCTTCCTTCTTTTGGCATAACAAAGATTTTCCCAGCCGGCAAGTTTGTAATCATCTTTGGACGGTTACAAATGCCATTATCATCTTGATTCCAATCTCTCCAACCTACCTCAAAACTAAGATCAGTGCCATTTTCATGTCTGATTGAAATGAATCTTTTTCTTCTAAGAGCTATTGCTTTCTCGGAGATTTCATCTTTGATAGATTCAAAATTTGCAGTTATCCCCCCTTCAGTGAATAGTTTAGTTGTAATTCCTGGCATTGTTGCAATTCTCGCCCTTTCGTTAAGCGCATTTCTTGCTGCTTTGGTATGGGTTATCGAATATTTTGTTGGTGCTATGATTACGTTTTGTTGTCTCATCAGATTGGTAACCGGTGTAGGTGGCTCATCACCATGATGCTTACCTTTTGGCATCATCATAAGGAGCACTCTATCGCTTAATGTAAGTGCTGCTTCATGTAGTGCCGCACCAATTTCGCTTGTGGTTGGATCACAGATAATCAAAACATTTTCATTTCGCCTTATGTCCATACAAATTCTAGTCACGGTCTTTGCTGATGAATTTAGTTTCTGTGTGAGCTCTGAATCATCCTCGGGTCTTTCCGTCTCCAGCGAAGCATTACGATTTGCCGTAAACTCTTCTTCAATTTGGTCGACGATTTCTAAAATTTCGCTATCATCTGGAACCTGTTCGCCTTCCACTGGAGTATTTTTCCTGCGGAATGGTAGGACCATGGTTAGTCCAAGATTTCATCTCTATTCAATTTGTGGCAGTTATTTTAATTCGAGATTTGGAATCACAAGCATTCTTGACACATCATGAATTGGGGCAGTCATGGCGAAAGAACAACAGTTCATCTCAAAGGTCAAGGATATCTACAGGCTTAACGGGATTAGGGGTCATTTAGGATGGGACCAAGAAACAATCATGCCCAAAGGTGGTGCAGAATCTAGGTCTGACATACTTTCGTGGTTAGCAGCAGAAGTGCACAAGAGAATGACTGATTCTGAATTGAATGAGTTGATAACAGAACTTCTCAAATCAAAAACCGATGAAGATCTTTCGTCAAATCTCAGGGAAATGAAAAGAGAGGTTGACAAAGCACTTTTACTTCCCGAGTCATTTGTACAAGAATTCGCAAAAGCACGTTCTGAGGCTTTATTGACTTGGCAAAAAGCAAGGCAAGATTCAGACTTTTCGTTATTTCAATCTTCATTGGAAAACTTGGTTGAAATGACTAGAGAAAAAATCGAATATTTACCTAAGAAAGCCACACCATACGACACTTTACTTGACGAATACGAAGTTGGTATGACCGTTGCTGACTATGACGAACTGTTTGAGGGACTTAGAGTAAGATTAGTTCCTCTATTGGCTAAAATCATAGAAGCCAAAAAGAATATGTCAATTCCCGAATTACCTCCAGAAATGAAATTTTCAGAGGATGCACAGACCAGATTCTGTCATAAAGTTAGCAAAGCGATGGGCTTTGACTTTGATTATGGTAGGATGGATGCATCAACCCACCCGTTTTCAGCGGGTTTATGGAAAGGAGACACAAGATTCACTACAAGATTTGATGAAAAGGATCCGTTTTCTTGTTTGTATGCAGTAATGCATGAAACTGGACACGCATTGTATGAACAAGGGCTCCATCCAAACCATTCTCTTACGCCCAGAGGTTCTGCAATATCATTAGGAGTCCATGAATCCCAATCTCGTTTTTGGGAAAATCAGATTGGAAGAACTAGCGAGTTTTGGGATGTGGCACTACCTTGGTTCAAAGAAGAGTTTCCAGACAGCCCTGATTGGACAAGTGCTGAGCTAAATCTTATTGCAAATCAAGTTGATACTTCTTTCATTAGAGTGGAGGCAGACGAGGTCACTTACAATCTTCACATAATGTTGAGATATGAAATTGAAAAGAAAATATTCAATGAGGGTCTTGAAGTTTCAGAAATTCCAAAAGTATGGAATCAAATGTTCCAAGATTGGTTTGGGATAACACCGAGCAACGATACTGAAGGGTGCTTACAAGACATACATTGGTCAATGTCGGCTTTTGGTTACTTCCCGACTTACACTTTGGGTAATTTGTATGCTTCGCAACTTATGAATAAGATTGAGGAAGAACTTGGTAGTGTCTCTGAAATGACAAAATCAGGTGACTGGTCGAAAATGCTTTCATGGTTGAAAGAAAAAATTCATGAAAAAGGCAGTTTACTTACTCCGAGTGAATTGATTGAATCCGCAACGGGTAAACCACCATCAAGCGATGATTTCTTGGATTATCTTGAAAAGAAATACGGGGATCTTTACTCTTTAGTTTGATTATCCCCAAGGTAGCATGACTAATGCTTCTCCTACATCTCCTGCTGAAACCATTACTTCGCCCTTCTGTCCAGTCTTGTGATTTCTTTGGAAAACAGGTACTCCTCCAACAACAGTCAATTGTGTCCAGCCGGTTAACTCTCTTCCACGATTTGGATTCCATCCGACTCTTGACCAGCAATTCTCATCTTGGACAATCGCAGTATTCTCCATATCAACCAAAATGATGTCACCATCATAACCTACCTCTAGTTTTCCTTTACCTTGCATTTGGAAAAGCGCAGCAGGGGCAGCTGACATCCAATTGACAACGTCAAAGATGCTGCAAGTTCCCTCCTTTGCATGAGTAAGCATTACTGCAAGGGAGGTTTCAACACCTGGCATACCGCTTGGTGCTTTGGGGAAACCTTGTGATTTTGCTTCAAGTGTATGTGGTGCATGATCGGTGGCAATGCATTGAATTGTTCCATTCTTCAGACCATTCCAAAGCAATTCCTTGTCTTTAGCATATCTAATTGGGGGGTTCATTTTCAATCTGGTCCCCTCTCTTTCAACATCAACTTCATCAAAAGTCAGATGCTGAGGTAGAGTTTCTGTGGTTATTATTGCTCCAGAATCAAAGGAATCTGGCATTCCTGTAATCCCTTCAAGCCACTCTGCTTCTATTCCGCTTGTTAGGTGCAAAACGTGTAGCCTGTGCCCATGCCTCTGAGCTAAATCTACTGCTCTTTTTGTTGCGATTAGGGCAGTTTGGTCATCACGCCATTCTGCATGGGCAGCCATATCAGTCCTGTCTTTGTGCATCTCCCACCTTTCGTCCATTCTAGTTTCATCCTCAGCATGAACTGCGATTAGACCTGCAGTACCAGCAAAGATGGCTTCTAATGCATCTTGTCCATTCACCAGAAGCGTTCCAGTTGAGGATCCCATGAAGATTTTAATTCCACAGATTCCTGGAATTGCGATTGGCTTGTCTGGAGTTCCAACCGCTTCCTGCAAATCTTCTACGTTGTCAGGAGTGGCTCCTATGAAGAAACCAAAGTTTGTGATACATTTACTCGCAGCCGTATCCAATTTTCCTTGCATGCCTTTCAAATCAGTAATTGATGGGACGTTGTTGGGCATATCCAAGAATGAGGTAATACCTCCACTTGCGGCAGCTACACTTCCGCTGTATAGGTCTTCTTTTTCTGGTTGTCCAGGGTCTCTAAAGTGAACTTGAGGGTCTATCATTCCAGGCATAAGATGTAAACCAGTTCCATCAACAACTAATTCTCCTTCTTTAGCCTCAATTGTTTTGTTTGTCGAAATTTCATGAATAATTCCATCTTGAATCCTTAGGTCTCCGACCAATACTTCACTTTCAAGCACTATACTTGCATTTGTCACAAGCAGGTTACCTTTTGACATGGTGATTGCAATAGGATTAGGCTAATCAACTATTTCAATGAAAATCATTTCCTAATAGCAGACTTAGGTCTGAAATCATTACATACTGTTTTGTCGCAATGGATATATCCTCCGCCTATTAAATCAACACAATAAGGTACAGCACGCCATATCTCGTCTATTGTTTCCCTAATTGCCTTCGGGCGTCCTGGAAGATTGAAGATTAAACTCTCATTTCTAACTCCGCCCAGCTGCCTTGATAGGATTGCGGTGGGAACGAAAGCAAGAGATATCGCTCGCATTTGTTCACCAAAGCCTGGAAGTAATTTCTGAATAACATCCTCTGTTGCTTCGGGCGTGACATCCCTCTTTGCTGGGCCAGTACCGCCTGTTGTCACTACCACGTCACACTTCAATACATCACAGAAATGAATTAGTTCATCCCTGATCTTATCACGTTCATCAGGAACACACGAGTAATTTACTTCGAATTCGTTAAGCAATGCTTCTTTGAAGAAATCAAGGATAGCAGGTCCTCCCTCGTCTAGATATTCACCAGTAGATGCTCTGTCGCTAACGGTTATAATTCCTAATTTCAACCTGTCTCCAAGGTTGCCTTCTCTTGCATTTACATGCGTTAATTTCTCCAAGGAAGCACCTCATTCTGTACCGTATTTTGATGAGAATTCTTCGTGGAAATTTTCCAACAGAGTATCTTCGAAGAGTTCGGCTTGTCGTCTATTCTTCGTAGTTCTCATGTGAATTACTGCTAATAGAACAAATACAACAATAGCGATAGGAATGAATGCTTCTAACCTGTAAGCGTGCATGAATCGAATAATTCCTTCAGCGGTGTAAGCCCAAGTTACTGAAGCAGCAGTACCGCCCACGAGAACAGCCCACAGTACTCGCATGAACTTCATTCTTGAGAGCATTCCTAGCATAGATCCTACAATTACACCAGAGGCCATAAACGGAATCCAAACAAAGCCGATTAGACCCCAGAAACCATATTTGTTGATCATGTCTCTTTTTTCGTTGGCAGTGTATTCCACTGTAGACAAAAGATTACCAACGAATCTTGTTTGTAGAACTCTTCCTCCTAAACCGTCTTGTTTTGCGATAGCAGCTACTCTGTCCTTTGATTTCTTATCTGATTCAACCCTTCCAGCACCTGATCTATCGGCAAGAGTTGAGACTTGGTTTCTTACTTTCATTACAAGCTGTTGCCTATCGAATAGTTCTGGAATCTCCTTGGTCAGGAATTCATGCAGGCTATTCTGTATGTCTACCGCTGTTTCTTTGAACCTGAAGAATGCAAATTTAGTGTTAGGTTGGAAAATTAGGTTTACCAAGACGTTTCTGTCATCACTAGTAACAATACAGCCGACCATTGTAAGATTGGGTTTGTCTGAGAAGTATTTGTCAAGAGCTTCCCTTACATTATCTTCGATACTAGATAGGGTGTGTAAATCATCAAAGAACGAGGTGTAATCCATGCCTTTGGATAAGTCCGCCTTCTCTGATCTTCCTACTCCTATTCCTGAATCAAAGTCGATAGCACCTGAATCCGAACCTATACTTCTAACGGTTAATTGAACTGGTTTGAATACTCTAAAAATAGCGAATTCTTCTAGAATTTCTCTTAACACTTCAGCCCTAACATCCATGTGATCTGAGAGTGTGTCATCAGTATCCTTGTAAGGTACAATTATGTCAACAGATAAGTCTCTGGGGTCTACTTTGAAAAGTTCCCAATCGACTTCGATTTTGAGTCGAGTTGCCGATTTTTCAACTGTTTCTAGAACTAGCTGTGTAATATGGTGCCTTGATAGCATATCGTCGGTATCTTGATGATACACTTTGTACATTAACGGATATAGAAGGAAAAGCGATACCACTGATAATGATAATGAAATGTAAGCCATCCACCAAGCAGGAATTCCAGCAGCCCCGCCGCTCAGCATTGCAGTCTCACGACCTCCTCCAAGTTCAGCGCCCATAAGCACAAATCCCCAGTTTCCAAGTTCAGTCATTGTCCAGCAGTTTCTAGTTCCGCTTTCAATAACATGCGCTTCCAAATGGGATTCATCACTTACCATAGGTAGTCCAGAGAGTGGTGAAGATGTGTTTTCTAGTTCGAAAACAATTGAGTTAGTGGCAATTTCACTTTCTGCATCACCAGACAATTTATCCACTGCAATAGAAACCTGTAATTTGTAAGTGGATTCTTCTAAGTCGTGGAATGATATCGAGGTTTCTAAGGTCCCAGAACTACTTACAGTCATGTTTTCTTCTTGCTTAAATTCAAATCTTTCAGTATTATCATCAACGATTTCGAAGAAAGTTGAGTTGACAAATGCTATTCCTTGGTCTAGATTATATCCTCCTATGGCAATTGCTTCATTGTCGTTATCTGTGTATAAGTGAACCCACGGAGTCTCGCTGATCTCATTGCATTCATCACCTCGATCTAGAACGGTTTGGCTTGCAGCGTGGTCCATCCAAGTCGAATCTCCAAACACGCCAGAACTCATCGAGAACAGAAGAAGTGCAAATAACGCTCCATAAATAAAACCGAGGATTAGAACGAAGTCTTCGACTTGGGTAGGGAATTTCTTCCCTTTGTCATTCGCTCTTCTCCGTCGAATGCTCGCAAGGTCTTTGGAAACAGAAGCATCCTTCGTTGGATAGTTCAGATTATCATGGCTGGACTTCTTAGAATCTCCTCCAGCCATGGCAAGTCCAGTATGTTCCATTTCATCAACGCTTTGCATGATTTTGATGAGAGTATTTGAACATCTACCTTCAGTATGTTGATTATTTTTTGTAATTATCTTTCAAAAATCGATGTAGCAGATAGCGAAGGATTGAAGTCTTGCGGGCTTTGGCGAGATTGCTCGGGGTCAGTAGCTTAGTGGGAGAGCGCCGCACTGAAGATGCGGAGGTCGCTGGTTCAAGTCCGGCCTGACCCACCTCGAAATTCTTTGCTTAGCTTCTCATTTTCTCTGGTACGTCATATATTCCACCTGCAATTAGTAGAGTGGTTATGATCATCAATATCTGAATGGATAATCGGATTAGATGAAATGATTGCCCATATGTCACTCCACCCAAAGCGATATCGTTGACCCACATGTTTAGGTTGGCCCAGTATATTCCGAGAAGGAAAACAAATGTCCCGATAGCAGCAATTCGTCTTGTTTTTGGAATAATTAATCCGAGACCTAAACCGATCTCCATATATCCAGTTACCAAAACCCAGAATCGGGGGTTATCGAAGAATTTTGGCACTATGGGCTCAAACCATTCAGTGTCTGTAAAGTGTTGAATACCTACCCACGTAAATGCAAAACCCAGGAAAATTGCAGCAAGATGTAACACAAGTGGCTTAGTCTTCACGCTTGGACCAAAATTTGTTTTATTATTGATAATTTGTATAAGGAAAACCTATCAAAAAATCATTCAATACCTTCCAAGGCTATCTTTTGAGCCTCTACTATGGTATCAATTCCACCATCCGCTACGGATAGGAGTTTGATCAATTCTTCTCCAGAGAAAGTGCTCTCCTCTCCAGTTCCTTGAATTTCAACATACCTGCCATCACTTGTTTTGATTACATTCATGTCAACATCTGCATTTGAGTCCAAATCATAATCAAGGTCTAAGTAGACTTCACCATCGATTAAACCAACTGAAACCGCTGCTAATTCATGTGGAAGCACTCTTGCTTCATGTGATTTCTTTTCTTCATCGGTCATTGTGGCTGGAGCGACTCCTTCCTTCTTTTGATCTTCAGTTAATCTCAAGTCAGCAGGCATACATGTTCCGTTTGCGATAAGTCTTCTAACAGCTAATCTTAAAGCGATATTACCCGCTGTAATTGCAGCACATCTTGTGCCACCATCTGCGTTTAGCACATCACAATCCACATTCAGTGCTATTGGACCTAATTCTTCCAAATCAACTGCTGCTCTCAATGAACGAGCAATCAATCTTTCAATTTCTTGAGTTCTTCCCTTGGCGCCTCTTCTTTCTCTTCTGAATCTTGAATCAGTAGAAGCAGGTAGTAAAGAATATTCGGCATGAACCCAGCCTTTTGTAGCGTTTCTTGGGAACCAGCCTGGGAGCCTTGCTTCCTTGGTGACGCAAGCAAGGATGACGGTATCTCCTTGCCTGTAAAGAACAGACGCAAGTGCATTAGGAGTGAAGTCCAATTCAACTTCTACATGACGCATTTCGTTTTTTTCTCTTTTTGGGGTGAAACCAGACTTGATTTTTGCCATGTCCTGTCCAAAAATAACTTCCGTTTCAATGAATCGGCTTGTTTTTCCAATAATAGAGCATGAAAAGTTGAATATCTCGTTCTAATTCGGGATTTTATGGGAGCGAAGAGAGTCGTGATTTGTGGGGTTGCTAGAACTCCTATAGGCAGGTTCATGGGGACTTTATCTCCATTCTCAGCAGTTGACCTCGGTGTTGCTTCTGTGAAGGAATTAATGAATAGAACAGGAATAGATCCTGACTCGGGATTGATTGAAGAGGTAATCTTCGGTCAAGTTTTGCAAGCAGGGGCAGGTCAGAATCCTGCTAGGCAAGTAGCTTTAGGATCAGGACTTCCGGTATCGACTCCATGTGTAACAATAAACAAAGTATGCGGCTCCTCACTCAAGGCAGCAATGTTAGCAGCCAACGCAATTAGAGCAGGTGAATACAATGTTGTAATAGCGGGAGGAATGGAATCTATGACCAATGCACCTCAACTATTATTCAAACAAAGATTTGGGCAAAAAATGGGCGATTCAATGTTGATTGACTCAATGATTTATGATGGACTATGGGATGTTTACAACGACATGCACATGGGAAATACAGGCGAGGTAGTCTCTGATGAGTTTGAGATAAGCAGAGAACAAATGGACGAATTTGCAGCAAGATCCCAAAGGCTTGCAACCGAAGCAGAGTCAAACGGCTGGTTTGATTGGGAGAGATTTGCAATGGAAATCCCTCAAAGGAGAGGTGAGCCGTTAATGTTCAATGTCGACGAAGGTGTAAGAGCTGGAACGACTGCTGATGGATTAGCAAATTTAAGACCAGTCTTCAAACAAAATGGGCGAGTTACTGCTGGTAATGCAAGCACATTGAATGATGGTGCTAGTGCTATACTGGTTGCAGAATACCAAACTGCAGTAGATAACGGCTGGGAGATAATTGCCACAATTGAGGACTATTGTACCAGTGGTTTGGAGCCAGAGAGGGTAATGGCTGCTCCAATTCCTGCAATCAATAATTTACTGCAGAGGAATAAACTCGAGGTATTAGATGTAGATGTCTATGAGCACAACGAGGCATTTGCCGCAGCATCATGTGCTGTAGCTAAAGAAGTTGGAATACCAGATGATAGATTCAATCTTCACGGTGGAGCAGTTAGTTTAGGTCATCCACTTGGAGCAAGTGGAACAAGATGCTTAATCACAATGCTTGGTGTTATGAGAAGAAAAGACGCAAAGTCTGGAATTGTTTCGCTCTGTTTGGGTGGAGGGAACGCTGTGGCTATGCTAGTCACTAGAGATTAGGATCTTCTCAAATGCAATCTTACCACTCTGGCTAGACCTGTGTGTAGTTCACTCTCTTCCAATATGGTAGAAGTAACGGCAGCGTGTTCAATCTTGACTTCTCCTGGAAGGGAGTCCAGGAATTCTTCCAGAATTTCATCTAGGTCCCAGAGTAAATCCAGTGATTTTGGTCCTCCAGAATCCATTGGCATCTGGGTTTTGTGGTATCCCTCAGTGATTAGATGCCCACCTTTTTTTAGTGCAGGCATGAAGTTACAGAATTTTTCTTTTCTCAGCGTACTTGGGGTATGGAACCATGAAAATGCTATCAAATCAAACTGTTCTTCATCAAGCTGTAAGTCTTTCAAATCTGCAATTTCGTAATCAACGCTTACGCCGTGTTCTGCTGCTAGCATTTCACACTTGATTTTGCCTTGGGCAGATAGGTCGAAGACCTCAGTATTCCAACCAAGTCTAGCACACCAGACTGCATTTCTGCCCTCGCCATCAGCGGGAATCAATGCTTTGTTTTGTTCTGGAGGAGGAATTTGAGATATGCGTTCCGCTAGCCATACATTTGGTTCTTTACCGTAAGCAAATCCCTGCCCAGCAAATCTATTGTCCCACATTTCTGCTGATGATTTCACTTTATTTGACAATCTTATTCCTCCTCAGTAATGTATTTTGAAAGAAGACCTACCTCTTCTTCAATCTGAAGATTGCCTGGCAAGCATGGCAATATATCATCTGTTGGCAATCCGGTAAATTTTGAGATTTGATTAGCAACTGTTTCTTTTTTCTTCAAGCCGTGTGATAGAATTACGTATCTGCTAAATTTTTGTTTAATCGTTTCAGGAGTTCCTGCGATTAGCATCACTATGTTGTTGACACTGGCTAGCCCTAGACCAATTTTCATGTCTAAATCTTTGAACCACTTTCTCTGCCCTCTAACAATAAATGCACCTTTACCAATGTATTCGCCTGTCTGTGCGGTTTTACTCACTTGTCCTGGTTTAACTGCGTAAACGGTCCCATGTCCTTTCCCGCTCTGCCAAGCCCTTGACCAGCAAATTGCCATGTGTGCGCTTTCTTCGAGTAAATCATCGGTTATCGGTGTTATTTCTTTCATTTTATCTGAAAGTCGGTATGCACGGACTCCTGGTGGTATTGTAGAAAGAGGCGTTGGGTCCTCCTCAAATCCTCTTATCGATTGTAAAGCGCAGGATGGTGCTCCATGTAAATCAGCGTGGAGGTACATATCATCTGCTTTGAGATGTTTCTTTACCAGACCATCATTTGATTTAGCGTCCTTGCCTCCTACCAATAATTTGTTATCACTTAGGATTGCGTACTTGAATCTCTCGAACCAAAGCCTCTTACTTCTTTTGATTTTGATTACTTTCCCATCAGATTGAGATTTTATTTCTTTTTTCTTTGCGGTTTTAAGCAATCTTTCAGTCTCTTCCAATGCTTCTCTGGCCCCTTTTGTCTTGTCCTTTTGCTTCTGAGCAGATTGGAAATGAGTCTGTGCGTTTTGGTAAACGCTCATAGTTAGATCTAACTCAACTTCTTTTCCGGGCTCAGATTCTTCATTTGGCAAGAATACCTTTGCTTTCTTTTCTTTTGCGTTTACCGAGGAAATCCATGGGATTTCTTTGATGCTTTGTTTAACGAAATCCCAACCATTTGCTTCGACAGCAGAATTGATTTGGTCAATTAATCCTTCAACGTGCGACCATTCATTTTGAATCGCATGACCAATTTCTTGTTGCTGTTGTATCTTCTTATCAAATTTTGACAAGGCTGTTCTTTGTTGGTTGAGCCTTCTTTCTAATTTTTCTACTGGCGTTGAATAACCTCTTCCTGGAGAAGCAAAATCTAATTTTTCCATTTCTCTTCTTTCGTGTGCTTGCGAGTCATGCTCGCCTTTCCATAAGTCGACTGCAGCACACATTGACTCAGTTTCGAAAGTAGTCATGCCATTATGGCTTGGTAGCAGAACTGGCGTAGCCTCTACACACCTTGCCGCAATTTCCTTGTGCAATTCTTCATGGTTGACCTTTTCAGAGCCATTCAATACTAGATATGCTCCATTTCTGTTGGTTAACTGTTTCATGAGTTCTTCCAAAGCCGGCATTATTTCATCTGCAGTGGCTTTATTCGCCTCCAATTTTGAATCTAAATTTGATAATTTACATAATTCCTTTGCGATTTTTCCACCTAGATTTAATTCAGAAGCCAGTGTAGTTGCTAAATTTTTCTCGCTATTTTCAAGGATATCGGACAACTCTGCTTTCGTGACACAAGTTGGATCCAATGATTGGGGAGGTGGAGCGTATACCTCACCTTTCTTGAGTGTTCTATCCTTGTATTTAACGTGAGTAATCGGTTGAATGATTACATCATTTTCGTCACATAGAATTATATTTCCATTGTTGAAAACTTCAGTGTAGAGGTATCTTGGACCGAATTTTGAATCAAATGAAAATTTGAGTATCCTATCAAATCCTAATTGCTCAACTTTCTCAAGTCTTGCATTTTTCAAATGTTTTCTCAAAAGCATTGCAAATGAAGGTGGAACCATAGGCATTGGTCTATCCCTTCTTGAGGTGTAGATTCTTTCTCCTCTAATTAGAACTAAGTCATATCCATCTTTGCCCTTTGGATTCATTCGCAAAACAACTTGCTCATAGTGTGGCATGTATGCCTTTTTGACCCAAGCAGATCCAATATCTTGAAGCTCATTGCATATAGCCCTGAGGTCAAATCCACTCATGTCATCCTTCATCTAACTCTCTCCAATCGTCCATCTATTTTGGTCTTGAATAATCATCCCGGTTCTTTCTAGAGACATCAGGTGGCTTAGAGTTTGGTCTAGGGCTAATCCAGGATGAGCGTTGGGTGTATCTTCATACGCCTTTGTGGCTATATCTCCAATCGTGTTTAGCCCTTCTTGCATAGCTTCGAGTATTCTTTGATTTCTCAAACCTCGATGCTTGATATAGTAATTCAACTTTTTATCTGGCAAGGGAATAATCGGTCCGTGAGAAGGGAAAATCAAGTGCGGGTTTAGTTGATTTAACCGTTTAAGTTGTTCTAAATAAATCTCCATATTACCTGAATATGGGGGAATTAGTATCGTTCCGATACCTGCTACCATGTCTCCAGCAACCAGACCTGCAGGTGAATGAAGACAAATGTGTCCGGGATCATGCCCAGGTGTATGTAATGCTGTCCAAGTCATATCCCCTAATTGAATTAATTCACCATCTGTAATAATCCTTGAAACGACTGCCTTTTTCGAAGCCTCAATTGTTTGTGCAGTTTCTTTACTGGCCCATATCGGTGCATCAAATGCTTCTTTCAATAAATCCCAATCCGCTAAGTGATCTGAATGTCCATGTGTGAACAATATTCCTGTCAATTCCCCTCCGTGCCTATCTACTGCAACTGCGAGTTTTTCCATGTCTTCTCTAAGTTTAATTGCCGGATCTACTAGAATAAATTCTCTATTTGGCTCTCCAATTAGGTAACAATTTGTGTGCGTTGCAGGAGGTAGGGTTGCGGTTTGCACTGGTATGACTTCGACACCATAAGCAAACCAAATCGCTCTTTTTCCGGGTTTGGTAAATGATAATTCTGCAGAAATGGCTTCGATGTTATTTCCATGCTTTGCAATCATTTTGACGAATGTATGAAGAAGGCTTACTACTGGAGGGGCGACCTTTATTTCATGTCTCATCCATTTTTCAAATATGTTTGAAGGAGTATCCCACATTGCATCGACAAACTCAGTTTGCTCCTCTAAATCGAACTGAGGGCATTCTTTCTTGTCACCAGCGTGAAGATGCAAAAATACATTGTCGAAACTTACTGGTGCGAAAGGAGGAGTGATTCTTCTGCTGATCACTTTAATCGATTCTTGAGAGCATGGAATTTTTCCTGATTTTACTAGAGGTAACCAATTTGCCTTATCCTCTATTACCATTCTTCTAGATTCTAGGTCAACTGAAATCAGTTTTTCACCATCCCAAGCAAATCCTAGTTCTTCAACCATCTCTCTAGACATTGCAGCTACTGCTTTGGCATGCTCTCCAACAAGTTGCGATAACTCATCTACGCTTGTGGAATCCACTCTTGATAATCCACCGCCAGGAAACGCCCAGAATCCGGGAAATGCAGGCATGGTATCTGCTCTTAGGCCAAGTAGAACTTCTATTCCATTTTCACCTATTCTTGTTAATGTCATCGTGGTTGTTGGTCTTGGAGGTCTACGCTCAACAGTAGCGAACTCAATACCCTCCGGCCTTTCTGACATGGCTTTACCAATTTGTCCCAGCATTCAACTTTTGTCATATCGGATGATGCTCAGTAAAGCAGGCTTTGAATAACTCAGCATCATGGGACGGTCATGGAGAGATACGATACCATCGAGGAAGAACTCGCTGCTCTTGCAGAGGCAGTAAGTATTCTAGAAGAAGCAGGTATAGACGCGTTTCCTGAACCTAAACCTGTTAGGAGATGGGCTAAATTTTCTATCGCAGCATTCTCTACAATCATGATGCTAACATGGGTTACTCAAGCCCTTTTCAAAAGGGTAAACCTCTAAGGGAATCATCCGAATAAGTTGAATCTAGAGTTACTGATTCCATCGTCTGTAATCTCGACAGACACTAGAGTAACATCTCTTACTGGCTTATCGCCTGGTCCGGTTTCCAACTCTGAGATTTCTGTGATTACATCTAATCCCTCAGTTACCATTCCGAAAACAGTGTGAATTCCGTCTAAGTGGTCTGGTGTTGAGTCGGATGGGACGACGAAAAATTGTGAACCACCTGTGTTTGCTGCACTTGTTTTTGCCATTGAAAGAGCGCCAGGAGTGTGGATTCTTCCGTTGTCAGCCTCGTCTGGAATAGTCCATGAGGATGGTGCGCATCCAGATGAAGCTGCCATTTCTTGACCGTTACAATAACCATACCATTTTCCTGCATGACCTCCAGTGCCGTCACCGTTAGTGAAATCTCCCCCTTGTATCATGAAATTATCGATGATTCTGTGGAACTTCACATCGTCATAATCTTTATTTTCAGCCAATGTTATGAAGTTTTCAACGTGGACAGGAGCATCGGCTCTGTACAAGTCCATGGTAATGGTTTCAGTCTTGAACAAACCATCATTTGTAGTGTATGTGATCGTCATTTTTGCTTCTCCAGTGCCTAGTGTACCTTCTGTAGCAGATTGTGATACAGATAGCACCGCTAGGATAGCAATTAGAGCAATAAATCCAAATGTTACTCCTGCGATAGTAGGTGTTCCATCTTGGACAAGAGGTGGGAAAGCGTGTTCTGAGATTCTTTTCTCATTCATTTCGTTGAGGATGTTATTGTATCCTGAATTTACCTTTTTGTCCTTAGGGTTGATCTTTACTGCCTTGCGATAATTTTCTGCGATTTTTCTGTATTCTTTTGCAGTCGGTTCTTTGCCTGCTTCATTTCTTCTAACTTCAGCAGCAAGTCTCCAAGTAGTTGCAAACTCGCCAAGTTCGTCGACTTCTAGCAAAGAATCGATAACTCCCTTAGTTTTTCCAGATGAAATCTTCTTTTCTGCTTTCTTCCAAGCCTCTTGCCTTTTCTCGGCGGACATGATTCTCCGAAATTTCTCCTAGTTTTATGCATCACCCTAATCTTTGACGAAATCAAGGTTTGCAAGGTAAAATTAACAGAACCCATCGGCAACATGTTCAAAGAGTGGTTTCATACCCGGGGGACATCAATGAAATGCGAATCACAACTCGCATCAATTTGAAGGGGAAAAACGAAATGGGAAAAGTCGTCAATGACTTCACAATAAACATCGCTACTGCAAACGGTACAGGTTCTCAGTCTGCCAATTTAATTCTCCTTCAATCTATTTTTGATATGGGAATAAATATCAGTGGAAAGAATCTTTTCCCGTCAAACATTTCTGGTCTGCCAACTTGGTACATTCTGAGAATAAGTGATCATGGCTATCAAGCACCTGGCGATGTTACAAATATCCAGGTATTAGTCAACAAAGATACATGGGCAGCGGATTTGGCTTCAGTTGAATCAGGAACCGTTGTAGTTTGGAATTCTGATGCCAAAATGGTAATGGACAGGGAAGATGTGATTTCTTATCCTGTTCCTATGACAAAGATGGCTAGAACACTCAATCCAAAACTCGCAAAGTTGGTAACCAATATCATCTATGTAGGAGTTCTTGCTGAAATGCTTGGTATCGACCAAAGCGCTTTGGAATCAGCAGTTGAAAAACAGTTTTCAGGAAAAGCAAGCGCTATCGAACTGAATACCAAGGCACTATCTCTAGGCAGAGATTACGCAAGAGACGAGCTTGAGAAGCAGGACGAATTCATTTTAGAGGCTAGAGTTAGGGACCAAAAGCAATTCTTCATCGAAGGCAATGAGGCAGCGGCTTTAGGTGCTATTTACGGGGGAGTTCAACTGCTCGCATGGTATCCAATTACTCCATCCTCATCACTTGCTGAAGGGATCATCAATTGGATTCCTAAACTTAGAAGAGATGATGATGGAAGCGACAACTGTGCAGTTGTACAAGCCGAAGACGAATTGGCTGCAGCTGGTATGATTATCGGTGCTGGCTGGGCTGGTGGAAGAGCGATGACTGCTACATCCGGACCTGGTATTTCTCTTATGCAGGAATTTATCGGACTAGCATATTTCGCTGAAGTTCCTTGCGTTTTCTGGGATGTCTGCCGTGTCGGTCCTTCGACTGGATTGCCAACAAGAACTCAACAATCAGATTTGCAGATGCTGTATGAAGGATCTCACGGAGATACGCAACACATTGTTCTAATTCCTGGCACAGTCGAGGAGTGCTTCGAGTTTGGTTGGAGAGCATTTGATATTTCAGAACAATTCCAAACCCCAGTATTCGGTTTGAGCGACTTGGATCTAGGAATGAATAGATGGGCTACAACAGGCTTTGAATATCCTGCTGAGGATATGAATCGTGGCAAGACAATTCGAGACAAAGACCTGTTTGAAGCAATGGAAGATTTCGGACGCTACAAGGATGTCGATGGCGATGGTGTTCCTTACAGGACCCTTCCTGGATCTGGAATGGCTCCAATCCTATATCGTGGAACTGGCCACGACAAGTATGGCGTATACTCTGAAAAACCTCACATCTATCACGACCTAATGGAGCGTTTGAAGAGAAAAATTGATGGTACAAGAGACCACTTACCTGCCCCTATAGTCAGAGAAGAGCCTGAGTGTGAAATTGGCGTAATCTACTTTGGAAGTATGGAAAACTCTATCCAAGAAATAGACGATATTGTCGAATCTAAAGGATACAAAATGAGTCAACTAAGGGTCAGGGCACTACCGCTTCACAACGACGTTGAGGAATTTGTTCGCCAACATAAGCATGTAATCGTCATGGAGATTAACAGGGATGCTCAACTTTGGGGGATTTTGAGAAAAGAGCTTCCTGATGAATTGGTATCAAGAGTAAGTTCGGTCGCGTACAGCGATGGAATGCCACCATCAGGGTCTAAATTCGCCGACCTCATCCTAACAAAACTACAGGAGGCATCACAATGAGAGAGAGACCTGCAAGAGCAATAAAACTGAATGTAATTAACGAGCCAAAAGATTCCTACACTGGAGGAAAATCTACACTCTGTCCTGGATGTGGGCACGATCAAATTTCAAGCGTTATCATCAACGCTGCTTGGGAAAATGGAATTGACCCCACCAAGATAGCAAAAATGTCCGGAATCGGATGTTCAAGTAAAACTCCTGCTTACTACCTAGGGCAATCCCACGGGTTTAACACGGTTCACGGTAGAATGCCTTCAGTAACAACAGGTGCATACACTATCAACAAGGATTTACTCTATCTCGGAGTATCAGGTGATGGAGACTCTGCATCTATTGGTATAGGGCAATTAATTCACGCAATCAGGCGGAACATGGATATGGTCTACATCGTTGAGAATAATGGAGTATATGGTTTGACAAAAGGACAATACTCAGCAACTGCTGACATTGGTTCCAAGAAAAAGAAAGGGGCTCCTAATGAACAACAACCAATCGACCTTGCAGCACTGGCAATTAACCTTGGTTGCACCTTTGTTGCAAGATCATTTTCTGGATCTAAGAAGCAGCTAACTTCCTTGCTAAAAGCAGCAATGTCTCACAAGGGCTTTGCCCTTATCGATGTAATTTCACCATGTGTAACCTTCAATAATAACGATGGTTCGCTAAAATCCTATCAATACGTTAAGGAAAATGAGATAACACTTCACATGACAGATTATATCGACAATAGACAACCAATGGAAGAGATCGAAGTCCCAGAAGGACACTTCCGTGATATCACTCTTCATGATGGTTCTACTATCAGGCTAGAAACTATTTCCGAAGACCATGACCCAAGCGATGCAATGGCAGCTTTGACAGCACTTCATGGCGCTGAACAAGGCAAAAAGCACGTCACAGGATTACTGTATTTTGACTCAAGCAAACCAAGTCTTGCTGAGGATTTGAACCTGCCTGATATCCCGCTTTTGGATACTCCTGCTGAAGCAATGAGGCCTAGCAAGGCTTCATTAGATGAAATCAACGCAGCATTCCTTGCTTAATTTCGAGAAGATTATCCATCATTAGTTTTGAATACTAGTGGTGACAATAAACATACATGGAAATTGGCGATAGCCAAATCATCATATTCATCTTTTTAGGGCTATTGTTGATGTTTGCTATTCTAATAAAAAGGCAGGCAGAAAAAAAGTATTTGACTGATATTTTTGCACGAATGAAATATGGTTATACGAGAATAGATCCAAGAGATATGGAGCCTATGGGCGCAATAAAAGCATTTGAAGATTACAGGGACGAAATGACTGAACTTGGGGTTGAAATAGAATATCATATTATTGAAAAATTAGTAGAAGAAGAACTAGAACAAATAAGAGAAAAGTCCCTAGAGCATATATCCATACCTTTGGATGTAAATTATGATGAGATAGCTTCCGCTCCGGATTTAGATAATTTACTGCGACAAAGAGATGAGTGGGTTACAGAAAATTTAGATGTATACACAGAACTAGCAGAAGTGGTTTCTGAATCAACTTTGGGACATGGTGTAATGGTCGTTGAAAACACCGATGACAATGAAATTGTAGAGAGGGTACAACGTGAAGGCGGGGACGAAGGAGATGTACAAATTACCCTTGCGTGGGATGATTACAATGATTTGGACCTCCATGTGTACACGCCAAAAAAGGAGAGAATTTTCTTTAACAAAAAGAAGTCAAGTTGTGGTGGAGAATTAGATGTTGATATGAACGTTAAACCAGAATCGAAAACCCCAGTAGAGAATGTTGTCTGGAAAAATTCGCCACCAAAAGGGAAATACAAGGTAGTCGTTCACTTTTACCGACATCACAAGAAAGGTGGTACTAAGAAAGAATCTAGGTATAGGCTTCGTGTGTCCATCAAGGGAGTAGTTAGAGAGTATACTGGTATCATAAAAAAGAGACAGAGGATGCAGGTAATTACTTCTTTTACAATCAAGTGATTCAAAAAGTAGTCCCTCCCGGATTCGAACCGGGGTCGAAGGAACCAGAATCCTTCATGATGGACCTCTACACTAAGGGACTGTTAATTCAATCCGGTCATATATTATTCTTGAACTAAACGGTCATAAATGCTCACGAAAAAACCTGATAGTGATGTTCATAGGTTACTAGCATTTGGCTTGAGATATGACCGAGAACGACCCTTTCAATGCCAGAAGAGAACTAGGTGAATTAGGGACTTATTTCGCTCTAGATGCACTTGATGATGCTGGTATAAATACATCCTCTCTACCTTATTCTATCCGTGTTTTATTGGAAGGTGCATTAAGAAATCTTGATGGTTTCTTGATCAGCGAGGATGATGTCAAAGGTATCGCATCATGGACTGCTGATGGCGAAAGAGGTGAGATACCATTTAGGCCCAGTAGAGTGATTCTTCAGGATTTTACTGGAGTTCCTGCTGTTGTAGATTTAGCTGCTCTAAGGGATGCGATGGTTGAGATGGGAGGAGATGCCAGCAAGGTAAACCCTCAAGTTCCAGTAGATTTGGTAATCGATCACTCAGTTCAAGTGGATGTTTCTGGTGCTGACCCTAACGCATTGGATTTGAATTTAGATATTGAATATCACAGGAATATGGAGAGGTATAAATTCTTGAAGTGGGGGCAAAAATCTCTTCAAGATTTTAGTGCAGTGCCACCTTCCAGAGGAATTGTACACCAAATAAACCTCGAATATCTAGCAAGTGTAGCAAGACAAGAGGATGGCGTTTGGTTGGCTGATTCTTTAGTCGGCACTGACTCTCACACGACCATGATCAATGGATTAGGTGTCCTAGGTTGGGGTGTTGGAGGTATCGAAGCTGAGGCAGTGATGCTCGGACAACCTATCTACATGCTTTCACCCGATGTTGTTGGGGTTCGTTTGGTTGGTGATATGAAATCTGGAGTTACTGCAACAGACCTTACCCTGAGAATAGTAGAAATGCTGAGGGAAGTTGGTGTAGTTGGTAGATTTGTAGAATTCTTTGGAGAAGGCATGGCAAAACTTTCCTTAGCAGATAGGGCAACTATTGCAAACATGGCTCCTGAATATGGTGCAACTTGTGGGTTCTTCCCAGTAGATGGCAAAACATTGGATTATTTACGATTGAGCGGAAGAGAAGAAGATGCTATTGCAGGTGTTGAAGCATTCACAAAAGCACAAGGGCTATGGTATGATCCAAGCGCTGCTGAGAAATCATACACCACTCTTTTGGAATTGGATATGAGCACAGTAAATGCTGCTATGGCTGGACCAAAAAGACCTCAAGACAGAGTGGAATTATCAGATATGGTTCCACACTTCAAGAAATCTCTAACCCATGAATTGGGTCTTCATGGGCACGGACTAAGTGAGAATGATTTGGTTAACGGAGCCATCGTGGAAGATGAAAATGGTGTATATGATCTAAATCATGGTGATGTCGTTATTGCTGCAATTACATCATGTACAAACACTTCAAACCCTGGAGTTATGCTTGCAGCTGGTTTACTTGCAAGAAATGCAAGACTCAGAGGATTAACTGTCAAACCATGGGTGAAAACTTCCCTTGCGCCAGGCAGTAGAGTTGTGACTGAATACTATGAAGCAAATGGTTTGGATGAGGACCTAAACGCTCTTGGATTCAACACGGTTGGTTATGGTTGTACTACATGCATAGGGAATTCAGGTCCATTACCAGAAAAGATAGAGGCCGCAATTGATGAAGCAAATCTAATCGTAGGCTCAGTAATATCTGGGAACAGAAATTTTGAGGGTAGGGTTCACGGTAAAGTCAAAGCCTCCTATCTTGCTAGTCCTCCTTTGGTTGTTGCATACGCCATCGCTGGTTCGCTTGAAATCGATTTAACCACTCAACCTCTTGGAAAGGACAATGATGGGAACCCAGTTTATCTTTCAGAAATTTATCCGGATGATGAGCAACTTCAACAGGCTCTCTCAGCAATTACTCCTAAAATGTTTAGAGATAGATACGCAGATGTGATGAATGAGGATAGATGGAATGCTATTGAAAGTGAGCAGTCTCCGCTTTACGGTTGGGAAGAGGACTCAACTTACATTCGCCTTCCTTCCTTCTTTTCGGGATTGTCGGCTCAACCAGAACCAATATCATCGATAAACGATGCAAGAGTATTGCTAAAACTAGGAGACTCGATAACTACCGATCACATTTCCCCTGCCGGCTCAATTATTCCAGATGGTCCAGCAGGAATTTGGTTGCAAGAAAATGGAGTCTCTGAATCTGACTTCAATTCTTTTGGTAGCAGAAGAGGCAATCACGAAGTAATGATGAGGGGGACATTTGCTAACGTAAGAATAAGAAATCAACTCGCACCTGGTACTGAAGGTGGTTTTTCGATTGACCATGATACGGGAGAGGTTGTCTCGGTTTACGAAGCCGCTCAGAGATACGAAGGTCCGAAGGTAGTACTTGCAGGATCCCAATATGGTACAGGTTCCAGCAGAGATTGGGCAGCAAAAGGGACCTACCTTTTGGGAGTAGAGGCAGTGATTGCAACATCCTATGAACGCATTCACCGTTCAAATCTTGTGGGCATGGGAGTACTTCCTCTGACATTTATGGATGGTGACACACATGAATCTCTAGGTCTTGATGGTTCTGAAACGTTTAACATCCCTGTTGACGATTCTGTCTCTCCTTTGCAGAATATTACAGTAACAGCCTCTCGAAAGGATGGCTCAACACTTCAATTCGAAGCCCAAGTTAGGCTAGATACTCCTGTTGAAGTAGAGTACTACCGCAATGGTGGAATTCTACACACAGTACTAAGGCAAATGGCAAGCGAGAATTAATTCTTGAATCGCCAACTTGAATACATTGAAGTTTCAGCAATGTTATGATGGCGAGACTTAGAGGGGTAGTTCGCTATCGGTTTAAGGATGAAGATGGTGACCTCAGCCTCGTTATTGAAGGGGATGCAGATTGGGTCGAATCAAAAGTTGAGCAACTTGGACTGAGTGGCGTAGGATTCACTATGCCAATTGGGACTGCAACATTTGCTTCTAATTTATCAGACGTCTCAAAGGAAAAAGCAAAGAAAAATTCCCGTAAGGTAGAACTCGAGCCTCTTGGTGATAAACCGCAAGATATGGGTCCTACTCCTGACCCATCCTCAATTCCTGTTGTTAGAAGACCAATAGGTGAATTGAATATCGAAGAAGCGATAGCAAAAGCAGGGTTGACCAGACCAGAGCGTCCAGATCCAATCGACTTGATGGATATGCTTGAAGAGGCAGATGAACCAAGACCGGTACAATCCTCCATTAGTGTTGACCCAATGGGTGAAGCTTGGCTTAGATTGCTAATGGAAATAGTTGTCCGCGAGTATGGCTCCACGGCTCTTGCTACAGAAGTTATAGAGGAAGTCGCCGGGGCAAAAATGGGTAACAAATCAAGACTAGAATTGGATGTCTGGTTGGATTCCCTGTTCAAACAAGGTAAATTGGTAAAAATCCATGGTGGCGATGCCGTTGGATGGGGTCCTTCTCCAAGGTGGCTTCAAGGTAAAATTTGATTCTGGAATCAAGGTATTAATCTTTAATTTTTGAAATAATATCCGAGTTGTTTTTTACTCAGTTAATTATTTACAAATCGTAGCACTGAGTGGGACTTTGAAATGAAATCCACAATCATTCTTCCAAAGGTGTTAAAGTGCAATGATGACTCGCTAAGATGAGTGATGTTAATGCTGTCTAATAACAATCATCAAAATAAAGCCCGAAGTTTGCTACTTGTAATGATAATGGTCTTGAGCACAACTGTTGCAATTGCCGGTACAGGAAGTGCATCGATTGCCCGTTCCTACACCACACAAAAAGACCCTCTTGACATCGCAATAGCTGATTTTAATTGCGATGGTCACAACGATATGGCAATCGCAACTGATGGAACACACACCATCACCGTTCTTTGGAATGACGGAAACGGAGACTTTTCAGAAAGATCAGACATTTGGGTTTCTGGAAACAATTCAAGAAGGGCAGATTGGGATGAATTCTCCAATGTTCAGGAAATCGAAGTCGGGGAATTCACCGGAGACAGCGCCCCTGACATCGTTATTTATCAAAGAAATAATCCTTTCAAAACTGACGACAGTGGTGCTCCAGCAGGTGAACCAGGTAACGCAACAATCATTGAAAATGATGGATGCAGCACAAAATCTTTCAGCATTGGAGCAAGATTCACCCATTTCTGGGTTTGGGACCTTAAGGTCGGCGACTTCAATGACGACGGAAATGACGACATAGCAGTACTAGACCTGCTAGCGGACATAGACAATCAAAGAGTAGTCGTCTACAACGGTCCAGTTACAAGTTCATCTCAAGGACAAATCACCGCCCTTGGTTCTGCTAGAACAAGTGCCTACAGATCATTCGATATTGGTGATTGGGGAGAATCCCAGCCATCTCCGCTCGGTTCTTGTTTCGACCAAGACCTATGGCTCCTCAGAAGCGAAGGTGTTGATTACAGCACTGGTCAAACAACAAACCCAGGAAAGGACGACAACGTTACAATCATTGAGTACAACTGTAACACGAATTCATTCCCTACAACCTTCACATTCAACCAACAAAGCCCTCCTATCAACTCTCACGTTGTAACAATGGGCAACGACTTTGGTGGCTTTGACATAGGAGACTCCGATAATGATGGCGTAATCGATGTGATCGCTCAAACTGATGGTAACGTTGAGAACGTGACCTATGTTACATCATCGACAGTTGGAACTTGGTCTGCGAAATCATCGGCATATTTCGGGCCTTACATCGCATACGAGGTAACAGTTGCTGACATCAACGGAGACGGTGAACCTGATTTTGCATCACCAACAGTTGCATACCAACTAAATTCATCAGATTCTGCTGGCGGTTCCGCATCTTCCTATTACCTGAACTTCCCAACAACAGTACAAGTGACTCTTTCTGATGGATCCGGTGGTCACGTGAACCCTCTTTCCTACCAAGCAGGAAGAAGACCTTCCATGGTTGCTGTCGGACAATTAGCCGGTGGCTCCTCTTCTGCAGTAGATCTAGCAGTTGGGCACACATCCTACGATTTCGGAAGTTGGATAGACAACTTCGGATGGGAAGGACAGTATGATACAATTACCGTTGTTGAAATGGACAACAAAGACCTGTCAGTAACTGGTTTGGAAATCACCCCAGTCGACCGTGCTTTCGGAATTGCTGGCGAAGGAACCAGAGATTTGAATGTAACAGTAACCAATACTGGTATGGATATCCTGAATGGACAAACCGCAACTCTAGATGTTGAATTAAAAATAGTCGATGAAGCCAACTCTACTAACACTACTGTTTACAGCAACGATTTCGATGGAAATGTTGACTCTACGAATTGCCCGTCATGTGTTTGGGAATATTATGAATACATAGACGGAGCGACTCAATGGCATTTGGAGTCCAATCAATCAACAGGAGCTACCACTGAAGGTAACAACGCTGCGAATGTATCTGCAAACTACATCAATCCGACCGATTTCATGTGGGCTGGAAACTACAAGACTAACTCCAGCGGTGATGTTTGGTCTGGATATGATAACAACTGGGACGACTCGATGGTTCTAGAAGACGTGGACTTGACAGGTTCAGACAGGGCATTCATGTCCGTTGACTTGTTCAGGCACCTTGGTTTTGGTGCATTGGGTGGTAGTGACGGTCAAGGATTCATTGTTCAAGATGTCTGGGATGACCTTGCTATTGTCGAAGTAGGTTCTGTAGAAACTGGATGGAGTGTAATCGGCTGTCCAAATCAAGCTCGACTAGATGGAGCATGCCCATCAGGCGCTTCCATTTGGGGAGGATTTGACGGAGACAGAGTTGCAAAAGCTCAATTCGGAGCAGCGCCTGAGAACATCGTTTACTACGGCGTTTGGCAGTTTGGAACATACTATGGATGGGACAACTTTACTGAACAAGATTTAGGAGCATTTGACCTATCTCAATGGGCAGGTGAGACAGTAGACCTCCGATTCAGGTTTAGAACAGGATTTGAGGGTTCAACTTCGGACAGCAATGAATCAAGATGGAGTGGAAGAGACGGGTTTGCAGTTGACGATGTACTGATCTGGAAGCAAACGACATCTTTCTTCCCCAATCCTCAAACTCAACAAGTACAAATCAACCTCAACAACCTTGCACCAGGAGAAGAATACACTACAAGTGCAAGCGTTAACTTAGTCAACGACACAACGTACAGAGTTTCTGCAAGTATATCCAACAACGCTTGGGATGAACAACCACTGAACGATGAATTGATTGGTTACTTGACACCATTCAACCTTTACGACCCTGCAATGGAAGGCTACAGCACTTTCCTTCCTGGTCAGTTGTACGCTGAGGGAATCTTTGACATAGAAGTTCAAACAAATAACTGGGGTAATACGCCGGTTGACTTCCAAATCAACTCAACAGTATCATCTGCTACACCTAGCGATGTTTACTGTGGTACGCCTTCTGCAGTTTGTGTTGAAACATTCGAGGGTGGTTCAGAAGGTTACAGATATTCAGACGATGGTAACCCACAAGGAGCAGTTTACGACGAATCAGCATGTACTGACAAGATATTCAACAGTCACGGATACTGGTTCGGTCATCCATGTGATACAGCAAATAATGGATACACTGATGACTGGGCAAACGAAACAATGACAATCCCAGATATTGATTTGACAAGCATGTCTGGTGATTTCGTATCTCTGAACTTCGAGTATTACGCTGACACATTCTACACAATCGGTGTTGACGGAACATCCATTGAAGATGTAAACGATTATGTCGCTCTAACCGTTGATTTCTCAAGAGATGGAACTGACTACAATGCTGTGGTATTCGGTCAATGGAATGACTACAACGATGACGGAACCTGCCAGGTCGATGAAAACGGAGATGGACTTGTCAACGCAAGCGAGCCACTTGACCAGATTGAACTTGATTTCATCGGAGATCCTTCTACAACTGACGGAACTGGTGGTAACTACAACGTTTTCTTCAATACAGATGGACTTGTATCCTCGATTTCGCTTGACCTTACCCACCTATATGTCCTAAACACAACTTCTGCTAGTTCATTAGACTGGACAAGAGAGTGTATCTCATTGGCTGGCTCAACAGCTAGTTTGAACTTTGAATTCCAATCCGATGACGATGGAAGAAACGGTGAGAATGATGGTTTCCTTGGTGTTGGTTTCAACAACATAACCCTAGAAGAATTCACATTTACTGAAGATGCAACATACACTGTTACTAGAACAAATGTCGATGCTGAAGAAGTTGCTTCAACAATTGTTGGATCACACGAATTCACTGCCGGTGTATACAGAATAGAAACTGAGTTGTTCTTTGACAACACTACAGTCGGTAAGCCATGGTTTGGTGATAACGAGGTCTCAGTTGCAAACAATATCGAAAGAGTTCTATTCCGTGTAGAGTCTGTTGACATTTCATTAGGAAGACCAGAGGTTCTGTCCTGTATGAATGACGAGTCATTCCCATGTACTCTGCCAATCGACAGTTCATTGACTCACGATTGGTCATTCTTTGCTACAAACGGGGTATTGGCTGGTGATTACACCTTCCACATGAACGTTGAAGACATCACAGATTCTGCTAATCCAACAGATGTTCACTCTACAACATCAGGGGCAAGTCAAACACTTGATTCTCAAGAAAGAGTCGAAGTTAGCTTCACTCCGTGGAACGGATGGCAAGATGGGCACACATACAACATCAGTTACTATGCAACACTTTCAGACGGTTCAGAATCAGGTAACGTTAGGTACTTCCACGCAACCTTTGCCGACAAGATTGACATTGCAATTCTGAGTGATGATTCTTCTCGTGTTAACACTATCAAGGACGACATGGAAATTCTTGGAATGACATACACGCTTTACGAAATTAAGGATTGGAACGAATACCTAGACGGAGGATGGATGACTCATTATGACAAGATTATCCTACCATGGCAATCATCTCTTGCAGCAAGAGATATCGATGACGGTGGAAAGGGATACTACCAGGCACTAGGAAATACTCAGAACAGACAAATTCTGGAAGGATTCATGCAAGCTGGTGGTACTGTGCAAATGCACCTTGCCCCACACGGATCAGCAATCTATGGTCTTGACCAAGGATTGGAAGGTAGACTGCCATTTGGTATCGATGTGCAAAACAGAGATACTCCAGAGACTTCAATCTCATACGCAGACATGAACCTACAAGATCCATATCATCCATTAATGGACAATGTGGAAGTTTCCTCCTTCCAAGGATTTACAGTCGCTAATGCGGTTGTTAATACCAAGTCTGTATCTGCAACAGCAGTTCCAATGGTATGTAACGGATACAGCGAAAACGGAGGTTACTTCCAAAGAATAATCTCAGATGTGGATGACAACCAAGACACAGTTCTTGGTGTATGTTCCTACTACAACGGTGGATTGATTCTTTCAACTATTGACGTCGCTACTGTTTCTCAGAGAGCAGACAGTAGTACATTCCCTCTATTAGGAAACATGCTGGATTACCAAGTAACACCTTACCCAACTGGATTTGGAACACTTGGAAATGGACTTGATTTGACAATTAACGGCGATAGCCTTGCAATCGACCCTTCTACAGGTGGATACGCATTGAGATACATGAAATCGAATGCAGAATTGACTTTCGCATACACCACGACTACAACTGAGACACTCACGGCTAACTGGGTTTTGGATGGACCAACAACCTGGAGCGGAGAATCAACAACTGGTAAGAGCACACAAACTGGTGCTACAGTAACCTCAACATTCTGTCAAATTGACTTGTCAGAAGCAACAGGATGTAGAACCGATGCTGAGTGGAATGTTCAATTGATTCTACACGACGCTGCTGGACACTCAAGAACGATTGATGTCAACGTAAGAACCAACGACGTATATGCAGATGAGTTTAGACCAACTGCATCAGCTGTGGTTATTACAGATGGTCAAGAAGATGTTATCGAAAAGATTGACACAAAGACAGTAAGCGATGTAGAATGGGATGTTTACCAAATCACAATGGATGATACAGGTGCAGTCCAAGTTAACTTTGACGCAAGCGATTCTTCCGACCAGGATGCAATCGATGGATCTGGAATTGAAACATATGAATGGAAGGTACTGTATGATGCACCATATGGTGATGATTCCTTTGATCTTCAAGGACACACCTTCACTGAAGGTGCAGCTTCAAACGGAGACTGGACCTACATCTTCTCCAACGTAACATCTGATTCTACTGGTGAGGTAAGAAATCAAATCAGAGTGGAGCTAATTGTGTTCGATGGAGCAGGCAAGTTCTCTGATAAGCACAGATTCTACTTTGAGGTAGTGCCTGAAGGATACGGTGATGAAGAACCAGTCGTTCAAATTGATACTACACTTAATGGTTCACAATTCACTTCTGATACCTTGACAATCACAGGTAATGTAATTTCAGGTGCTGAGACACAGCAGGATGTTTACGTAGAGATTGCGTTTGACCAAGATAACTTCAATGCAAACCCACTTGACAAGTATACGTACCAACAAGAGGGAATTTGGGCTAAGACGACCGACGGTCTAAGCGATGGAGATTCGTTTGAGTTGACTTTAGATATGGATGGATTCTACTCCAACGTCAGCCAATCTCAAAACGTTTACATCAAGATCTACGAAGAGGACCCAGCTGATGGCAGAGGTGAAAGATGGGTAACTATCAAGTTCATTTCACTGCAATTACCTGCATGTCAAGGATTGCAAGCAGATGCTGCTGCTATTGAAGCAGGCGGAGAGTTTGTTATCGTTGATGGAGAATGTGTTTGGGAAGGAGTTTGGACCTACGATCCAGATACTGGCGAATGGACCCCACCAGCAACAACAGGTGATGGAAATGAAGGCGAAGGTGGTTTGAGCGGTAGCATCATTACAATAATCGCTGTTATCGGTGGATTACTGCTTGTTGGTATTATTCTGTTCTTCTTGAGAGGCGGATCAAGTGATGAAAAGGACTTCGTTGATCTTGCTGGAGCCGGATTCGGAGCTGCTCAACTAGACCCAGTAGAACAATACGTTCAACAATTAATTGCTCAAGGATACCCAGAGGATACAGCCAGGGCTTATGCGCAGCAAAATGCTGCACAACTTGGATTAGCGTCCGCCGCGACGGCAGCGCCTGCACAAGCAGCAGCACCTGCCGGTAGTGGTAATGCGATGTATGA
>CAXAGT010000001.1:0-96578 GCA_963968885.1 uncultured Candidatus Poseidoniales archaeon | reverse complement strand
AACATAATATGCACCAGGTGCTAAGTCTACCTCTACAACTCCATCACTAGTGTAGTCACTAGCAGTGATATTGTATGTTTGTCCATGAACTGTGATTGGAACTAAACTAAATTCAGGATTAACTGCTGTTCCGTTAGCAAATTCTGCGTCATCTCCTGAGTTAGAGAAGACGTTGAGAATTGCAGATTTATTACCTGGGTTTAGGTAGAAATCAGCAGAATCAGGGTTTTCCTGTCCATCCTCGTTGACTACTTCATAATCAGAAATTGTGTTTGCAGCATATGCTTCATCGCCAATAGTAACTGTCCAGTCTCCTTCTGTTACTCTCATAACATATGTACCAGTATCAGTAGAACCTGTGGTCCAAACTGTACCGTCATCAGATGTTGCAGTAATCTCAATTGACTCAAATCCAGGAATCAATGAATCCCAGTTTGTAGAATTATCAACGTGATATAATGATCCAGCAATAACGTATAGTGGCTCAAGATATTCAATTCCTAGGTCATCCATTCCTTCTGTGACGACGATTACATCATCATGACCCCATGAAACAACGCTTGCTGCAGTCATGTAGAACGTTTGTCCTACAGGAAGTCTGAACGCAAACGTTCCATTTTCATCAGTAATTGCTTCGAAGTGGAAATCTTGGTTATCCATGTTCACCATCAAGTTAGGTGCAGGTACAGATTGTTCTAACTTGGCCTCATCTGGAGACTCTAAGAAAGAAGGATAATCAGCTCCACCTTGCGCAGCATTAGGACTTCTCAATGTACCGTTTACCCAAACAGAAACTTGATATGAATAGGTCAAAATTTGGTCATCATCAATGACTTCCAGTCTCTCGAAGAGGATGTAATCCTCATCGTTCTCGTCAGAAACAGTGTACATACCTAGAGGTAGTTCAATGTAGACATTTCCAGATGAATCAGAGGTTGCATTAATTGGAGGCAACAATGGATCATCGTTGGTGAATGTTAGAACTCTGTTAGCCAAATCAACTGCTTGTCCTTCTGTACCAACTGGAGAAGTTAGAGTGATATCCATATCATACATTGTTGGAACAGCCATGTTGTTTAGAGTAATATTTGTAGACTCGTCACCTACAAAGAAGCTGTTGTTCATTTCATACCATCCATCTGAGTCAAGGTCAACTCTGTAGTAATAATCACCCTTTGAAAGAGGACCATATTCGAAAGTTCCGTTTTCATTTGTAGTGATAATAATCGCTTCTCCTTCGCCCAAAATGTTGTCAACTACCTCAATAGTCATGTTTCCAATTCCTTCGTTGTTGAAGTCTAATAATTCATCAGCGAATATTGAACCTGGAATCGTCATTTCCAAATCATAAGAAGAGGAAATTCCAACCTCTACTGGGTCAGGGAGAAGAACTTCCTTTCCGTTATCTAGTTGCGCAACCATGTTGTAAACACCTGGCATCAAACCTGTAATGTAGAATGAACCTGGTTTTACCATGTCACCAGAGAAGTGACCAATACCTCTGAATGTACCTGTACCGTTAACAGTACCTATTCCTTCAAAGATACCACTGCCTTCAATAGATTCTCCAACAAGTTCTCTGTTTAGTGTGGTCAAAACTGATGTTGTAACCTTACCGTTTGCGATAATCTCGCCGTCAAATAGGTAGGTATCGTCAACATCTTCGAACTTACAAAGACTCATATTTTCTGGCATAACTGTATTGTTTTCTTCACAAGATGGAACATCGTCAGCGGAGTTGTAGCTTTCATCGATAGAACTGAAATCAATCCAATTAGCTAGTATTTCTCCGGCACCAATCCATGTACCATTATCAGTAAATATTCTGTTAGCAATAATTTCTCTTGTGTAGTTACCTGTGAAATCTGTCACAGTAGCAACTCCTTCAGATTGGAAGAAGCCATCTTCTGTAAATTCAACTTGACCTGTACCTTGTAAGATTCTTTGCTCATCTGTAGTAAACTCACCACTGGTTGTGGTTAGTGTGAAATTTTGATCCATTGAGTAAATGTCTCTTAGGATGAAGTCAGTATCGACTAGAGCATCTCCGTTGAACAATTCATCTCCTGTCCATGTGACCATACCGCTAACACCACTGGATTCGACAACTAAGTCAAGGTCTTCAGTAACATCAACCAGCCTGTTTGCTTGGTCTCCTGTTACATTCATGTGCGATTCTCCGACCCACGTCATGTTTGCTACGTTACCAAGAAGCGCAGTAATTTCGTTAGTTTGTCTATCCGTGTTTGTCTCCTCTAGAATATCTGCTAGGTTTTCTGCGAAGGAACCATCAACAATTGCATCTTGTGCTCTTGTTGGTTCATACTCTCCAACGTAAGCAGAAATTCTGATGTGCCCTGCTGGAGCCATGAAGGACCATTCACCGTTTTCATCTGTGTCAACAAAGCCGATTGGGACCCAGTAGGTCTCTTCGTCGTTGTCTTGAGGATCTTCCCCAGAGAATGCATCTCTCTCAACCAACAGTCTAACGTTGGAAAGAGGCTGATCATTGTCCTCGAAGGTTACTTGACCAGAAATTTCTGCTCCTGAGTAGTACTTCAGTATCTTAACTAATGTGTTTGCATTTTGGAATCCTTGGTCAGGATCCTCGCCTTCATACCAGTTAGAGATGACGAAATGATTCATCATGGCTCCAGGTAGAGGAAGAGCGTTTGTTAGAATTGAACCAGGAGATCCTGATTGACCAAAGTGTTGAGCAGGTTGTGGGTTTGAACCCTGATCAATTCCTAAAGAAGATGCTCCGTAACCAACATATGTTCTTGCAACCATGGTTTTGAAGAACTCGCTAGTGTGGTCGACCCTAACATCAGAAACCTGAATAGGGTCAATGTCTGCACCAGCTTGTTGATTTAGAACATCTTGACGGATTGCTTCATCAACTTCTTCACGAGTCATTTCGTCTTGGAATGATCCTCTAGAAGTCTCGTAAACTTCAGTCATGAAAGTGGATACATCTTGCCCTGAAAGGATTGTTGGAGCAGCGAAAATCCCCATTGGTTGACCAGAGTTGTAATTTCTATCAGCTGTGTATCTACCTGCTTGTGGGTACAATCTGTTGTCAACAGCAAAGTATCTAATCTCGTGTTCTCTAGTGATAGTCTCACCAGGTGCTCCTTCGTAATCTTGAACTGTGTAAATTTCAAGGTTAATTAAGTCATCATACATGTTGACTAACTCATTTGTATCTAGTACTGATGTAAATAGTTGGACAGCAAGACCTAGTTTTGCGTTCTTTCTGTGAATGGAAGTAGAAACAGATTCGTATTCTTCAATCATGTCAGCCGTGTACCAGTAGTCACCGATTATGTAGTGAGTGACTTCTTCAACAGTGTCTCCTGAAGAACGGACATTGTTGACAAAAGTGCTCTCAGCAGCAGTTTCGCTAACATAGTCTGTACCCGCACAATCGACTCCAGTTGATACTACACAAGGGAGTATCTCTCCACTCTTGTAAACTCTGTAATATTCTTGAGTTACGTCAACTATTCCGTTAGCATCCATGTGGTAACCCTTTGCAAGGACAGTATCTCTGTTTGTCTTGAATACCTGGAAAGAGCGGTCAACAACATCTTGCTTTAATTCCACAGATCCCTCTTGAATCATTTCGAACTCTGCTGCTTGTTCATCGTTGAGATACTTTCCAATAACACTCATGAATGGAGCAGTCATTTCGTAACCGTTTCCTCTAGCGTTGTTGTAAACGAGGTCACCCTCAGACAATTGCCAAACCCACATAGAAATCAAATCTTCTTGAGATCTTGCAAGAAGCATGTTACCAGTTGCAGGAATACCGGACTGGAAGTTATCAGATACTGATGGATGTTCACCAGTTTCTAACGCCTGGAAACCGTAGTCCCACCATGACACAAATGCTGGTTTTTCTGAAAATGAATCATTTTCATCTTGCTCAGCAAGCCATTCATAGGCTTGATTCCAACCTTGGTCATTGAATCCTGAACCGAACGAACCAAGATACCTCTTGCCATTCTTTGATTGATAGTCACCACCATCTAGAATCGAAAATCCACCAAGTTCATCCCATCTTAGGATAGATGGAACCACGTTGAATAATTCCTCGTCAAGTTCTGTCTCTTCAGAGTTTGATGCTGGGATTGCGGCGTCTAGACCGTAAGTTGCGTGTTGACCAATTAACATAATCAGAACAAGAGAAATTGCAAGGAACTGAGGATTCTTCCAAACGACTTTTCTTGCGCCGTCGAATCTATCTTTTGGAGTTCTGATTCCCATTCTCCTCCACTTTCCTGGAAGATCCTTAGCACCGCTAGCATCCCAAAGTGCCATAATTCCCCAGGCACCAAGAACTGCCATAGCAGGTGTTGCATTGAAAATGAATCTTGCCGCTGTCCAAGACATGTAAGTAGCAGTGATTACCCAAACACCCATTGCAAGTGAGATTTGGTTCTTCTGAGCAAGTCCTCTCCAGATTCCGATTGCACCCATGCACAAGGCGAGGATAAAGACAATAGGACCAAAAGATGCGAATAATCTTCCTCGATCAGGAGCGTTTGCTTCAGCAACCGTTCCGAAAATCTTCGTCTTAGAGAAGTAACCGCTTCCTGTGAATAGGGTATCCCAAGCGCTAGAGAAGTTAGTAATCTTAGCAACGTAAAGAATAATCAGGAATGTTGCAAATGCAGTCACTAGACCACCAAGAACCATCAACCAAGGCTTGTCTCTGTAACCAGTGGTAATGAAAGTCGTGAACAATACGAACACAGCAACGAAAATCAGTGGTTGAAGACCGGTGCTGTTCAAAATTAGATTGAACTGTGGATGTCCGTAGAACGGGAGAACCATCAAGAAAATTGTAGTAAGCATAGTTAGGAAAATTACGTTCAAAGTTGTACTGTCTTTCTTTCTAAACAAGTTAAGAGAAACTTGTGCAAAGTATGCAAGGAACAGAATGGACGGTCCTACAACGAATCCCTTCCAACCAAGAGCAACAACACCGAAAGCTGCACCTGCTAAACTCGCATTTGCAACGGCATTACCCTTTTGTTTCATTACATCTCCAAAAGCAGAAAAGATTCCAGACAGTGAAGGCTGTATTCTTGAAGTCAATCTATCATTTCCTGCAGTTTTTAGTGCTCTGAAATAATACATGAATCCACAAGAGATGAAGAGCATTACGAATGCGTCGTGGTCAGCAAGTGCCCAGGTGGAATGGGTGATGTGACCTGGCATCAGTGCAATCAACCAAGCAGCAACAACACCGGCAGATTTGCCAAAGTGATCCTTAGCCATTGCTGCAATTGGAAGTACTGTCAAAGCACCATAAACTGCTGGCAATCCTAGCATTGCAAACCAGACTGCATCATCAGGATTGTTTAGGAAAGGCTTGAGAGCCATTGCACCCAATGCCATAGACCATGTGAACAAAGGAGGACGAGGGTTGATACCACCTGCAGGATAAAATCTGTCTGCATCAAATATCAAGTGTGCATTTTCTGCAAGGATGTAATCTACAACTCTCTTCATGTACCATGGGTCAGAACCTCCGGTCATGTCCCAGCCACCAACGCCAATTGCGTTCATTGAAGGTAGGGCGTACCAGTTGATTCTGATGATGAATCCAAAGAAAACTGCAAACCCAATAAGGATTTGAGCCCAGTATTCACTCCAGAATTGTTTTGCTTTACTTGGCTTGATTTCCTCACGGATAGCCCATTGACCATAGTTTTCATTGTTAGCTATCAAGGAAATACCGAGACCAACGAAGAAGGTCAAACCAAGCCACAGAACTGGACCCCAGGCACCTTGAAGTTGTTCACTTTCTATTAATCCTGAATCGAATAGTGTTGTTATTTGATACATTACAAACAACGAAGATACAATCATTGCTCTAGTGAACCAGCGCTCTGCAACCATACCGACAACGAACATAGCAAAAATACCAACAATTGCTGGTTGCCACCATCCAATGTAACCTGTCACATCATCTAGCATCGTCAAACCGAGTTTGTCATCAGGTGTTCCGATATGGAATGAGTAGAACGACATGGCGTGAGCAAAAATCCAGACTGTCACACCAGCAAATAGCGGCATGTGGGATTTTGAAAGACCCTTTTCGTTCATGTACTTGAACCAGCCATTTTCGCTTGCAGGATTCAGCATGCCTCTTGCTAGTGCACTGAAAAGTACACCCACCAAGCCAATAATAGTCCACCATGTAAAGAAGGTGTAACCTACTGCTTCTCTTACAAAAGCCATAGTATCACTTTCGGTTAGAAGTTGTCCACCTACTTCGTATTGAGCAGGGAATTGGTTGGCAACATAGCTACTAGCAACCATTGCGAAATGGAATCCTATTGCTGCAAAAGTCAAAATGGACGCCATCTCATACTTCGATGAAATTTGATAAAGATGACCAAAGAACATTACTACGAAGAATGTCATAGCAACCAGGGAGTTAACAACCCCAGCTGAATCCAATACGATAGCAATGATAAGAGATAATGCTAGCATTCCGAGGGATAGAGTGCTATCATCAGTGTTAACAATGCCTTCAGACTTTAGGATTCTTGGCAATGTTGCCAACATTCCTGCAACACCGACCATAGCGATCGATGTCAATCCATCATTATTATCCAGCAGACCGAAGCCTGCGATTACATCAGCAAGTATCGCCAGAAGAACTGCGATTGGCGCCATAAGGAGGCCCAACCATGCATTTGGCGAGGAACTGTTTGTGTTTTCTGTTTCACTCATTTGCTTTCCCTCTTTCGTTTAAGGTCCAGCCTGAAGGCTGAACGCCTTCGCCACTTTAGAACCTCTTTTAATGATGACGGGGAGAGGATACCAATGAATTGGTTCTCAATACCCCGTTTAGATACCCAAAATACGAGTTAGAAAGCCCTGTGCCCTATATCGGTTCTGTAATGGGCTCCCTCTAGCCTCAATTCTGAAAGTTTTCGATAGGCTGAATCCCTTGCTAAATCTAAGTTATCCATCATTGCAGTACAGGTCAGAACTCTGCCCCCTGAGGCAATCAATTCTCCTTTTTCTCCGAAGGACAATCCAGCCGGATTTATCCATGTTGAATTCAATCCTGGCGTGCCGAATCCGGAGATTATGCCTTCTACGATTCTTCCTTTGATTGGTGAAGTTGGGTAACCCTCGCTTGCGAGTACCACACAAATCGCACTTTGATTGTGAAAATCCACATCTACTGAATTCAAATTATCCTCACAAGCAGCAGTGAATAGTTTAACAAGATCCGCATCTATCAAAGGTATCGTAACTTGACACTCTGGGTCTCCAAATCTCACATTGAACTCCACTACACTTGGATCACCATTTTCATCGATCATTAAACCAACATACAATACTCCTCTGTAAGGGACATCAAGGGTTGAAAAGAATTGATGCATTGGTTTTACAATTCTATCTTCGACCTTAGAAAATACCTCCTCAGTAACAACAGGAGCAGGACAATATGCTCCCATTCCTCCCGTGTTAAGACCAGTATCGCCATTTCCAACTCTCTTGTGATCTTGACTTGCAGGTAGACAAAGGAAAGATTCCTTATCCATTACAACAAGCATGCTTGCCTCTTCCCCAGAGAGGAATGATTCGAGCAGAACATATCCGTCTGATTCTATTGAATATTGAATGAATTCAATTGCTTCTTGACGGTTCTCAGTGACAACAACTCCTTTTCCACCTGCAAGCACATCCCGTTTAATCACCCATGGGTTATCTGAAAATTCATCTAAAACTCGGTTAATGTCAGAGCCAGCTTCAATTCTCTCAACTCTAGCGGTAGGAACTCCTGCTTTTGTCATAATTTCCTTAGCGAATGCTTTCGAGCCTTCTAGATTAGCCAAATAAGATTCTGGTCCAAATGAGTTTATTCCAGCTCCCATCAAAGAATCTGAAATCCCGTCACAAAGAGGTGCTTCCGGACCAACTACGACAAGTCTAATTTCATGACTTTTGCAGTATTGAATGACTGATTCATGGTCCCCAATATCTAGTTTAACATTAGTTGCTATCGAAGCAGTGCCTGCATTTCCAGGTGAACAGAATAGTTTTCCAATAGTGGGACTTGATACCAAGCCCGCACACAATGCGTGCTCTCTTCCTCCAGAGCCGATGACTAGGACATTAGTTGCCATATTTGAGTTTAGGAAATTTAATTCAATAAACATGTTTGTTGATTTTCTTTAACCTCATGATGAAGATTAAATTACTAAATTGGTTTAGACTAATCATGAGCAGTCTTGATAATTTACCAATCTATGTAGGGGTGCTCACCGTTTTATGGATTTACTTACCTGGATTTTTGATTAATACATTTGCAATGCTATGGGGAAAATGGCTACCAAAAACCGGCTATGGTCCATGGCCGATAGACGGAGGAAGAGTTGCATGGGATGGAAATAGATTGTTTGGTGATGGTAAAACCTGGAACGGTTTGATAGGAGGTTCACTGACATCTGGATTATTGTGTTACCTTCAGGTAATTCTTTCCTCTGATGATAGTAATATTTTCATTGACCCAATTCAAGGGTGGGAGTCCTCACTTCTTGGTTCAACAAGCGAATTCACAGTTGCCTTTTGTATCGGAACCTTCCTTGGATTCACTGCATTACTTGGAGATATGACTGGATCATTTTTCAAAAGAAGAAAGGGATTGAAAAGAGAGGGCGAAACATCTAGCAAGGACCCGTTATTGGACACCTTGCCTTTTGCAGTATTCACATTTGCATTTGGTTACCTTTGTCTAGGTGCATTCGAGCATTCTAGCAATTCTGCTCTGATTCCAATTCTTGTTTTGCTGGTATTAACCCCTATAATCCATAGATTATTCAACATCCTAGGGTACAAGATTGGATGGAAAGATGTTCCATATTGAATGGTAAATTCGGAGAATAGTATATTTCCTACTTGCTTCTGGTCCACCCATGCAAAAGCAAAGAATTGCTGCCCTTATCATGCTGATTGTATTATCTGCATCATCATTCTCTACAATGACTTCAGCCGAAGAAATTAGTGAAAGTTCAACATATGCCTCTTCAACGATAAGCGAAGATATGGTTGTTACAAATGGAGCCACCTTAGTTATCGACCAAGAAGTCAGTGTAAGTCAAGGAGTTACGATTACAGTAGACGAAGGCTCAAGACTAGAATTGGTAAATGGAGGATTAACAGGGCAGGACGTTAACTCCCATCTCCAATTGTATACTGATTCCTCTGTCTCATTGGATACATCTGGACTATCTGGAATTGGTACTCTAAGGGTAATCTTTGTGAGCGCAGTAAACGAAACGATTACCGTAAATGCAACCGTGCAAAATATTACCGAGACAAATATTACAGGAGATTATGTTGACTTTAGTGTAAATTTGAGTGACTCATCAATAGATATTGATATGACTCACATCGCTCCTTTCTATCTTACAGTAGATAAATTTCAGATATTGACTGACAACTCTGAAAGTATCTATTTCCAACCGCACGAGGTAACAATTAACAACGGTGCTTTCCAACAGTGGATGGAATCTTCCTTTACAATACAAAATAACGGAATGTTTTGGGTTGCTGACTCAAATATTTTCGGCGCCGATATAAATTGTAACGGAGTTTGTCAAATTGCCAGTACATCATTAACAGGATCCGCACCTGTAGAAGTTTCAACTGATGGTGAAATGACAATTTCTGACTCTGTCATCATTGGTTCAAGAACTGACGAAGACATTATTGTAAGGGACCAAGGTCTAATCACTTACAATAACAATCAGGGAACTGGTGGAATGGTCGACAACTGGATTCGATTGGTAAGTGAAAGAATTGTAAAGACAAATATCGCTGGAGCAGAAATCAAAGCCAACGGACTTGGATACTATCCAGCAAGTAATCAAAAGGTGCTGATTTCCAGCGATAATGGAGACTACACAGGGGCATCATTCTCAGATAATACCGGTGATTGGGTCAGAATTGTAGAATGGCAAGACGGTGATGGAGTATACTCATCAGAAGAGGCTACAATCGAAGTAAAAGTAAGCAGCGGGTGGGGTGAATTCACAACTCAAGTCTCGACTACGCCTAATTCAGTAATGTGGGCAAATGTATCTCTTCCAGTAATTGTTGTTGATGCTATTACACCATCAAAATCTGTGGCAGAAGTTAACAAACCTTTGGGAGTCAATTTGTCAATTTCAAACGTAGGAGATGCTGAAGCAATTAATCCAGTTTTCGAGTGCTATGTAGGAAATGATTCCGCTGATATTGGAGGATATATCCAAAGCAGTTTCTATGGAACAATGAAGCCAGGCGAATCCCTAGAGATTCCTTTCACATGGAGGTTCCAGTACCAAGAAGATGCACAGATCTCCTGTAGCGTTTTGACACCATCAGGACTTGAAGACTATGTTGATTTAATCACAACTGAAAGCCCTACATCCTCGGTGGTATCATTCAGCTCGCCTGAAGAAGAAGGTTCAACTCCTTGGATTGCCTTCTTTATTGCAGGAGGAGCATTGGTGATAGGATTGGCACTTGTTGCAAAAAACCAGAAGATGGATGAGAAGGAATATGCTCAAGAAATTAATGAGTCTGAAGTTTCAAACTTGGAAGAAGAAACTGATGATTCTGCCGAAGAAGATGATGGTTCTGTTGCAGTTGAAGATGATTCAGAATAATCAAAGTTTTTTTAGTTTCAAAGAACTCATATCCATTTATTTCAAGAATTACACCCGGAATATGTGAATACCACTATCTAACGGAATTGTTTAATTGCCTTCTGATGAATTAGCAAATATGCGAATTAAAGTTTTGTTGATGCTAGTGCTTGTAAGTTTGTTTCCAATGTCAGGATGTATAGGAAATACAGATGTAGAAACCTCAGAAGGTGACGATGTAATATTAGGAGAATCATTAGATGATTGGCCTACATACTATGTTCCTGCATCAAGTGATCTGCCTACATGTGACTCCAGCACACTAGGACGTCTTTACTATGTTGAAGATGAGGTTAATTTCCAAGCTTGCATGTCAACAGGATGGGAAGTGGTAGATATTGGTGGCTCTAATGCTAATGTCATCCTAAACACTCCTCCTGTCCTAAGTGCTAAGGTATGGAGTACAGATGGGGGGGATACAATGTCAAGATTGATAGATGATGGAGATGGAACAATGTCATTTGCCTTGTTACTCGATTGGTTTGCTTATGATCTGGATGGAACAATTGCTTCTGTAGGCATCGACCATGATTTAGATGGTATTTCAGATATTACCCTTCCAAGCGATTCTGGGGCAGTCTCAGGATCATCAACACAACTTACCGATGGTAATACTGTTAGCGGATACTTCGAATTACCTCTTGAAAATGGAATATCCATTACGCGAATTACAAATTGGAGGGAATACAATGATGTAGATCCACTTCCTTGTGGACTAATTGCACAAAAGTCATTCTCTGTCATTGCTGAAGATGATTCTGGTGCAAAAACAATCATTCCAATTGTCACACCAATAGACATCTCAGAGGGATATAGAATAGCGGACCCATACAGAGCCCAAAGTGAACTATATCAGGCATTATCAATCCCACAGTCAGATATAGATTGGATAATGGGAAATTCAGGTTCTTCCTGTCCAGGTACTCCAACATTCACCGTGAGTGATCACAGCGATACAATTTCTGCAAGCACTGGAGAAAATGTTGCTACCATCACAATTTCAGATACCGCAGACTGGTCAAATTGGAATAGCGATATACAATGGGGTTCCAATTGGTACGTACATGCATACTGTATGGATGCAAATGGCGATGGTACATTTATTGAGGGAGGGGCAATATTCAATGGAGCAGATGAAGACTCGCCACAAGACGGTGATACAATTACGATAGTAGATAATCAATGGGGCAACTGTGACACAACTCATACTCACGTTAAAGTGATCATTGAGATAAGTAATTCAGTTGATGATCTGGTAATTCTCACACCTATACAATAGAGCAAATTAGTTCAAATAACCCATGCCCGATAAATGGGAACCCACTGGTTTGGGAATATTTGAAAACTGATTAAGATATACGATGCTCATGAAGAGAGCAAAAGCAGTTATGTTTTCCCTGCTGATTGTTGTATCATCTCTAGCAGGGTGCATTGGCGGAGAGGATTTTGATAGTTCAAGTATTGACCAACAGATCTCGAATTTAGAAGAACAGCAAGAATTGATGAACAATGCTTTGAATGAACAATTACTGTTTAATGCTCAAATCCAAGAAGCCTTAGAAGAAATGAATACATCCAGCGCAGATGATTATCTGAATCTATTAGAAACTATCATTGGAATTCAAGCCAATGTTTCCTCTAGTCAATCTATGATTTCTTCTCTGATAGTCGAATTAGAGAACCTTAATTCAAGCAATGAGGATTTATTGACACAATTAAATCAAACCCAATCCCACCTAGTATCTCTAGAATACGATTTGAACAATACAATTGCTGAGTTGATTGATGAGATTGATTGGGCGAACCAAACTGTTAATTGGGCATATATGGACCTTAACTTTGTAGACCTAACAGGAGCTGAACTAAGCGGAGCCAACCTATCATATTCCAGCCTGTCTAGCACACAGTTGAATCTTGTTAATCTAAGTGGCGCCAAACTAAACTTTGCTAGATTAGATGGAGCAAATTTGTATTTTGCCAACTTAAATAATGCAGATCTAATTGGTGCTGTTCTTGGTAATGCTGATCTCACGAATGCCTCTCTGGTAAACACTAACTTGACTGATGGTTTCATGACAAATGCCGACTTGACAAACGTCAACCTGTCTGGTGCTATCCTAACTAATGTTGGATTCAACGGTGTCACCTGGAGCAATACAACTTGCCCAGATGGAACTAATTCCAATGATAATGGAAATACCTGTGTAGACAATCTTTGATGTGATTTGATTAAATCAAGATTCGTGGATTACGAATACTGAGTAAAGCACATTGAATGTGTAGTAAACTATTGATATATTATCAGCAAACTTCTGCATTGTATTCTGTATCCCTGTCCTCGAAGTCCAAGTCCCAACTTACATCATCATCAACCAGCACAGATTCTCCAATGTGGGTTGTGTGAGTAACAGTTACAGTGAATGTCCAGCAACCATCAGAGTAGTCGAATCCTGGTCCATCTGCGGCTAGGTATTGACCATGATACTGATCATTTGCGTTTCCAGATAATGCAATCCAGCCATCAGGACTTGCAGGACCTGATGATTTCCCAGTCCAGCCAACGGTGTCACCCGAAATAGTCATCTTTGGGTGATTCCATGATTCTGAACCTTTGCTAACTTCTATGTCGATTGAATAATCGCCAAACACGGGAATAAATCCTTGAGTATCTGTGTGAGAGGCTCCATCAAGATGTTCATGTGAATCAGGAAGAACTCCAAACAAAACCTGCATGCTGAATCCTTCAAAGGTCGTTTCAGTAGTTTCGCCATTATTACTTGTCTCAAAAATTGGAGTCAATTTGAAACCAGTATCAGTAACTTGTCTAGTTAGATACCTAGCGTTGATTGGAACTTTTGACTCACTATTCTTGCCATCGTTAACAACTATATTGTAAACTCGTTGCTCTTGACCGTTGTTGTCCCAAGCATTACCTACAAAGATATCATCAATTGGAACAATAAAGGATGCTGAGTCACTTGTCATTCTCTTTTCCTCCTCCCACAATAGATCTTCGGACCCTGTACCATTATCAACAACTATCGAAGCGTAAGCTGTTCCAAAGGAACCTCTTGCCTTGAATGCAATCGTGTTTGAATCCTCACGCAACTCGATTTCGCCGATACCAACACTTGTGCCATCTCCTACAAATAAACCAACAGCCATTGGACCTACAAAGAATAAAATTGCAAGGATTGAAACTCCAATTACCTTTAGAGGTTCAATGTTATCTTTCATCTGCCCTGAAAAGAAAGTAGTTACTCCAGAGCCAAGAAGAACTGCTAGAGTTACAACCTTTGGTACTAAACCGCCCTGAAGTGATAGGATTAGACCAACAAGCAGTAGAACTCCTGTTCCAATCATAAGATAGTCTGGACCTTCTGAAATTGGTTCGGGAGATGTTTTTGATGAGGCAACGACACCAACAATCTTACTGCTATCTGATTTAGGTTGGGTAGGTTTAGAGTCATCAGATTTGACTGGTTCAACAGCTGACTCTTGTTGTGATGTTGCGTTTGCTTTGTCTAGTAAACCACCCATTAACTCACCTTTATGATAATGCTTACAGTCTATGACATATCAATGCAACGCTCAATTGCATTAAAATCGGCCATTTCTGTGACCTAATTCAAACAACCAGTTACAGACCCGGCGCGGAATCGAAGATTTGGGGAACACCCTCTTCCTCTTCATCATCGTTACGTATCATATTTCTTCCAGCTATTGCAGCAGCCAATGCTAGCATTGATACTGTAGGAATCATTTCGAATCCTGGCAGATAGAATCCACGGACGTAAATTGTAATCATCTGTGATTCTCTGTTACATGCTCCGTTTGCACATGCAAACTCAGATTCTGCATAGAAGTCTAGAGTGTAGTAATCATCAGCCCATCCTTGTTCTTTCGGTGTTCTGATCATAACTCTGACGTTCTGTCCTGTAGGAGTGTTTTCAATCTGAGGCTTGACTGTTGGAAGGTTTGTTGTAAATCCTGCATCGTCAAGTTGTGCCCTTGAGTTGTCAGTTATTCCTACCTTGATGAAATCTATTTGGTTACCTAGGTTGTACACCTTGAATTCGAAGATCTTGTCAGTCTTTGGAAGAAGTTGTACGAATGGCTCTACTGCCTCTACCTGTATCAGAGAGTATTGTTGTACGTTTGCAATCAAGGATGATGTAGATGTTGCGGTGTTTGGTGGTGGGGCACTGTTCAATTCCGTTACTGTACCCGTGACTGAAACCTGCAGGCTCACCATAGGCATGTACGGTTGAGCCCTCAGTACAATTTGTACATCAGTTTCCGCTCCGCTTCCGATGTAGATTGAGCCCGGATAACCAGCGGTCAGTCCACTGGCTTGTACTTGAATCTCGACTTTTTCAGTCCATGCTGTTGGGTTGGTGACAGTACATGTTGTGAAAGCAGTATAAGTTGAACCAGGGTTTACCGCTATGTCTAAACTCGCTGGAGCGCAAGTGATACTCACTGCAGCGAAAGGCGAAACTTGCGCTTGAACAGGAGAAACTACCAAAAGCATAGAACATAGATAAAGAGCAATGATTCCAAAAGCCTTGCCAAGTCTTTGCATAATACCAACCAAGACAATCCACCTTGCCCTACCTCATAACCGTTTTGGGATACTGCATTCAAAAAATAGGTCTTATGAGGTTCTTCTAACGAACTGAAAAATCCAAAAATTTAGTGGGCCCGAAGGGACTTGAACCCCTGACCACCCGGTTATGAGCCGGGGACTCTAACCAACTAAGCTACAGGCCCGATAATTCCTTGCCACAGACCATAGTTCAAAGAATTGTCTAATGAAAAGTTAGAAGTTAGAGAGAGATGATTGACTTGGTTTTACCCATTCTCTGACGAACTTTTCGGCTTCATCTCTGATTGATTCAGGAACGTAAATCAAAGCTCTTTCTTGGGATTTTGAGATTGCCTCGATCAAGGCAGAGTGATGAGCAACATCAAGACCATTTTCGAGTTTAATCCCCTCTTTGTACGGCAGATAGCCTTTCTTTGATATTCTTGCAACCATCATATCATTTGAGGAATCCACTCCTCTTTCTTCAAGGAAGGTAGCGAGTGAATCTTCAACCGAATCAAGCATTTCTATTGTTAGGGAATCGATTCTTAGTGATTTGTGATAATTAGACCTTGAGAGAAGTTTTGAAGCAAGTGAAGATAAAATTTCGTCGTTTGAATTAGACCAAACTGAGAGATTAACCATTATGTTTGAATCGTTTAAACTACAATATTGTTGAACGCTTAAATTTTCATCGAATAACATTGCATGCAAGTCCGCTCCAACATCTAAATCTCCTTTTTCTGACAATTGTTTAACCCTTTTTAGCAACCTAATTAGGTATTCTTGGGTCAGCATATTCACTTTGTGATAATATACCTGCATGTACATGTGATACCTTGTTACGAGGTATGATTCAATAGATGGAAGTCCCCAATTTTTAATGTAAAAATATCCATCTTCACCTACCCTCATGGAACGAATTACTCGTTGGATGTCAAAGCCACCAATCTGTGCTCCAGTAAACATTTGATCTCGTAAAAGATAGTCCATTCTATCTACATCTAACTGGCTGGAAATTATTTCTTTCATGAAAGGAGGTATTTCAACGCCGTCATGGGAATTATCTCCTCGCAAAATTGCAAAGAATCTCTGCAATTTCTCTTCACCCAATAATTCTCTAATAGCCACGCCGATTTCAGTTTCTTTGGAATCGAGAATCAATTTGCCCCAGTGTTCGTGTGAGTGGAATGTAGCAAATACATCTGGTCTCTCAAGGGAGTGTGAAAGTGGCGGGTGACCAATGTCGTGTAACAGAGCACCAAGTACAACAAGTTCTCCATCAGATTCTGATATTATTCCAGGTTGGAAATTCTGAAGAGATTTAACAAGTTCACTTGCTAAGTGGTAAGCTCCCAAAGAATGAGAAAAACGGTTGTGAGTAGCATTAGGAAAAACAAACTCACAGGTTGCAAGTTGCCTGATATGCCTGAGTCTTTGGAACTCTTTTGTATCGATAATCGATGAGTGACTAGATTTCACCAGAATATCCTTGTGAACAGAGTCCCGAATTACCCTATCACGGTTTTTCATCAGTCTTGCGGGCAACATCATCCCTTTTGAATTAATTACCTATTTTCCTAAATTGATAAAAAAATTTCAACAATTCAAGCCGCAAGAGATATCCCCTCCTTACGCTAGGAAGAATCATGGCCGATTCCCTTAGCCGGTTCATCAATTCCTTGACTGAGACTGACCCACAACTAAGAGGGCAGAAATTATGGGCAATGTTTGCTATTGCTTTATTCCTCGTAGCTGCTATGAATTGGTATGCTATGATGAGGGAACCTGAAACCATTACAGCATCTGAAATGGTGGAATTCAATAATGAAGTTGTTAACGTCGAAGGCGTTCTTCTTTCATGGGTTGAAGACCCGTACGGTCAGGGTGAAGATAGAACTGATTTGATTATCCAAGATTCAACAGGAGTAGTTGAAGTTAGATGGTACAGGGCAGAAGAGTTACCGGTTCTTGGAACGGTCATAACTGCTATGGGAGATGTTATCGAATACGAAGGAAGACTTTGGTTGCAGGCTCTTGGTGCGGGGGCAGTCCGCTGGTCTGCAGATGACCTTCCCGAAATTACTTCTTTGGGTATAGCAGACGTGGCAAGAGAACCTGCAGAGTATCTTGGAAAAACGATCCAATTAACCGGTTTTGTTTCAGAGACATTAAATCCGTCAACTACATTCAACTCCGCATATCTAGGAGACCATCCTACATATGGAAATTCAGAACATCAAATGCACATAACCATTCATTCTTCAACAAATGCGTGGATTGAGGCATCTTCTCAAGTTCAAGTAACAGGTGTTCTTGAATATGAACAAAGAGATTTGAGATATTCACTTCACATCATAGGCTCAGAGATAACCTATGACAGAAATGCAGAACCACAAGTGACACAATTGGTTTGGTCTGACTCCTCGAGTTGGATGTATTCAATTGGAAATCTTGTCTCGATAACAGGCAACCTAATCGTTTCTGAAGAATTAGCATTATCAGGACCAAACGGGCTTGAAATTTGTTTGGTCCCATCGGCAGAATTTGCTGATGCTGTCTCATCTGGAAATATGAATGGAAGTACAATTAGCATTCAAGGGAGACTAGTTTGGTCTGAGATTAGCACTTCTTGGTGCGTTGACATGGACGACCAACTGGATTCTACTGAATTCGAAAATATCCAGATAGATGACATTTTAACCCAACTTTCAGTCAACCCAGTAGATGTTTTGAACTCTGATTCATTTTACACAATAAATGCATATGCGAAGTACCCAATTGAACCTGGAGTAGATGATAAGAATTCAGCGATTGCCGACTCACCTAGTTATTCGCCGGGTTGGAAAGGAGTTGACATTTCTATTCCCGGGCCTAGAAGTGACTGGATAGAAGCAGGTCAAGCAATCAGAGCAAACGTTAGCGTAGAATGGTCTGATTCTAACATGAGAGCAAAACTAATTGTTCATGACTACACGTTGATTGGACAAGCACCGGGTCCTACCTCGCTTTTGTGGACAGATAGTATCGAGAACTGGCAATATGAGGTCAACACGATCGTTTCTTTGAGTGGTGTATTAACAACCGTTGATGACCAATTAGTAATTCAACAAAATGGTGGTACTAAAACTATCCTCGTTAATCCTAAAGCAGGAGATATAGGAACAAACTCAATTCATGAAAACCGCTCCTTAGACTGGAATGGAAGATTGGTGGAGAACTACGACTCAGAGAATATGGGTATGAGATATATGCTCAACCTAGCCTATGTCGAAGATTCAGACTCTGATGGGCTTGCAAATTCTCTAGAAATTGAAGAAGGATTCAATCCAAATAACGAAGATTCAGATGATGACGGGATTTCAGACTTAGAGGAGTACCAACAAGCGGAGTGATTGTTATGATGGAAGCTTACACATATGAACTTGGTTGGCTACTTGCCAGCCTATTTATTGGTGTAAGTCTCGGTTCGTTGACAGGTTTAATCCCCGGATTTCACGTAAACAACGTTGCTTTGATCCTACTGGCGCTTTCACCTGCTCTATTGGAGATAGGTATACCACTTTCAGCTGTGGCGGCAATAATTGTAGCAACTGGAACAGTACACACATTCCTGAATTATATCCCAAGTGCACTGATAGGAGCGCCCGATGGAGACACCGCTCTTTCCTTACTTCCGGGTCATCGTATGTTGCTTGCAGGAAATGCAGCAAGAGGTGTTGCGTGGTCTGCCCGTGGTTCTCAGTTAGGTCTATTTTTGTCACTACCACTAATCGTTGTCGCAAGATTGGTATTTGGACCTGAAATGAACCTCTATGATAATCTAAGAAACATACTTCCTTTCCTTCTGCTTACAATTTCATTCCTGCTTCTAGCTACTGAAACAACTAGACTTGATTGGCCTAAATGGATTCAATTCATCACCTTCGGCAAATTAGGAGAAGATAGCAGACTAGCAGGATTTGCAGTTGCAACTATTTTCTTCCTACTCACTGGCTGGTATGGTTGGGCAGTGTTCGAATTACCAGCTCGCTCGCCTGTTGGTATGCCAGATGCTTCTTTGCTACTTCCAAGCCTAGCAGGTTTGTTTGGAATAGCTAATTTACTAGATATTTATGCTACAACTTCTCACTTGCCTCCGCAAAAGGAGGATTGGACTTTGCCGCCCGCAAGACCCCTGATCAACCCATGTTTCTGGTCGAGTGTAGCGGGAGCAGCCATGGGTGTCTTGCCTGGAATGACTGCTAGTCAAGCAACTGTTCTTGTGATGGGTGGAAGAAATGTCGCTGCCAGATTACAAGGTAGAGAAGGACCGGGGATGGATTGGGAGTCAAAACGTCTAATCGACATGTCTGACGAGGAATTAATGGAAAGAGCAATCGCAGAAGCAGAGGCAGGTGATGAAGGGCCACAAACAAAGCAGGACCTGGAGATTATCGCTATTCTAAGTGCAGTCAACACTGCTGTCACAGTAATGGTTCTTGGATTCCTTTACATCATCGGAAGATCAAGGTCTGGTGCTACATTGGCTCTGAAGATGATGTATCCCGTTGACACATGGAATTCTCTTCACCCAACTGCTGATTTCGTCAGATTGCTAGCAATTACTCTAGCAAGTGGATTGATTGCAGTTCCAATCATGAAACACGTTGGAAAAGGAATGTTGAAGTTACACGCTGCCATTCCTCTTCAACAAATGGTACTGGGTGTAATCCTCTTCGTGGTAGCCCTAGTATGGTTTTCAACTGGCATGATAGGCATTGGTGTCCTATTGATTGGAACTCTTGTCGGTATGTTGCCGCCTAGAATTGGAATACGCAGATCCCATGCTATGGGAATTATCATCGTCCCAATCATGATTTACACATTCGCACAAAAATTCGACGCATTCGGATTCATCTGATACAGGAGAGGAACAACTATGAACAAAGTATTGAACGAAGAAATGAGAATTATGAAGGGATTGAAGATAAAGTCATTCAGCCTTGTTATTTTAATGGTCTTGATGTCCATAAGTGCTATCCCAATTCAAAACCTTACCCTCACTGAAGGGGAATACAATCTAACCTCAGGAAGAGCGATGGCTTGTACAGGTGACATCTGTTTGAATGAGGCTATGCCTAATCCTAACGGTTATGATGACGCTGCATGGCCTGGTGGAGAGTGGATGGAAGTTACAAATGTGGGAACTCAGGCAATAGATGTAAGGAATTTCCAACTTGAAAACAAGGCAAGTAAAACCATAACATTCGACTCTAACTCAATTGTTGGCTACAACGCAAACAATGCCTCAACATACACTTTGAATCCTGGAGATTACATGGTAATCGCTAGAAATGGTTACTCAAACTTTTATCTTGCTAATTCGTTTGATTCAATAACTCTAAAAGATTCAACAGGTAATGCAATCGACCAAGCATCTTGGAATTCTTCTTCAAGCGGAGTATCTTTGGAAGCAACAACACCTGCTACCGCAGATTGGGTCAATGCTGCAAATCCAACTCCTGGTCAGTCAAACAACAACACTCCCGCCCCAGTTCAAACATATCCCGCAGATCTAGTGATGAATGAAGTAATGCCTAATCCTTGGCCATCTTATGATAATGCGACATATCCTGGAGGCGAATGGATTGAAATTCTAAACACAGGACAAACAGATTTTGATGTGTCCCAGATTTATCTTGAGGATTTAGCTGGCAATGTCATAAACCCTAATTCATCTCACCTGGTATCTTCTAGTTCTCTTAGTGGAACAAACCTCGCTCCAGGTGGATATGCTATCATGGCAGTCAATGGATTGAGCACATATGGAATGTTGAATAATGCCCAAGAAACTATGTTCATGAAATGGAGTAATGGTACAATCGCTCAAGAGATTGAGTGGAGAAATGCAGAGCCTGGATACTCATATTGTGAGGATTCAACAAATCCAAACGCAATTTGGGTAATATGCGCCTGGCCTACTCCGCTAGGAGTGAGCATACCGGTGATTCAACAACCAGTACAAATATCGGATCTAGAGTTGTCTGAAATCGTTCCCCATGCAAATGGTGAGGGACAAAATTTCCCTGCTGGAGAATGGATCGAGTTGTACAATAACGGAAGCATGACACTGAATTTAATCGACTTCATGATCATGGATGCAATGGGGAATATAACTCAACTAACTCAAACAAATATAGTTACTAATGAAACACAAAATTCAACATTTATCGCTCCCAATGAGTACAGAATCATTCAGTTCACCGAGGATACAGAACTTTGGAACAGAAGCAATAACATATTCTTGATGGATAATGCAATGAACGTAATTGACACTGCTACATGGAGAACTATTCCAACCATTGATGCAGCCCTTATCAGAGACGCAGACCCTACAAACGTATGGAAAGAGGCTGTTTTCCAAACTCCTCATCAACCCCAGCCAGGTGAATTAGATGTACCAACATTCAACCTATCAATACACGAGATTATGCCAAACCCATTCGGAAATGATGAGAATACTTACCCACAGGGAGAATGGGTTGAGATTCTAAATTACGGAGGAGATGCGATTGATATTGCTGGCTTCAAACTCAAAGCCAGTAGCAGAACCCTTACACTAGACTCAAACAGATTGCCGTATACAAATGACACTGTTTTACAAAGTGGTCAAGTGGCTTTGGTCTCTCTTTCAACAAGCTCATCTTTCTACCTAAAGAATAGCGGCCAAGATAGCCTTGCCTTAGTAACATCAAATGATTACATCGTTGACTCTGTTGACTGGACTGCAACAATAGAAGGTGAAACGATGATCGACCCATCTTCAAGCCACGCTGGAGCTGGTCCAGATGGAAATGCGAATGGGCAAATTAGCGTTTTAATTCCATCAGCATGGCCTACTCCAAATCAAGAAAATCCACAATGGCCGGCTTATACAGGTCAAAATACCCTGAGCATAACCGAAATCTATCCATTCTGTCCGAATACTAACGAAGAGTACGAGGATGATTGGTTTGAGTTCCACAATACTGGAACTGAGTTAATTGATTTAGCAAGATGGCAAATTGTAAACTCTGATGGAGAAAAATGGTTCATCCGAGGCGATAGAATACACAATAACAGCGGTCCACAATCACCAATTCCAGTAGCACCAGACCAAAGAATCGTAGTACAGTTGGACAACTGGTCGGTTTCTGGTTTAGGAGATTCTGTCGAAATTAGAAATCCTGACTCTGTATTAGTACAAAGTTACTCTTGGAGTACCGTTAGTGAATGCCAATCAATTTCACAAGACGAGAATGGCAATTGGGTAAGAAATCCTTGGATTACACCCGGAATGCCTGAACCAACACTTTCAGATTACGCTGGTGCAGAGGATATCAAATTCTCGAGGATAATGCCTGACGGTTCTCACAGTCTATCTTCGAACATGGAATTCTTTGAGATAGCAAATATCGGGGAAAAGAACGCTGTTTTATCATCATGGCAGGTTGCAAGAACTACAAGTTCCGGCAGCACTTTTTCATCAACTTTTGAAAGCCTAAATCTTGAATCTGGCAAATCCGTGATCATCAGTGCTGATGCATCTGCACTTTCCATATTCGAAACCGGTGCTGTTCAATCTATGAGCGAAGTCATGACAGTTCCTCTATATCTGCCAGATGACGGTGGAGCATTGCAACTAATCACTTCAAGTGGAGAAATTGCAGATACAGTAGTTTGGGGTAATGGAGACACAACAATATCCGGTTGGAGCGGGACATCAGTCATGATGTCTGTTTCTGACATTGACAATTACATCTATCATCGAGGCGATAATTGTGGAGAGTTTAGTGACACTAATTCTTCTGCTGATTGGATGCACAGGTGGTCAGTTCTCGGAGCTACAACAATCTGCAACCAAGACACTGTGCAATCTGAAATGGAAGTTATCCCTCTATTGGGACCTGAAACAGGAATTGTAGACATACTAGCATGGATACAAGGAGCAAATTCCACACTTGAGATAATGATGTACCAAATTCAACATCCGCTAATAGTCGATGCTTTAATCGACGCTGAAGAAAGAGGTGTAGAAGTTTCCATAGTGCTAGATGCTGGAGAATCATGGTGGAAAAATTACGACCTTGAAACTCAATATGGGATGGCTGCTGAGTTGGTCGACAACGGAGTGGAAGTATTCTGGTTTGGTATAGACTCAGATGATGCTTATGCATATCTTCACGCAAAAATTGCAGTAAGAGATTCAAGCAGTGTTTGGATCTCGTCAGGAAATTGGAAATCATCATCTCTACCAAATCCTAGTGACTCCGGAAATAGAGAATGGTCAGCAATTATTCACAGTGAATCTTTTGCTCAACAGGTAAAGGAAAACATGATGATTGAATTTGACTCTTCCTTATCCTATATCGATGAAGCGCGGAGTTCTGACAGACCCACAGGATGGGTCCTACCACAATGGAATGGCGTAATTGGACCCACAACCGATGGAATTACTGCAAACGTTTCTGCTGATCTATTTACTTGCCCGGACACATGTCTAGAGGAGATCTCCACAATGATATCTGATGCTGATACTCAAATTCTGCTTTCACTTCAATATCTTGAAATCGATTGGTACTGGGGATGGTCCACAAATCCAGTTCTTCAATCACTAGAAGAGGCTGCGCAAAGAGGCGTTGAAATCAAATTGATAGTAAATGGAGCGTTCCTAGACGAGGACATCCAAGACATCGTTGATAGATTCAATGAAGATTGGAATGCTACTATGGGATATGACGTATCTGCCGTGATAATGAGCAGTGATGAGTCTGTAGAAAAATTGCACAACAAAGGTGCTATAATCGATGGAGAATCAGTTTTGATTTCGTCAATTAATTGGGGTGATTCTGCGCTTCTTAGAAATAGAGAATACGGGGTTTTACTCACTTCTACAGAAGTAACTGCACCTTACCTAGCCTCATGGTATGAAGATTGGAATAGACTTGATTCCCAAACAGATACTGACAATGATGGACTACCTGATTATTGGGAATTAGATCATGGTATGAACAGAACTTGGAGATTTGCTGGTGGACCCGGTGTTTTGGAATCAAGCCTTGACCCAGATAATGATGGATTTGACAACCTTGCTGAATTCCAAGCAGGGACTGATCCTAATGTTTTCAACGAAGAGGGACAGGTTGTCGACCCTGATGATGGAGATAACACAAATAACAACCAAACCCAGAATGGAAATAACCAAACCAACGGACAGAATAATAACACTACTAACCAGACAGAGGATATCGATTCAGATAATGATGGAGTAATCGACTCTGCCGATGAGTGCTTAGACACACCTGCGGGTCAATTTGTTGACTCAGGAGGATGTACTAATGCTCAGAGGTCAGCATTAAATGTAGAATCTGAGAGTGAAGAGGAATCTGGAGGGTTCCCATTCATGACAGTAATGATGCTACTCGCAGTTGTCCTATTTGCGGTTGCAATTTACGGAATAACTCAGGCAGGAAAGAATTCAGAGGATAAATTAGCGAGTGCAAATGAGGAATTCTCGAAATACAGTGAATCTGTATTTGAAGAGGCAAATGTTGCTGATTCAAAATGGTCTAGTCCTGTATTGAATCATAACCAACCAGAGGTAGAAACAGGCTCAGGTTTAACCGACGATGATATTGCTAAATTCCCGGGATGGGATCGTGCTTTGATTGAAGGTTACCTTGAACAAGGCTGGACAATTGAGCAATTGTCAAATTACTATCAAGAAGAGGTTAGTAAGCATCAAAACGAGGCTTAGATTTACAAACCATCACCTTATCGGTAATTTCGATTAAGATGGTAGCGAATACGACAAACCCTTTCTTGAGTCAAAAATTTTGGGAATATGGACAAGCTCAGAAAAGAATGACTTTCGAGGGAACTATTTCAAAAATACTAACACTATTTGGAGTAATGCTATTGGGAGTTTTTGTTGTATTTGCAACGGCTATTAATAACCCATCAATGATGATGATGTATTGGTTAGTAGGGGCAATTGGTAGTTTCATTCTTTCTCTAGTACTTTGGTTTTCAAGACCTGAGAATCCACAGATGATCGTCCTACCACACGCTTTCCTTGAAGGATTATTCGTGGGTGGAATCTCTTTATTTGCCGAAATGTTCTATCCAGGTATTGCTTTGAATGCTGGATTAATCACAACTGGAATAGTAGGGTCTATGTTCGCCTTCTTCAAGTTCTCTGGTTTCAGAGCATCTAGAGGATTTAACATGATTCTAGGTTCTGCGGTTATGGCAATCATGTTCGTTTACCTAATTCAGATGGTTTTATTCCTAGCAGGAACTAATCTCGAAGTCCCATTCTTACACTCTAATGGACCCATCGGAATTGGTATTTCAGTTGTCATAATTGCGATAGCATCCCTCACATTATTGTCAGATTTTACTTTCATTGAAAATGGGATAAAAGGCGGTTCTGATCAAAAGTATGAATGGTATGGAGCTCATGGTTTATTGGTATCAGTTGTATGGATTTATTTCGAAGTGTTGAGATTACTAATGAAGTTGGCATCAAAAAGATGAGGGAATAGGATGAGTAAAGTCCCAGAAATCGATTACAGGTTATGGCTTAAAGATGAAACTAAGGATGAGTTTGTCAAAAAATTGGGAGATGCGCTTTCCGACATCGGATTCTTTTCACTGGCGAATCATGGAATTCCTCAAGAATTAATCGATTCAACTTATTCAAATGGAGAAGACTTCTTTGCCCTAGAAAATAATCAAAAATCAAGGTATAAATTATCAGATATCGGACACCAAAGGGGATGGACTCCATTCGGTACTGAACATGCGAAAGATACTAACATTCCAGATTTGAAGGAGTTCTGGCAAACGGGAAGAACTACCAACAATACCTCAGCAACCTATCCGCAAAACGTGTGGCCTGATGATGAGGTGCCTCAATTCAGAGAATCATTTGATCCATTATACAATAAGATGGAAGATTTGTCAAAAGAATTACTCAAAGCCGCATCCTTGTATTTGGGTATGAAAGAAAATTGGCTGCCGGAAATGTCTGTTGAGGGAAATACCATCATGAGACTAATTCACTACCCGCCAACTATCGGTGCTGAACCAGGAGCAGTTAGATCAGCACAACATGAGGATATCAATTTCATTACTTTACTAGTTGGTTCTACAGCCTCAGGATTGCAAGTATTAGACAACGATGGCAAATGGCATGATGTCAAGGCTGGGTCAGATAAAATTGTAGTTGATTCGGGAGATATGATTCAAAACTTGACAAATGGTTTGTTCAAATCTACCACCCACCGTGTGATTAATCCAGATGACAGTTCAGAGTCCCGATATTCAATGCCAATGTTCGTACATCCACGCAATGAAATAGATTTAACACCTCATGAAAAATTCATACAGGCAACCTCTGGAGTTGCAGAGTATGAGGGAATCACTGCGGGTGAATTCTTGCACCAAAGATTGGTTGAAATTGGCCTAATAGAGGAATAAAGATGCAAGAAATTGTCGATACCTTAGTTTCGGCAATTAAACAGAATAAACCTCAAAATCGTGAACTGCTGTCGGAATTTATTGATGCTGTGGCTGATAGAAGCATACCAAATGAGCAAGCAATTATTTGGCTAAAAGCAGTCCATGAACACTCGATATCACCGGAAGATACTGCCTTTTTGACAAAAAAGATGATGTATTCCGGTAGTGTACTTACATGGCCAGATTATCAAAACATAGTAGTTGACAAACATAGCACTGGAGGAGTCGGTGACAAAATGTCACTAATTTTAGCACCACTCTTAGCATGTTGCGGTCTAAAAGTTCCGATGCTTGCTGGTAGAGGTTTGGGGCACACCGGAGGAACTATCGACAAATTGGAATCATTGAATGGATTTAGGACAGATTTGACACCTAAAGAGATGGCAATATCGCTCGAAACTGTAGGCTGTTGCATCAGCGCACAGTCAAGTGAGATTGCACCTGCTGATTCCTTGCTTTACGCCCTAAGAGATATTAGTCACACAATTGATTCCATACCACTAATTACAGCCTCAATTATTTCTAAGAAGGCTGCAGAAGGATTAGATTGCTTGGTACTGGATGTAAAATGTGGAGATGCGGCATTCATGAAAAACCAAGATGATGCTGAAGCTCTTGCTGTTTCTATGCAAAAGGTTGCTCAGTTATTAGGAATTAATTGCATTGCTCAAATAACTGAGATGTCTAACCCAATTGGAGATTATGTTGGCAATTCACTAGAAGTGATTGAGTCAATTTTAGTGATGAAATGCGAGGATAAGAACACAGATTGCAGAGACATCGTTTACCTACAAGCACTAGACTTGCTAAAATTATCTGGTTTGTATAATGATGATCAAGAGATATTTTCGAAGATGGAAAAGGAAATGAAATCTGGCAACGTAATCCGTAAATTTAGGGAGATGTGTGTCAATCAAGGAGTAGAAAAATCATATATCGATAATGTGATTTCAAACCCTGATGTTTTACTTGGAGATGACTATCTGGAAATTAAAGCTAAAACCTCTGGTTTTGTTGAGAGCATCGATGCTATGGAACTTGCAAAAATAGCAAGAAAGCACAAGGCAGGAAGGTTCGTCTTTGGAGAGGAAATTAACCAATTTTCAGGATTCATTTTGCACAAAAATGTTGGTTCAAAGGTTGAATCAGGTGAAGCATTGTTAACCATGTATTACGATTACAAACCTACTTTGGAAGAGGTTTCAACAATACAAAATGCATTCGTCTTAAGCCAAAGCGAAACGCAAGTGAATGAATCGAGACTTATTTCAAGAATTAGAGAGGAATAATCCTCTGATTGACAATAATAGGCGCCGATTATGGGGTTCGAACCCATGACCTTGGGATTAACAGTCCCACGCTCCACCAGCTAAGCTAAATCGGCAACTTCGCCGACAAGCATCCCATATATGACGGATTCGCTTATTTTGTGTTGCAAATTAATTCACAGTCGTGGAAATTCTAGATCATTCCCACTCAATTGTGCCTGGTGGTTTGTGAGTAATATCGTAGACTACTCTGTTAACAGCACCTTTGCAAGCATTTGTTATTTTGGTTGAAACCTTTTGAAGAATCGAGTGAGGAATTTCGGAATATCTAGCAGACATTCCATCCATCGATTTTACTGCCCTTACAACGATTGTTTCACCGTAGGCACGAACATCTCCGTGTACACCCACACTTCGAACTGGAAGCAATGCAGCATAATACTGCCATGGAATATCCATTTCGCCTCTCTCAGATGCTGCTTGGAATTCTTCCTCAACTATAGCACAACATTCTCTAACAACCGCTACTCTTTCCTTTGTCAAGTCACCAAGCGTCCTTACAGCTAGACCTGGTCCAGGGAAGGGTTGGCGCTCGGCTACTTTGATTCCTAGTGCTCTTGCTAGTTCTCTAACTTCGTCTTTGTACAATTCTCTTAGTGGTTCTACAACTTCTAGAGTCATGTCTTCTGGCAAACCACCAACATTATGATGAGACTTGATAGTGTCTCTAACTCCACCGCCAGATTCTATCCAGTCAGGAGCGATAGTTCCCTGAACTAAGCAATGGGCATCTACTTTGACTTGTTCTTCTTCGAAAATTCTGATGAACATTTCTCCGATTACCTTTCTCTTGTGTTCTGGTTCAGTAACGTCAACTAAAGCGTCAAAATACCTGTCACTTGCATCCACTGTGATAAGATCAATTCCCGCATCAGCAAACATTTGCTCGACTTCTTGAGTTTCTCCCTTCCGCATGAATCCTGTGTCTACATAGACGCAATGCAATAAATCCCCTACTGCTCTGTGAGCAAGGACTGCAGCAACTGTGGAGTCAACTCCACCCGAACAGGCAATGATCGCAGTTTGGGTAATTTTTGCCTTCAACTCTTCGATCGATTCCTCGATGAAGGATTGGGCATCAAACACCTCAAACTCCTCCGTTCACTTCTCTATCCATTTGCTTAACTTTCTCGATTTGGTCTAGTTTGTTCTGCTTTAGAGCAGCAGCATATTTGTCATTAGCAAGAGCAAGCATTTGGACAGCAAGGTAACCTGCGTTATCTCCTCTGTCAACACCTACGGTTGCTGCAGGTACTCCAGGAGGTAGTTGAGCAATGGAAAGTAGAGAATCATATGGTACTCTTCCCCCACACGGAACACCAATTACTGGCTTTGTTGTGATAGCAGCAACTGCACCTGGAAGAGCCGCAGCAAGTCCAGCCATTGCAATGAAGACGGTGCATCCACCATCTTCTGCATCAGAAACAATTGACTCAACGAACTTAGGAGAGCGATGTGCGCTTGCGACTCTCAATTGGTAAGGAACATCGAAGTGTTCCAGAATTTTTGTACACTTTTCGGCAACAGGCATGTCCGATTTGGACCCAAGAAGTATTGTTACATCCATACCTTAACGCAATTGAATTAGGTTCTTGAATAATCCGATATTGATTTATCAAAAAATCCAGCACAGGATTATATTTTCACAGGCTTACAAGATTTATTTTCTACTCTCCAAATTATGGAATTATCTTCTAGTTTCGTTGATGCTGTGTAAAGATAAATTAATTTCTCTGTGAACATTGACCTTATGCATTTAATGAATGTATTCAGATACCAAATAGGATAATCTTCGATGTGAAAATGATTCTTTGGCCACTCTCTTCCAGCCTTGAGCGAAGAAATTGCCATATCGAATTCGTAGTTTAGAATCATTTTCCCTGACATGTATTCCAAAGAGTCAAAATTTAATTCTCCATTGAAGATATATGATTCAACTAATCCTTTTGAGGATTTTTGGAGGCTATTTCTAGCTAATGCATTATTCACTTCCAAAAAAGGTATTATGTCCTTTGTTTTTGAATGAATCAATTTACGTAATCTGATTTTTTCTTGATCATTGAGTAAAATCTGTGCTAATTTATCTATATCATGAAGCAGTTTTTTCTTGTCATCCTCGGTCATCAGGATAGATTGAATCCATGAATGCGAATCATCTCCACATAGTATTGATTTCGTCACTCCAAACAGATCCATAGGTAAACAAGAAGACATAACATAGTCGCATTGATTTAACGTAGATAAAGGATAAGCCGGGAGTAAACTGAAAGTGATTACTCTTCTTCAGATTCCGGCTTGGGTAAATCTCGAGAATCAAAATCCAAGACCAATTGTGCAGTTAATTTCGAAGATATGCGGATGTAATTATTTCGATCACTACCCCTTAGTACGTAATCATGTTTGTCGTTTGCAATTCGCATCCATCCATTTTGCTCTAACTTAGTGCTGAAATCCTTGCTATAATTTTCGCCCTCATAATCATAAAAATGATAATTTGAATATTGTTGATTCTGAAGTATAATTCCACTGAGTGCAAAAATTGCAAGGGCAAGAGTAGAGAAGGAGATGTCATTTATCGATGCATAGATCAGTGCAAGGCATGCAATAACATATAGCCAAAAATATAGGTGATATTCAGGAGATATTACCACTTCTTTCAGCAAATACATCGGAACAGCAACCAGAATAAATGCAATTGTACCCAGAACTGAAGGTGCTATGCCATATTCTTGAAAACTCAGGAGAATTGCAAGAGCAGAGAATAACATTGCATATGCATTTGGAAAAATTGCTGAACCAGCACTAACCGGCGTGTTTTGTCTTACCCACACACCTGTCATAGTTTGAAGGCAGAATTAACGTTTAATAAGATTCATGAGAATCTTATAGCCATCAATCCATTTCATATCTCAAAATTAGGTTGCGAGCAGCATATACCTCATCGACTCTTCTAACAGGAGTAGTTGTTGGAGATTCATGCAATGTTTCTGCATCTGTTTGCAGGACTTTGATGAAATTTGTTGCAAATTCATCCAGTGTCTCTTTTGATTCTGTTTCGGTTGGCTCAATCATTAAACACTCAGGTACAATTTGTGGGAAATAAACTGTTGGTGCCATGTATCCCATATCAAGAAGTCCCTTTGCAACATCCATTGCAGATATCCCCATACTCTCTTTGGCAGGCGTCATCGAGATTGTAAACTCATGCTTACAAACATTGATTGGAGCTCCTTCTGTAAACATGTGAATAACGCCTGCTTCCTCAGCCTTGGTGAGAATAGCATGGCGCAAATAATTAGCATTCAGGACCGCATGTTCAGACATCGTTTTCAGATCCCTTCCATATCTTCTGTAATACGCCCAGCATCTAACCACTGCCCCGGCATTACCATGCCATTGTTGGACTTTACCGATAGTAGATTCTGGAGTTTCCCAGGTGTACCAACAATCGTCAACTGCGTACAGATGTTCGTCCTCTGATTGTATCTCTCTCTTACCGACTATAGGAGAAGGTAAGAATTCTGCCAGATGGGCTTTTACACCAATTGGTCCGCTTCCTGGACCTCCACCGCCGTGTGGTTGACTGAAGGTCTTGTGTAGGTTGTAGTGAACTGCATCAAAGCCCATCAATCCTGGAGAAGTCCAGCCTAGAATTGCGTTAAAATTCGCTCCATCATAATACATTAAACCTCCAGCATCGTGAATTATCTGAGATGCTTCCACAACATCGGCTTCAAAGATACCCAGTGTATTTGGGTTAGTGATCATCATTGCTGCAGTATCTTCGCCAACAACTGCTCTGAGAGCATCTAAGTCAAGCCTTCCATCTGCCGATGAAGGAATCTCGATGATCTCAAAACCACACATCGAGGCACTAGCAGGATTTGTTCCATGAGCTGAATCGGGAACAATAACCTTGGTTCTTTGAGTCTGGCCAGTCTTTCTGAAATACTCTTGGAAACAACGGATTGCAGTAAATTCTCCTTGTGCTCCTGCAACCGGTTGTAGAGTTACAGCATCCATACCTGCACAAATTGCTAACATCTCTTGCATTTCATGATAAATTGAAAGTAATCCTTGTAGGTGAGATTCTGGTTGATGTGGATGAATATTTGCTATTCCCGGCATCTGAGCAATCGCTTCGTTAACTCTTGGGTTGTGTTTCATAGTACAGCTACCTAATGGATAAAACCCGGTGTCAATTCCGAAATTCCTTTTCGAGAGCCAAGTATAATGCCTAACCATTTCAGGTTCAGATACTCTTGGCCAACGAGGTAGTGATTCCCTCTTCATAGACCCTGGAAGTTTGAGTTTTGAAACATCCATTATCGGTGAAGGTTGAGAGTAACCTTTGCCTTCTGCCCCGTTAAATTCGAATAAATGACTCATTGCAACACCTCCAATTCATCGTTTGCCCAAGCGCTCAAAATATCAACGAACTCCTCGATATCAACCTCTGTTGTTTGGTCAGTACAGGTCACCAAGAGCCAATTCTCATTTAGCCCCCAAGCAGCCATATCCATTCCAGCAATTACTCCAAATTCATCCAATTCTTCAATACATGAAGATGCGGATTTTGGCAACTCGATAACGAACTCATTGAAGTGGAAAGACTCTCCATGCGGCATAGTTATATTTTCAACAGTGGACAATTTTTCTTTCAGCATTTGCATCGCTGCTAAGTTTCTGTAAGCTAATTTTTCAAGACCCTCAGGACCTAATAATGCCATGTGCATTGCACCCATTAAAGCAATCAAAGTTTCATTTGAACAAATGTTAGATGTGGCTCTTTGTCTTCTAATGTGCTGTTCCCTGGTGGAAAGTGTCAAACAAAATGCTTCATTACCATCAACATCAATCGATTTTCCGACAATCCTTCCAGGCATCTGCCTTAGGAATGGTTTGCTCACCGCAAAGAAACCATAGATCGGACCACCGCCCGTAATCGGTGAGCCAAATGCTTGCCCTTCTCCGACAACTATGTCTGCACCAAATTTACCAGGTGCCTCTATCAATCCTAGAGCAAGGGGTGTTGCTCCAACAATAAATGCAGTAACTTCACCAATGATTTCCTTGACTTGCTTCATTCCCTCGTCTATTATTCCTAGCGCATTCGGGTATTCCACGTAAATTCCGCATGAGCCTTTTGCCTTTGAAAGTGAATCAATGTTGATTGTTCCATCTGAGTTGTGCTCGATATATTCAATTTTTATTTCAGCCCCTTGGGTATAGTTGAAGATAACAGACATTCTATCGGGTGGCACCAAACGAGAAACATAGACTGTATCCTTTTGCTCGGCTTTTCTGTTTAGGACTCTTACAGCTGTTGTTAGAGCTTCAGCAGCAGCGGTGGAACCATCGTACATACTCAAGTTTGCAATAGGAAGTTCAACCAATTCAGAGATTAGAGTCTGAAATTCCCACATTGATTGTAACATTCCTTGGCTAACCTCTGGCTGATATGGAGTGTAAGAGGTAAGAAATTCTCCTCTAGTTATCAATTGGAAGATTGCTGATGGAACAAAGTTTTGATACAATCCTGCGCCCAAAAATGATGTTCTTTGTTCCAAGGGAACATTCCCTCCTAACAATCTTCGAGCATCGTGAAGGATTTCTTCCTCACTTTGTGGGGCAGGAAGTGGAAGTTCTTGCGACATAATTACTTCCTTGGGTAAATCAGAAAACAAATCCGCTATTTTTTCCATTCCCATCGCTTCTAGCATCTCTTTTTCTCTTCCAAGATTCGGCAATTGGTCTACCATAACATCACCACTAGCACCTAAGGCGACCTTGCTAGAAATCGGCAAGTCATAATCTATGTGCTTGAGCGGCTATACATAGCAAAGCAGAAAGTAATTTTTCAGAGAAAAAATACTACTCAGATGAAGGGAGGTGTCACGATTATTGCCTCAACAGAACGCCTTTCCGATGCAGCGATTAACACCTTATCTCCTTCTACAACTCCTGAGATGTAACCCATTCCGATTCCTGTATTCCCAAGGGATGGAGAAGGAGCGCCAGAAGTCAATATGCCAATTTTTGTTCCGTCAAGGTCTGTGACAACTTTACCTGGTCGAGGTAGAGGTCCCTTTCCAGTATATTTGATACCTAATAGTCTAGCATCAGATGAAGTGTGAGAGTCTACTCTTTTTTTGCCGACATATTCGTGATCAAATCCCCATCCAAATGGAACATTCGATTCCCATGAATCTCTTGCTAGGAATTCGTTAGCATCAGGAAGTTCAGGCCAACAAAAATCAACACCGGACAGTAAGTATCCTTTTTCCAGGCGAAGGGTATCTCTGGCCCCGAGTCCTACTGGAGTTGCCCCAGCTGAAAGCAAAGCCTTCCATAGAACTGGAGACTCAGAATTAGGGACAAAAATTTCATAACCAGATTCACCCGTGTATCCAGTACCTTGAATCCAACCGGATATACCTAGTTTATTTTCAGGAATTTTCTTCCATTTGAAGCGTCCAACATGTGACTCTTCACCCATTGCATCTGAGATTATTTGTTTTGACTTTGGACCTTGTAATGCTATGATTGATGTATCGGGGCTGAGGTTTTCCAAACTGATGGAATCATCATCAGGCAGATGTGAGCTAAACCAATCCCACATAACATCTATCATGCTTGCATTGGGAACACCAAGGATTTCATTTTCCGATACAACTGCAAAGATCATGTCATCAATAAGATAGCCATTATCATCAAGAAAATGTGTGTAAGCACACCTTCCTTCAGATATTGATGTTACCTTCTGAGTTGAAAGCTTTTCAAGCCACGCCCTGACGTTATTTCCAGTTATCCTGAATGAGCCCATGTGAGATACATCGAAGATTCCTGCACCACTTCTGCAAGCCAAGTGCTCTTCTTTGATACTTGTATACCAAATCGGCAACTCAAAGCCATGAAAATCTACTAAATTTGCATTCGAATTCACATGCTCTGAGTACAATGATGTTCTAACTAGTGAGTCGCCCATGATTTCCCCAACCAAGGTTATGATTAGAAGTTGACTCTCCGCAATCTTTGCGTGTACCAATCAAGAGTGTGGGATTCCTGATTTCATCTCATGGCTAATTTGCAAAATTTCCTTTACCAAACCATCAAGAGTGCTTTTTTGCACTGCTGGATTAGCAATCACTGGTCTTAAAATTACATCATCGCCAATATTGGACTGAGATATCATGTAATTTCCATTTTCAATAAGCCGAGTTCGCAGTTCAGAGTTGAAATCGTTCAAATTTTGCGTTCCTTTATCGTTATATCTAAAACAAACATTGGTCCATTGTCTAGAAGACATCATCTCCAAGGAATCATTTTGCTCTACCAGACCTTCAAGATATGCTGCCAAATCCATATAATTGTCAACCAAAGATGACCAACCTGAATCACCCATCATTCTCCATGCAAACCACAATTTGAGTGCATCGTTCCTTCTACCACATTGAAGAGAGAACCTACCAAGATCTATCTCTTCTGCATCTTCATGGAATAGGTAATGAGCACTATCTCCATGAGATGATACAGCCCTCAATATTTGAGGATGCTTGATGATAAATGCAGAACATATCAAAGGAACGCCCATCATCTTGTGAGCATCCCAACACACTGAATCAGCATATTCAACTCCATCCATAAGAGAGCGATGTTTAGCACTAAACAAACAAGCACCACCCCAGGCAGCATCTACGTGGTACCATACTCCGGTTCGTTCACAAATTTCTCCTATCTGTTTGAGTGGATCAAACGCACCTCGAACAGTTGTACCTGCCGTAGCGATGACACAGATAGGAGTAAGTCCGTTAGAGATCGCTGATTTAATCTCGTTTTCTAAGGCATCAGGAACCATAATACCATCTTCATCGCACTTTACTTTGATTACATTACCATGACCTATGCCAATTACATTAGCAGACATGAGAACTGAATAATGAGACTCCTGCGAGACAAAAATTGCCAGTTTTGTCCCATCAATTCCAGAATATGTCGAATTTGGGAATGCTCTTTGTCTGCCGCAAAGAACTCCCAGCATATTTCCGTTGGAACCTCCTGTTGTGAAGGTACCGAAGCCTGATTCAAATCCAATATATTCCCGCATACGCTTCAAAATCGCTTTCTCGATCATCGTTGCAACTGGAGCTAACTCATATGTGTACATCGATGTATTTGTGGCAGCAGCAATTATCTCTCCTGCAAAAGATGCTGCGTTAAAGCCCCCCCAGAGAGGATTCATGAATCCGCCTTTGTGTGTCTTGACTGTGTTTTGAAGATAAGAGGAAACATCATCTAACAACATTTCTGGGGAAAACCCCTCTACAGGAAGAAGAGTGTCAGTTGTTTTTGACCGAGATGATGGTTCAAGGTGTTTATTCACCTTGCCTTGATTATCCAGGACATAGTCCTTTATCAGAGCAAATGCGGAGTCTAAAAAGTCATCACTCTCCATATTCTCCCCCTATTCCTGTTCGTGTCGAACAAGCCTTTGAATTAGATGGTTTTTTATTCTAACAATATTATGATGAAGATTTTTCATGCATTTTGCATATAATCTCAGCAATATTGAATAAGTAATTGTTACAGGGACAACCATGCTAGGAAATGACGGCTTGAATTGGGTAGAAAGACTACAATTTCAAATTGCAAAGGATTTGAGGGCAATGGAATGGTCTCAGTCTGAGATTGCGGAGGTTCTTGGAACTACTCAATCGACAATTTCTAGGCAATATCATCGTGAGGCTCCCAAACTAAATGGCAGTGCAGATGAAATCCTAATAGATGATTTAGCAAGAGATATTTCTGAGAAACTAGACCGCATGGGTCCTGGTGTAGATTTAGTCAAACAAAGAATTGTTATTGAATTCCAGTTCTCAGACCAACAACCAATCTTATTCGATAAAACCTTGACTGGCAAAGACCTTGGCGAGGATCAATCAAACTCAGCATTGCTGAAAAGGCTTGAGTGGGCAGCAACAAGAATAGATGCTGAAAAGTTTGAAATCGCGATGCCGGCAGTCGGGATGAATATTGCTTCTTGTGCCCCAGGGGCTATGGAAATAGAAGATGTTGCAGCGTTCCCAGGAAAACTTTCGGTTGTTTCTGGAAAATTAAGGCAACACGAAAAACCTACATTTGGCTCCAGTAACACTCTTGCAAATATGCTATTGGATTACAGAGACATTCATGGAGACAAGTACGCAATTATCAACGTCAGTCCCCCTTTGAGAGGAGAACAAGTGGACGTAGATATAATTTCAAAAGCCTGCGATGAGATGTCTTGGAAGTTAGGATATGCGCCGAAGGGAGAACTAAAGCATTCAACAACGCCTCTTGACATAATCTTGGATGAAGGATCTTTTGGTTGGGCACCATCATTGTTCATCCTTAGCGAAAATCCACTTGATCTGATAGATAAAACTCATAGATTGATCGATAAAATGTACTGAGGTGAGAAAATGAAAAAAGAGATTTTAATTTCATTGATGATGATTTGTGTTTCTACTGCCGGGTGCATAGGACAAGCAGATGAACTACTTGACATCAATTTAGACCTATGTGACGGAGATTTACCGACAGTGAGAGAATCAAACGGTACGCTGAGAATAATTACCTATGATATCTATGCGCTCAGTGATGAGGTAGTTCAAGAGTTCACTAACGAGACTGGCATTGAGGTTGAATTTATCAGAACTGAAGACGCAGGAGGAATATTGAACCAGATGATGCTAACAAAAATCTCTCCACAGGCAGACTTGATGATAGGATTAGACAATACATATTCTGGAGTTGCAATGGACTACTGCTTGCTGCAAGAAAATACCGTAGACAGGTCAAACATTACTTCCAATCTTAATGATATTGTATTTGGAGAAACAAACGAATTAGTACCATTCGACCACGGACACATATGCATAAACTATGATTCAAATTACGTAGATGGAGAAAATGTAACCGCTCCCACTTCGTTATGGAACTTCACTGAAGAAGCATGGAAGGGAAAGGTAGCTTTCCCATCTGCAGTTTCTTCCTCCCCCGGTAGAGCATTCATGCTCGCAACAACTGATTATTTCGAAGATGAAACAGAATGGGATTGGTGGGCACAAATGATTGCTAACGAGGCAATAATCACATCGGGTTGGAGTGAAGCTTACGAGGTTCATTACAGCGCAGGATACGGTCAATGGTATGACGGATTTATCGGAGACGCTCATGCAACAGTCTCTTATTGCCATTCACCTGGTGTTGAAGCGTTCTTTGGTGAAAATTATACAACATCAGTAGCACTAGATCTTCCAAAATCTTCACTTCACCAAATCGAGTATGCGGGGATCATAAATGGTGCCGCTAACGTTGATTACGCAAATCAATTTATTCAATTCCTACTATCAGAGGAAGTTAATACAAATATGCCTGTTAATAATTACATGTACAGCGTTCTGAACGGAACCGATTTGCCAGAAGATAATGGCTACAGATACCACTCACCAGTGCCATCTGAGCCTGCCGTTGTCAACTTGGACAAAGTTGACATTGAAGCACTGGTTGAAATCTATGCAGAAATAATCGCATGATGGTGACCAGATGATTCGCCAAACACTGCAGGCACTTGTCTGCATTGCCTTTGCAGTTATCATACTTGGACCTGTTTTTCTTGCCCTTGACAGATTAACAAGGGTCACCGATTCGTCTGTATTTGATGCGTGGAGCTTGTGGCAGAATGCAAATCAAACAGAGGGTGTGCTAACATTTACTCTTCTTGTAGCATTTACAACCTCAACTTTCACTTGCATAATCGGATTTTGGATTTCTAGCACTCTGGCAAAATTTGAGATTAAACAAGTTGGTTTGATAAGAGCATTTTTCGTCCTCCCATTTGTAACTCCGGCAATAGTTGCAGCAGCGGGCTTTTTAGCGATTATTGACACAGATTCTTTTCTCTCGAGGATTGGAATAGACCTATACACACAGAATGGATTCATAGGCAGTTTGGGAGATATGCTGGGAGCAGAAAATCTTGGGAACTTTATTGCTTTAGTTCTAGCTCTCAGTTGGTTCAACATATCGTTAGTAATTCGTTTAATCGAGCCAATAATCGCGAGATTGGATAAGGATTGGGAGGACCAATTCAATATCTTGCCAAAAGGAGATTCAGCTCTGTTCAAACTTCGATACTTTTACTTCCCAATATACGGACCCGGATTGTTTGTAGCATGGTCTCTTACTTTCATCTTCTCATTTACTTCATTTGCTTTGCCAAAGTGGCTTTCTCCACAAAATGATACAATAGAGACCTTAGTCTCAATCTATTCATCCTCAGCAGGAATTGATGGTTACAGAGTTTGGTCTTCAGAATTAGTTTTATCTGCAACAATAATTCAGTTTCTCGTATTAGGAATTGCCATGTCTCTTTCAACATTCTTACAGTCTAAGCATAATAGCAGGATTGAGTTGGTGAATGAAAACTATTCCCGTAAACAAAGAGGGAAGATAACTCCAGTTAGAGCATTGGGGCTCTCAATAGCATTCCTTTACATTATATCTCCACTGCTAGCAGTTCTATCAAATTCATTTAGATCAATCGAGAGGAATGGTCCAGATACCATACAATCCTGGAGTTTAGAAGGGTGGAGAATTGCTTGGAGAGGTGATCTAAGTTATGCAGGGATTCCTGAGGCTATGGTAAATTCTCTAACGTATGCAGTAGTTTGTATGGTAATAGCATTGATTGTTGGCACCACTATTGCAGCAACGATTAAGCAACTTGAGGACGCTGGAAAAGTAGCGTTTGCTAGAATTATTGATCTAGTATCCTTTCTGCCTCTAATCATCTCTGCAATCACAGTAGGTTTAGGAATCCTAATTGGATTATTGAACCTATTTCCTGAATTACTGAACTGGAAATTTCTACCAATTTGGGCACATGTTATGATGGTTTGTCCATTTGTTGTGAGAATAATGCTTCCAGCATTTAGAACACTTGATCAACTATATTCTGACCAAGCCACAGTACTAGGAATGTCAGATTCTGAGGTTTTTTGGAGAATAAAAATTCCACTTATTAAACCCCAAATTATTGTCTCAGCTGCTTTAAGCATGGCATTTTCATTAGGAGAATTCGGAGCCTCTTGGATGCTGAGTGGGATTGGCAACTGGGTAACTTTGTCAACTCTCACAGACCAATTAATGTCAAGACCGAATTACTTCCCAGAAGTCAGGAGTGCTGCTATGGCTGTGGCTACATGCTTGATGTTGATGACATTAATTCTGTTTGTAATATCAGAAAAGTTCAGGGACGAGAATGGAAGAGGAGGATTTTAATGGTGCTAAAAATTGAAAATGCTTGCAAAGGATTTGATGAAATCCTTTTTGAAATGATAAATTTAGAAGTCAAAAAAGGAGAAATTGTAGCTATATTAGGCAATTCAGGTTGCGGAAAATCTACTTTGTTAAGAATAATTTGTGGTTTGGAAAAATTAGACGAAGGTGAAGTTTACTTAGATGGTAAAAATATCTCGCAAATCCACCCATCAAAAAGAAAGATAGGAATGATATTCCAAAAGCCTGTTCTTTATCCACATCTGTCTGTTGAAAAAAACATCACCCTCGGGATTCCAAAAGATATTGATAAAAAAGGCAGGAAAAAAATGGTAAGAGAAATTCTTGCTACAGTCCAACTGGATGGATTTGAGAATAGAAAAATCGATGAATTATCTGGAGGAGAAAAACAGAGGGTTTCTTTTGCGAGAGCGATGTTATCTAAACCAAATGCCCTGATGATGGATGAACCATTCAGCGCTCTTGATAATGAAATCAGAAATGAATTATGTGATTGGACAAGGAAATTTCTCAAAGATTTGGAAATTCCAGTGATACATGTTACTCACGATGAAAATGAAGCCAATAGAATAGCAGATCGGGTTATCCGATTTGATCAAATTTAGATTTTAAGTAAAAGCAAATCAGCGATAGAAACAAAAGGTAACATATGTCAATACATAATTGGTAATCATGCTAGGCCCCGGTGACATCTTGGATTATGTCAGAGGTTTACAGATTCTTATTAGTGGATACCAAGGATACGCTAAGGAAAAGAAATCAGAATCCGATTCCTTGATTAGGAGAGAAATTGCAAGAACTGCACAAAGAGTAAGAAACCATATTGAAAATATCCATGATAGATATGTTAGAGATGAATCTTTCGAAAATGCAGGCGTAGCGAAGCAATGTATGCAAGAGATTGATCGGTTAATTGAGGATGTTGACAAAGGGGGTGTCGGTGTAACTCACGGCTTCCTATCAGGAGTAAGATCGATGACTCAGCGAGATATGAATAAACTGATTAAACACGATCATGATGTGATTCAAATGGTCGTTGAAGCTGTAAGGATATCAAATGATGCTGAACTTTCAATGAATGCGAGAGATGAGAAGCAAACATTAAGAAAATTAGGAGATTGTCAACAAAAAATAACTTCTTGTAGAGGATTTTTCTCGGAAAGAGGTTTGTTTTTGTCAAGTTTAAGAAAAAAGAAGTGATATAATGAGTAAATTCCATTGGAGAGAAACCCCAGAAATTGTAGCAAGATTAGTGAATTTGGATAAGATTCAAACATATTTTTCCCGACAAGTCACTCTAAAACCAAACGAAGCAGCAGTATTTTTGGTGGAAGGGAAAATTGGAAATGCTATAACTGGAAAAACGGTTAGAGATGTTGGGGGTGGATTTTCACGCTTTCTTGGAGATATTCTAAAATTGACTGCTGATGATAGAAGAATCATATTCGCAATGACTGGGCCAATGGACATCTGGATACCATTCAAAACACAAATATTAGATGGTTCAGACGTCAAAGGTCATCTAAATTTGAGATTACAAATTTCCGAGGATAACATTCCGAAATTATTGAATATCTTCTCAAATCAATCACCTATCCTAACAAGGGATGGTATTGTGAAAATTCTACAAAACGAGGTCATATCAAGATTAATTGAACCTGTTTTTTCAAAAGTTGAGCATAATGACGATTTAAGGAAAAATTCTTTCCAATCAAGAATAGAATCTATTGCTGAAACAGAATTAAGATCAATACTATCTGTAACAGGCTTGAAACTATTGTCTGCTTTTGCGATAATTGGAAGAACAGATTACGAGAAAATATTGCAATTGAGAGCAGAAATGAGAAACGCCACCCAAATAGAGGGCGAAAATGCAAAAGCATTAGCAGAAAGAATTGAAATTCGAGAACAAAGTATGCTAAGACGAATTGAGTGCGAAGTTAACATAGCCAAAGCGAAGGCGAGAGGAGAAGTCGATATAGACCTTGAAAAAGAACTCAAAGACTTGAGGATCAAAGAAGCGCACTGGCAGTCAGAGCTAAATAAATTACAGGATAAATCTGAAATTTTGAAGTCAATACGGGAAAATAAAACCGAGAATGCGATGAAATTATTTGAAAGCGTTCAGGAGGCGAAGAGACTCAGGATTCAAAATGAGCATTCTAATGAAAAAGATATCATTGAACAACAAAACATATTCCAAGAAAAAATGATGCAATTAGCAGCAGAAAAAGACGCATTGGATTCATCAGTAGTCAAGACATTATTAGAACAACAAAGCGCCCAGAAAGCGATAGGAAAAGGGATGAATCATTTGCAACCATCAAGGGTCGAGGTAAAGGATTTGACGTGCCAAAGTTGTGGAAAAGGAAGACAATCAGACTGGTTGCTTTGCCCATATTGTGGTCATGATTTCGGGGGATGATGTTTTCAAACTGCCACCTTACCCTCCCTGCTATGCTGATTTCCAAGTTAACCACTGAGTGGGGATTTTGGGAAGATTCTAAAGCGGAATTTTTGAGAGGAAATAAAAAGCCCCTAATCCTGAAAGTTTTCTTGATTACGTGGGTATTTTACGGTGTTCTATATTTTTCAATAAACAGGTTCAATGCTTCACGGGGAGAACAATATTTCTTCCCAGAAATTGGTCTTGATTCTCATATTCCTTTCATTTGGTGGATGATTTTTCCCTATGTCACTTACTATTTTTTCTTCTTGTTTCCATTTTTTGTGGAACAAACAGAAAAGCAATTAACACGATCAATAATCTTCACACAGATTACAATCTTACCGACCATGTTGGCTTTTCTTATTTTCTTGGTTATTCCAGTAGAGGTTGACTTAAGGGACCAGATAATTACTCAAAATAGAGCAGCAGAAGTGTCAATGAATCTACTTCACGGAGTTGATACTGCTTGGAATGGTTGGCCGAGCCTACACATTCTTCACTCGACTTTCATAACCATTTTCTTCTTGAAAAACTTCCCTGACCACAAAAGAGCGAGATTACTTGTGTTCACTCTTTACGTTGGATTAGCCCTTTCGACTTTATTTACAAAGCAACATTACCTCATGGATTTTATCGGAGGTCTTGCTATTGCTTACCTGCCATGGATATTAATTGCCAATAAGGCACTTTTCGATAAAGAATTGATTTAACCAAACACGGAGTTTACTAACTCTGCATTAGTTAGGAAAATGGTTAATGCTATTCCTGCCATTATCATCATCCAAGACCCTACCATCTTGATCATTCCAGTTGCTCTGCGCAGGAAACTGATCATCGATTGCCTTCCAAGCCCTACAAGAACTGTAACTGCAATCATCAGAAGTAACAGTCCTACCATTAATCCACCCAATCCGATTATGACTGATTGTTGCCCTAGCGTAACTAAGAATACGATGAATGGAAGTACAGCAGCTGCAGTACAATCAATAGAAGCAGCGGCATAGCCTATTCCATAAAGATAGATATTTCTTCTTGGGGTGAATGTTTCATCCATTTCTGTGGTTGACCATTTATCGATGTATTTCTGAACAAAGCCCATCAACTCAGAAGTTATTCCAATCAACATCAATGATCCTAGAATAATCAGCAGAATAGCAATTCCTATAGCAATGTAGTGAATAATTCCCGAATCAACAAAGGCCTGTCCCATAATTGCTGCAATGATACCAATAATAATGAAAAATGTCCACATTCCCAAACCAGCTAAAAGACCGAAGACCCAAGATTTTGGCATTCTTGTTTTCAACTTACCTTCTTGAATTAACTCATCTTCTCTAGCTCCCAATGATAGGTAGTAAGAAATGAAACCAGGAAGCACAGGGAATGCGCAAGGTGAGAAATAGACCATGATTGACAGAATCATTCCCAATACCCATATCGCACCAAGTGAGGTATCAGGTTCCTCCCATGCTAATCTCATATCTGTAGTATCACCATCGATGGTCCAAGCTTCTTTTAACGCATTATCGAAACCTTTCCAACCATCAGATGGGATTCCTGTTGTCTGTTGATAAATCATGTATCCCTGTTCATCGATTATGATTACAACAGGTATTGCTCCTGCGCCTTTTGGGGTGAAAAGCCTAACGGGGTCAGTTGTTGTCCCATCTTCATACACTGCAGCATTGGCAGTTCCCAATCCCGTTGGATATGTTGGAACTGTGTACTCAATATTGCTTGAGTTCAGTTTTGACAGACTTTCGGTGTACCAAGCACCGTAAGCGATTATGTTGATTTTGGTGCCATTATCCTCTGCAGCAGACATCCAACTATCCATATTTTGCTCAAGCCTCTCTTGGACTACGTGGCAGTTAGAACAATCAGCAGCCATAAAATCGATTATCAAAACCTCTCCACGGAACTGACTGGTGTTGAACCATCCTGTTTCGTTAACATAACCTTGTTGTTCAACATCAGACCGATTCAAAGATTGGAATACAAAGTCTGGTATTTCCTCTGGCTCCCCATCTGCTCCAAATAGAGTACCTAAATTCCCGTACAATGTGAGTGATCCATATGCAATCACTAAAAATAGCACGATGGAAATTGCAAGAGCCTTGTAGGTATCAGGCTGCTTGAATACTGAGAGGTCAGCCCCAGAGAAAACTCCCATGAACATCCCACTCCTAGAACCTACATCAAAGATTCCGTCTCGTGCTTTACCGGTAATCATTAAGATGTACTAGCCCTACCTCTAGCCTCTCATATGTTGGATGAATTTCTATCATCTGAACTGGGACTTGAATCATGTCTGCAATTTCTTCTGCTACTGACAATGGTAGCTCTATTCTCTCATTATCCAAATCATATTTTATCCAACCATTTGGTAATTCTAATTCTAACTTTAGCTCCGCTAAATCTGCTTGCGAGTGTTGCTCGCTACAGGGAATCGCTCCAAACAAGATTGTATCATCATCACTTAGAACCTCATATGGTCTTAGGTTGGCTTGTCCCCTACGCCTAAATCTATTTCTTAATTGCCCAGCATCTTTGTATTTTGCAGTACAGAATTTTACGTGCAAATCAAGATTTTCAGATAATTGCTTCATCTCAATTGCCAGCTCAGCGCTCCCTTCAGCCGCAGCAGTTATTCCACCGCTAAGATTGAAGCCTCTTACGTCCATATTATCCTGGTTACCAACTGTGATTTCTAATTCATTTAAGTTCAAAAACGAGGCATCGCTTTTTGCTAGTGAATCTAATAGAGTGATTAACTCATTTCTTTTGTCAGGTTCGCAAGGAAGTTCCACTCCTGTATGTATTCCTGCTTTGCTACATGCTGAAATCACATCTTGGTATTTATCGATATTCAAATTCAATAAGTGAAATCTAATTTCATCTAACCCAGCATCTGCAAACTTAGGAACTAGGTCTAACTCGAAAGGAATTGAAGTGTACATGTGTATGTGATGTTCTTCCCCTAACTCAGCCTTAAGCACAGATATTGCTTCAATGCTTTTTTGTGCATCGAGCAATGGGTCTCCTCCAGTTATTCCTGTTCCCGTTGCATTCATTGCTCTGGCTTCTTCAATTACTTCTGAAAAATCAGTACACCTTCTTTCATTTGCAAACATATCAGGAGATTCCCTTCGATTGTCGCTGAGAGGACAGTAGTCACAACCCCAATGACACTTTCCAGTGACAAACAAAACCATCTTACTGCCTGCTTGACATTGAATGCAACCCTCAGCCTCACCCTCCTCAGGAGGCAGGATTTCTGTTGCCATTCTCAAGCGCATGTATGTCTGACCCTCCTATAGCGTAAGAATTCAACTCTCTTTTTGCAATAACCAGCGATGAAATAATGCATCTCCAGTTAACTCCGGATGGAAAGTTAGTGCTAGGATATTCCCTGATTTCACTCCAACTACTTCTTGATCAAGTTTTGCTACTATCTGATCACTGGAATTTTCTGATAAAAATCTAGGTGCTCTAATGAATACTCCATTGAAACTACCTTCAAATCCTTCATGATTGTTTGAACGAACTACCAATGGTCTGTGGTCATCTTTATCCAGTGGAAGTTGTCCTAAAGTCCTGGCTTTTGATCCGGGGTGCTTGACTTCTAAATCAACACTAATTTCTGCTTCAAATGACATCCTCTGCCTACCCCAAGCATTTCGTGAAATGTTAGTTTGAATGAATGGTTTCTCATCATCTCCTGGATTAGAAAGCAATATTGCACCGGCACAAGTGCCTAGTACTTTCTTTTCTGGATTATCCTTTATCCAGTTGAAGATAGCTGGAAGAACGTTGTGATTGGTGCTGACTAATCGCATAGTTGTAGATTCACCACCCGGCAAAATAAGGCAGTCAAGATCGTTACTAACATCATCCTGCTCTCTTAGGTAGATTATGTCGACTGTCAATCCAAGTTCTTCTGCTGCTTGTTGAACAGCCTGAGCATGCTCGTGCCTTGCACCTTGAATCATAGCGATTCCGACCCTGAGCATGGTCAGTGCTGTGGCAACTTGCCTATGAAAATAAGCATCATAAATTACACAATTTGATGTCGTTTGATAATTTAGTTCAAAAACCGTCTACAGAACGCTAGTAGCATGAGCCATGATGGTGATTGTTTTCTCGTTCCAGGTCCAACAAGAATGAATCAAAAATGCCTGGATGCGATGTCTACACCTGTAATCACTGCAAGAGGAACAGAGTTTAGAGACATAATGGCTGAATTAAACTCAGGGCTAAGATATGCATTCAATCTTTCTCCTTCAAGCGATAAAAGAGGAGACAAAACCTGGTCAGGGGACGACGACTATGTTGTAATTGTTGTTTCAGGCTCGGGGACCGCAGGAATGGAAATGGTTATCGCAAATAGATTCAGAACAAATGACCGTGTTTTGGTCCCCACCAATGGCAAGTTTGGTGAGAGAGTTGCAGAAATGTGCGACAGATATTGCAATCTAAAGCACATGAAATATGAATGGGGACGGGCTTTTGACCTGTACGAAATGGAAACAGAATTAGAAAAGGGCATTTACGAGGCTGTCTTGATTTGCCATAACGAAACCTCATCAGGGATTACACAAGACGCAGAAGCAATTGCAGAAATGTGTCAGAGACATAATGTAGCATTCATTTTAGATGGGATTACCTCGATTGGAGGAATGCCAGTTCATCCTGAAAAATGGAGTGCCGAAGCACTTGTGGTCGGAGCCCAAAAATGTACTGCAGGACCATCCGGTATTGCAGCGATTGCAATTAATCAATCTTTTATTGAAAGGGTGAAAACAATAAGAGGGCAAGATGATAATAATGCTCTATTTTACCTTGACTTAATCCCTGCTTTGAAAAAAGGAGATGATGAACAGACTCCTTGGACTCCAGCAATTAACCTAGCAATGGGTTGGTCAGAGGCGCTGAAGGTTCTGAAGGAAGAAGGGCTTGAAAGCAGATGGGATAAAGCCGCAAAAATGGCTGATGGAGTTAGAAATTTGTTCACAGATTGTGGATTCGAGTTATTGGCGGATGAACAGCAAAGATCTGATTCAGTTACGGCAATAATGTATCCTAATGGAGTGAATGATAATTGGAGGTCAAGGTTGAAAGATGTCTATCAAACTCAGGTTATCGGTGGACAAGACCACTTGAAAGGAAAAATGTTCAGAGTGGGTTCAATGGGGGAAACAACATTAGAAGAGATGATTGAAGGGTGTAAAAGGATGTTCCAATGCTTCAAAGATTTTGGTGTCGATTTACCTCAAGTAGATATCGATGCATATTTCCATTGATTCAAAATATGCTTAGTACTGTAAAGAGGAGAAGTTATGACCAATTACATCATTCTTGGAAGATTTCAGCCCTTCCATATCGGTCATGAATTTCTGGTTCGGGAAGTTTTGAAACTAATCGGTAAAGATGACCAGATAACCATTGCGATAGGGTCTGCCCAAGCAGGAGGAGAGATGCTTAATCCATGGTTTGCTGATGAGAGAAAGGCAATGATAGGGAAATGGATTGAGAGCGAGGCCTCTGATTGTAATATTGAGATAGTGACAATTGAGGACATAAACGATCCACCCAATTGGGTAGAGCATGCAAAACAAATCCATGGAGAAGGGATTTTGGTTACTTCTGATGACAAGACTCTCAAATTATACAATGATTCGAATTTCCAGACCATACACATTGCTCTCAAGAATCGAGAAAATCTTGCTGGATGGAGAGTACGAAACTCCGCAAAAATGGTATCAACAATTTACGATGATGAAGCGGTTAAGCAAGTTCTCGGCGAGTCGATTCCAAAGCCAGTCCTTGATTGGCTGATAGACAATGATGCCTTATTCCGATTGAGTACAATGGTAGGAGCAGTTGTAGGTTAATCCTTATTGCGACTGAACTTTTTCTTAATCTCGCTTTTTACTGCCTCTTTTGCTACTTCTCGTACTTTTTCTCTTGCCTTGGTTTTTATTTTCTCGGTAGCTGAATTAATTTCTTCTCTAACTTTTTCCTTAATTGGATTAGTTACACTGTCCACAATCTCTCTTTTTATCGAGTTACCCACTTCTTTAGCAGCTTTCTTCCCTGCCTTACCAACAGCGCCCGCCGCTTTACCGGCTAACTTCTTGACCATGTTAGCGCATCATAGGCAATAGTGATTAAACTTGCTCAGTTTATTCACTTGCTACAACAACTCTTGATGCTTGTAAAACTCTATCTTTGTACATATAGCCTGCCTCAAGTTCATCAACAACGTGATCTGCTGGGAAAGTATCACTAGCAGGAATTGTTGTAATCGCTTCCATACATTTAGGATCAAATTTCTGACCCTTAGTCTCAATTTTCTTGACCCCATCCTCTTCAAGTTCTTTCAACAATTTATGGTGCATCATTCTCAATCCTTGAGCAACCGCAGATTCATCGCCTTCCTCTATATTGGAGACTGCCCTTTCGACATCAGCCAAAATAGGAATTATTCTTCTTGCAAGTCCCTGGGATGAATATTTGATTAAATCAGATTTCTCTGATAAGAAGCGTTTCCTCAAGTTTTGGATTTCTGCCTCTTTGTATACGATTTCCTTTTCAGCAAAATCGGCTCTTTGTAATGCTTCTTGCAAAGGGTCGACTACTTCTTCTGCCTGATTTTCTTCGACTGCCTCAACTTCAAATGTAGTTTCTTCTCCTTCAGAAATTTCGGAGTCATCTTGTTGCTCGACAATATCTTCTTCGCTCATCTAACTACATGCGAGAAAAGGTTAGATTTGAACCCAGCGCCAAATTTACTCATTACTTATCATTCCAAGGGTTTTCACTCCATAGTGCCATTGGAATGCAGGAAGATATTCTCTACCAAATAACGGCTTCAGTTCTATATCATTTTCAAGAAGATTAACTGCATGAACTAGAGCTTTACTATTTCTATCATGAGCCTCGAAAGTTGGAGCGATTCTGGGATCTTGTGTTTCATCTAATGTTTCTCCTAGCTCAAGTCTCCTTTCCATCCAATCCATGCAGACCTTTTCAGAAAATTCTGATTCATTTATTCCATTCAAGGATTCAAAGATTTGTGTCCATGAATCTAAAGATATCAAGTCATTTGAATTTTCAACGCGCACTCCAGTTGCATTCTCGAAATACAATATGGCTCTGGCTTCCCATACTTCCCAAGCGCCAACACTGCACCATTCAGATATCAAAAGCAGACCATCTGTGGAATCATTAATTCCTGATAAGCAGTCTAAAAGCGACTTATTTTTGTCCGAAATCTTGTGGTTAAATGAGTCCATCCAATCTAGAAGTTCCGCTTCTGCATCAATGTCAAACTTTCTTTCAAGACGCTCATCTTTTTCAGGTCTAATCTTCCTTAAATCAGTAGATTCAAGAGAATTGTAAATATCTTGCCAACTCATCGAACAAATCTTTTCAAAAGTGGGAGCGTGTATAAGCTTGCACACTACATCTAATCCCATTTTCTCACCGATTATAATTTTTCATTACTTGCATAATATTCGAAGATGTTGTCTAGCAATTGAGGGATTAGGTCAAAATTCTCGTCAAAATCAACAAATCCCATACAGGACTTACCTACTCTAAAATTCTCTAGTTCTTTAGGAATTACTTCTGAATGCCTATACATAACAACAGAATACAATCCCACATGTTTTCTCTGAACACAGGTTGCAATGAATGGTTTTTTGGAAAGAGTTTCTAATCTATAATATCCTATTTCGTCTTTTTTTATCGTCATGACGGATTCATACTTCTTGCAATGTTTGGTCAACTCTTCCCAAACTGGCAGCAGCCCTATGTTCTTACAAACATAGTCCATGAACCAACCACTCGAATCTGTGTATTGACTTTTTCTAAACCATACAGTACTCAATCAGCGGGAGATTGAAGAATATGGTTCTACGGCATTGGTTTTGGGGGGAGTGCCATGGCTACTATCAAAGAGCAAATTCAGGCACTCTATGATGAAATTCATAAAACCCAGAAAAATAAAGCCACAAACGCCCACATTGGCAGATTGAAAGCAAAGATTGCGCAATTGAAACTCAAAGAGGAAAAAGTTGCGGCAAGCAGTAGAGCAGGTGGTCCTGCAAAAGGCTTTGAGGTTAGAAAATCAGGTGACGCCACCGTTGCTCTAGTTGGTTTCCCTAGCGTTGGTAAATCAACATTGATCAGTAAGGTTACTGGAGCGGAATCAGAAACAGGTAGTTTTGCCTTTACCACTTTGACTTGCATACCTGGGTTGATGGAGCACAGAGGTGCAAAAATCCAGATTTTAGATTTGCCTGGATTGATAAAAGGAGCTGCTGAAGGCAAGGGAAGAGGAAAAGAAATCATCGGAGTGATTAGGGCTGCTGACATGGTTTTGTTTATTGTAGATCCTTTCCAAGATTCTCACTTCAATGTTCTATACAGGGAATTGCATAATGCTGGTTTGAGGCTAAATGAAACCCGACCTCCAGTTTTCATAAAAAGAGTCGATAAAGGCGGAATAGACATTCGGACAACGATAGAACAAACCCACTTAACAACTGAAGAAATGGGGGAAATCATACGAATGTTTGGTTATACTAGCGCTCTAGTAACACTTAGGCATAATGCTACAGCAGAACAAATTGTTGATGCATTAGCGCAAAATAGAGTCTATGAAAAGGCAGTAGTAGCCATTAATAAGATAGATTTAGCCAATGAAGAGCAACTTAAACATTCAGAATCTACGCTGCCAGATGGATGGCCAATCATGCGGATATCAGCATTCAAAGAATGGGGATTGGAAGAATTAAAGGATTTCATCTATGATAACTTGGGATTCATGAGAGTGTTCTTGAAGCCACAAGGTGGAGAGGCAGATTTGGAAGAGCCACTTATTGTAAAAGACGATTCTACAGTTGAAACAATTTGTAACAAGCTACACAGAGATTTTGTTCGAAAATTCAGGTATGCAAAAGTCAAGGGACCCAGTGCTAAGTTTGATTGGCAAAGAGTGGGGATAGATCATCTGTTGAAAGACGGGGATTTATTGACTATAATTACAAAGAGGTAACTAGTCCCATATATCCATGTCCATTTTTGCATCATCAGAGGCATGAATTTTTGGATCCCACCTTGGACTCCATACCAAATTTACGTGCACTGATTCTACTCCCTCTGTCTTCAAAGCAGCTCTGTGAGTATTAGCCATAATCTCTGGCGCTACAGGACATCCAGGGCTTGTTAGAGTCAAATCGATTTCAGCATGAGTACCTTTGTCTGTTTGCTCAAATTTCACATCATAAACAAGACCAAGTTCTACAATCGTTATTTGTAATTCAGGATCAAATACTTCCTGTAGACAATCAAGAACATCTTGTTTAGTAACCATTTCATTCACCTATTATTGATTTGACTCTTGAAAATATATTTCTAAAACCATTTGACCTAGACGGAGTCAGTGAGTTAAGTAACCCCGTGCGTGCTAGGAATTCAGGTTGAAGTGACCTTACGTATTCGACTGTTTGCTCATGAACTGCAATTGAGATTATCCCCATTAATCCTGCAACAATCGAAGCATCCGCACCACCTCGAAATTGAACTAGTCCAGATTCAATCCAAACCTTCACATGTGCTTCACTTTGACAGCCATGTATTCTTGTAGAATCATTCCACTCTTCGATAGGTAACTGGTTCAAGTCATTAGAAAGGTCATGTAAGAATTCAAACTTTTCCATCCTGTCCTCAATTTCTTCAAATTCATCCAAGATTTCCTCGAGCGCAGCGTTCATGGTATCACCTAACCGAACTTTTGCAAAACGTATTTCACCGCTTCAATAAATTCACCTGCTTCTTCCATTGTATTGTATAGATAGAATGACGCTCTTGCTGTACCTTTGACTCCAAGCCTCTCAAGTAGTGGTTGAGCGCAGTGGTGTCCAGTTCTAATTGCGAATCCCATCGCATCTAAGTAATGGGCTAAATCTTCGGGATGCAAATTGTCGAATAAGAATGAAACTACGGCTGCGTCTTGCTCGGAATACCTGCCATAAATTGCCGCTCCAAGATCTTCAAGTTGCTTTGAAGTCCACCTTGCAATCTCAACTAATCTTGCGTGCTCTGCGTCCAAATCAATATTTGACATGTAATCAAATGCTGCTTTCCAGCCTATTGCCTCTGCAATTTTAGGAGTTCCTGCCTCAAATTTGTGCTCATTGTTTTGATATGTAGAGCCCTGTAGGGTAACAGTTTGAATCATATCTCCCCCTCCCATAAATGGTCTCATGGATTGAAAAATTTCCTCTGTGACTAATAGTGCCCCAATTCCAGTTGGTCCCATCATTTTATGAGCAGACATAGCCATAAAATCAGCACCTAATTTTTGAAAATCAATCTGTTTGTGGGGAACACCTTGTGCAGCGTCGATCAAAACTTTGGCGCCAATGGAGTGAGATTTTTCGATTACATATTCAATCGGATTTCTTACACCGAGAACATTTGATGTATGTACAATACAAACCAATTTGACCCCGTCTAAAGACGCATCAAACGCTTCCAGGTCTAGAGTAAAATCATCCTTTACTGGAATATATCTTAGTTCTATATCCAAATCATCAGCAAGTAATTGCCAAGGAACAATATCAGAATGGTGTTCCATTTCTGTCATCAACACGACATCACCGGAACTTAGGTTTTCTTTTCCCCATGCGTGTGCAGCCAGATTGATTGCTTCGGTTGTACCAGAAGTAAAAATAGCCCTTTGCGCGTTGAACCAACTCTTCAAGATAGTCCTGCATGACTCATAAGAATCGGTTGCCTCTCCTGCCATTAGATGGACTGCACGATGAACATTCGAATTGTAATTCTCATAGTAATTGTTCATGGCATCTATTACTACCTTTGGTTTTTGAGTAGTGGCTGCATTATCAAGATATACTAATTTCTTACCATGTATCTCCCTATTGAGGATTGGAAAATCTGTTCTTGGAACGACCACATTAACACCTCAGTGATTTGAAAGGCAATCAAGATGAATCCTAAGCCTAGTTCGCATCTCCTCTCTAAGTTTCTCACTTTTCAAGTTGCTATAAGCATCTGCAAGGAAGCCTTCTACAAGCGTTGAAATTGCGTTTTCTCTGTCCAATCCCCTGCTCATTAGGTAATAGACCAATTCTTCGTCGACAGGAGCACTTGCTGCACCGTGACGTGCTTGTACATCATCTGCATAAACCTCTAACTCTGGGATTGAATCTGCTCTTGCTTTTTGGCTGAGTAATAAATTTCGGAAAACCTGCCCTGAATCAACTCCATCTGCTCCCTCTCTAATGTAGAGCCTTCCAGTGGAGATGCTTCTGCTGCTTTCATCACATGCTGTTTTGATATTCAAATCTGAGAATGTGTTACCAACTTGGTGATCTATCTCTACATGCGTATCGTCCTTTTTACTTCCAAGACCATGTACTGCCAAACTACCATAGAACTCAGAGGAGCTCTCTTCTAATGAAATCCTTAGGTCGGATTTACGTCTGAATGACTGGGTTGACAATCCTGCCATATTGAAAACTGAACTTCTGTTTAATCTCCAATCCTCACACCTTACCACCCTTGAGGCTTCGGGGAGCTTTTCAGAGTAGCCAAAATCAAGATGACAATTTGGATTTATATTACCTGTAATCAAAAGGCCAAACCAGGAAGCCGAACCAACTACCTCTATGCAAACCTTTGATGACTTCTTTACATCGAAGTGAATCCTGATTATCGAAAATTCCGAATTTGCATCGATTCTCAAATTAATTATTTCATCGCATCCGTTCAATTCAATGACATTTGTGTTGTGTGCTTCTTGTGACAAACAAACACGTGCGATATCTTCGCTTGGCAGTGTTTCAGACTGCTGTGATTTTATCGAGAAACCCATAGATTGCTCGCTTTCGGAATTAAGATACACCAATCGGGGCTCCTCAAATTTAGGATTATCCGATAACTTGTTTGGAGATACCTCTCTCCACGGAGTGTACTTCCAGAGATGGTTGTATCGTGGTGGATTTTGCATTTTTTGATACATCATCCAATGGAACCCTCCATCTCGATATTGAGCAATTTGTTCAATTCAGATGCATATTCCATTGGCAACTCCCTTGTGAAAGGTTCAAAAAATCCGTTAACGATTAAGCCCATAGCTTGTTCTTCGTTAAGTCCTCTACTCATCAGGTAGAATAATTGTGAATCACTCACCTTGGATACACTCGCTTCGTGTTCTAAATCTGCAGAGGAATTTCCTACCTCCATTGTGGGGTAGGTATCAGATTGGCTTGACTCGTCGAGCATCAATGCGTCACAAACAACTTTTGATTTGCAGCCTTTTGCCTTTGGAAGAACTTGTAACATCCCCCGGTAGGTTGACCTTCCGCCATCTTTTGAAATTGATTTTGAAAGAATATTTGAGGTGGTGTGACTTGCCAAATGATGAACTTTTGAACCAGCATCTTGATGTTGACCTTTACCAGCATATGCTACTGAAATTACTTCTGCATGAGCGCGTTCTCCTTTCAAGATGACTGCAGGATACTTCATCGTCAACTTGGAGCCGATGTTTCCATCAACCCATTCGACAGTTGCATCTTCGTGTGCAACGGCTCTCTTGGTTACTAAATTGTACACATTTGCCGACCAATTTTGAATTGTAGAATATCTTATTTTAGCACCTTTTAGGGCTACAAGTTCTACAACAGCAGCGTGCAGAGAATCAGTGGAGTAGGTTGGAGCGGTACAACCTTCTACATAATGTAGTGATGATCCTTCATCAACAATGATTAGGGTTCTTTCAAATTGCCCCATATTCTTCGAGTTTATTCTGAAGTAAGATTGCACAGGCATTTCCACATTCACGCCACTTGGAACGTAGATGAATGAACCTCCAGACCAAACGGCAGTGTTTAGAGCAGAGAACTTGTTATCAGTGTAAGGGACAACAGAGTTGAAGTATTCCTTTACAATTTCAGGATATTGTTTCAGTCCAGAATCCATGTCCAAAAACACGACTCCTTGCTCTTCTAGATCCTCTCTAATCGAGTGATATACAGCTTCAGATTCGTATTGAGCGGTGACGCCACCAAGCCACTTTTGTTCTGCCTCTGGTATTCCGAGCCTATTGAACGTGTTTTTGATATCCTCTGGAACGTCATCCCATGATTTTTCAGTCTTATCACTCGACCTCAAAAAATATGTAACATTATCAAAATTTATTGATTCAAGTAATTCTGTATTACCCCACTTTGGCATTTCTACTTTCATGAAATGATGAAATGCTTTGACCCTTATTTCAGTCATCCACTCAGGCTCGTTCTTTAGCTCAGAAATGTCTCTTACAACTTGTTCATTGAGCCCTTTGTCAAACCTAATGGTCGAGTGCTCGGGATCGTGGAAACCAAATTGGTAATCTCCTACCGCTTCTCTTGCTTCATCACTCAATTTAACACCTCAGTTGTCTAACCAATCGTAGCCCTTTTCTTCAAGCTTTAAGGCAAGTTCAGGACCACCGCTCTTAACAATTCTACCGTCTATCATGACGTGAACATAATCTGGCTTGATGTAGTCTAGTAGCCTCTGGTAATGCGTGATTACTAGAACTCCGCTTCCATCGATAACGGAGTTAACTCCGGCTGATACAATCTTCATAGCGTCTATATCTAGTCCTGAGTCTGTTTCATCGAGTATTGCCATCTTGGGTTTTAACATCATCATTTGGAGGATCTCTAATCTTTTCTTTTCTCCACCACTGAAACCATCGTTGACATACCTGTTCAAGTATGACCTATCAATGTCTAGTGATGACATATTATCTTTCATATCTGAACGAAATTCTCTGGCATTAAATTGTTCGCCTTGAACCGCTTCTGTTGACTTTTTGAGAAAAGTTCCAACCTTTACACCTGGAATGGCTGCTGGATATTGGAATGACAAGAACATACCAGCTCTTGCTCTTTCGAAAACATCCATTTCGTTGATATCCTTACCTTTGTAGTGAATTTCACCATCAGTAATTTCGTATGCAGGATGCCCCATAACTACGCTGGCTAATGTTGATTTCCCTGCACCATTTCTTCCCATGATAGCGTGGACCTCACCTTCCTTGATTTGAAGGTCTAACCCTTTGAGAATTGGTGAGCCTTCTATGCTCACATGCAAGTTTTTCACATCTAGGACTAACTCCGACATACTCCTCCCCGATTAGCCGTTCAGTTCCACCCTTATGAATGGCTGGTTAGGAATAATGTACTGACTAGTTGAAATTAAAATCGTTTAACCAAAATAGGACCATGTCGTCAGCGCGTTATGGACGATGATTTGATTGACATGTATGCCCAACAGGCAAAAGACTCATTGCGCCAAGAAGCAGAAAAAAGAATTGAAGAGAGTATTCAAGACCCTGAAGAGGAATTGAGGCTCAAGAATTCTCTACTGTCAGATTTAATTGGAACTGATTACATAGTTCCTGGACTACTAACAAGGCTTGGAGAGGTAAGGGCAGCTCTTTCAGGTCATGGAGGGGGAATTGAATGCATAGCCGCTTTGAAGAACGACAAAGGCATAGATTTTGTTCTTGATCTTACCGGAGCCTGTCTTTCCTGTGGTGCAGCACCAGGGACGCTTGATGGGATAAAGAATGATTTAGAGAATGACCCTGAAGTGTGGAGAGTCAGATTTGATTCTAATTTACTCGACACATTTGATGAACTAGGAAGGGAATTTATTTTAGCACATGGAAATGTCGAATTTGTCTGATATTGCCGTTGGGTTCAAACGCAAAGCCTGTCAGCCTCGTTCAATGTCTACTTGGACTGATGGCCGCAGGCAAGACCCTGACCCATGTAGAGATGCCGACAAAGGTAAATTCGAAATTATCTCTCAAGACGGGAGAGCAAGAATTGGAAAGTTGCATACAATACACGGAATTTTAGAGACTCCCGCTTTATTGCCAGTGATAAATCCAAATATCAGAACTATTGAACCAAGGGAAATGTGGGATAGATATGGAATTGGCGCATTAATCACAAATTCTTACATTATTTGGAAGCATGATAATCTCAGAGAAAAAGCAATGAAATCTGGAGTTCATGATTTAATCGACTTCCCAGGTGTAATCATGACTGATTCAGGTACGTTCCAATCCTACGTCTACGGGGACGTCGAGGTTGGTGTCGAAGAGATTGTGAAATTCCAGAAAGATATTGGCGTGGATATCGCTACTATGCTAGATGTATTCACAAGACCAGATATGACAAAGCAAGAGGTTGAACAGGCTGTCATTGAAACTATTGCAAGAGCCGAAGTAAGCATCACTAGTGCTGAACAAACTATGCTAAATGGACCCATACAGGGAGGTACTTTCAAAGATCTAAGAGAAAAATCTGCAATCGGAATGGGAAATTATGATTTCGCTGTGCATCCGATAGGAGGAATCGTGCCTATCATGGAACGCCACATGTACAAAGATTTGGTAAAAATAATGCTTTCTTCAATCCCCCATTTACCCTCTTCGAAACCAAGGCATATGTTTGGTTGTGGGCATCCAATGCTATTTCCTATGCTAGTCGCACTCGGTGCGGATTTGTTCGACTCAGCTGCTTATGCCTTATTTGCAAGAGACGGGAGAATCCTTTGTCCATGGGGAACTGAAAAATTAGAGAAATTAGAGCACTGGCCTGTAATTATGCCGGCTATATCACATATATCACCCTCTGAAGTAAGAAAATTGGATCCTGATGAACGCACGAAATTGCTTGCAAGATATAATTTAGAAATCACTCTTCAAGAAATAAGTAGATGTAAGCAGGCAGTTAGAGACGGTACAATTTGGAGGCTTGCTGAAAGAAGAAGTCATCAACATCCTGCACTAAGGGAAGCTTTCTTGTGGTTGACAACAAATCCACATATGCCGAGGTTTGAATTAGAAATTCATCAAGACATGAAGATTACAGATAGAGATGCTGCCAAGGAAACTGGTTCTCCCCAGGGCTCCTGGGAACCAGCATGGGACTGGATTGTTTCAGGACAATCACAATTCAGGACAGGTGGGATACACTGGGCAGAAGAAGACACTTTCTCAAGACCTTATGTGGTACAAGCAAGAAGATTACTGCATACAAGATATTCCCAAATAGGTATTACTAGTAAGAAAAATATTGCACTGGTTCTTTATGGTAGACAGGGGCCATGGAGAGATTTCACCCTTGACCTTATGATGAGACTGACAACTTTCACACCAGATTTGCAGGTATTTATTCAAACTCCAATTGGTCTAATTCCTTATTCACTAGAGGACAATAATCCATTTGCCCATGTTGAAGGACCCGATTGGATTTGGGAAAGGAAACTAGATTTGTCTTGGGCTCGTAGAGAATTAGAAAGACTTGGGATACATGATGCAAGGATAATCAAACTCGACATCGGTCCGAAAGACCTGCTTTCACGTTGCAATAAAGTCCTTGTCGAAAATGAAGTATTAGACGCTAAATCTAAGTTCTTAGAATTAATGAGCGATGAACAAAAAACAGAAGCAAAGACTTCTCTAAAGGAAAATCAAGTTAGAGATAAATTAGCAGTACACTTCAACATGTCAATTACTGACGCAAAGCATCTATCAAAAGGATGCACTTACATTATGTCTAGCACTGGTAGAATAAAGAATATCATTGATAAAAATGGCGAACACATAGCAAGCCCAAGGCTAAATGATGGAGGATTATCTCTGACCTCAGCAGGAGCAAAGAAAATCTACATTACAAGAAAAAAGCCTCTACCAGAGGGCTTCAAGCCCCACATGCCTTGGAACAATTCTGGGGGAGGATTGCCAGTTGTTGTGGTTGATGATGATGCTGAACCATTTGTAAGAAAAGGACGTAACGTATTCCATGGATTTGTCAAAGCATGCGACCCATGGTTAACAATAGACCAGCCTGCTTTAATCGTAAATTCAAAAGGAGATCTTTTGGGATATGGTATTTCAAAATCAACACCTGAAGATCTCTCAAGTTTCACCAAAGGAATTGCAATAAAAACCAGAGGCGGGATTTCCCTAGATTAATCAAGGAATAAAGACTAGTTGAGCTAATTCTGGAGTTTGTGCATTGATTGATTCAAATGCCTCTGATACAGATTCAAATGCCTTTAGATTAGGATTTTTTCTCTTGGCTTTTGCTCTCTTCGAGATTAAGTTCCATGCTGTTTTATCCCCTATGCCTGGTAAAGAAGACAATTGGGATTGTGATGCTTCATCCAAAGACATCCCTATTTCGATAGCAGTTATCGACCTTTTTCCGTGAGAAGTAACCAATACATCACTGCGTGTCTCCAAAGGAATCTTGTAGTTGGCTCCAATTAGTATTGGGTATGCACCTATCTGTCTACCAAATGTCACTCCAGGCTTGCCTCTTATCGCTTCATCTTGGTGTGATTGGTCTAGATTAGAAGGAAGCCTAGTCCTGTTATCATGAGATTCCCAGTGAACATCTCGCAATATTTGACCTACGGGAAATAATTCCTCGAGCAAAGGTGCATCAATCTCATCTCTGACTGCAATTTTGAAATCCTTGAATTTATCTTCAGGAATTTCTTGAAACCCTTCACCTTCAACCTGTCTGACATTAATCCTCCTCAGCCAAGAACCATTAGACCGCAATTCCTTCAGTAGCTTGAGATTCATGTCGTATGTTTGGCGGGTTTCTCCATTCAAACCTGCTATGAAATTAAGACCCGGCAAAAGTTTTGGCAGCCCTCTTTCACCTCTTTCTCTACCATGTTTGTTGATTAAATTCACGGCGGTTTTTAGTTGGCTTGATGAGCAATTTAGCCAATTCATCTTGTGAACTTCTGGATCTGCTGATTCTAAACCAAAGGAGAGCACAGCCCCATCAGATAGTGTTTCTACTAGAGTCCTAGTTATTTCTTCACTAGGCTCTAGGTTCTCAGCGATTATGCTTGGATTTCCATTATCAGTATGGAGTATTTTCAGCCTATCATCTTCCCTTAATCCGTAAAGCAATTTTGCGATAGGTTCCGGGTTAGGAACAGGATATTCTAATTCAGTTACTCCTTCAGCCATGTAAGTATATGTGTCGGTCATTCCTCCCAGCCGTACATTTTGAACACCAGAATCCAATGCCAATTGTACTTCCTGAATGATTTTTTCAGGGGACCTGAAAATCGGCACTCCTTTCTTTGGTTCAATGCAAAATTTACAGCCTTGCTTGTACCTAACACAGCCCTGGTATACCTCGACTTCGTATGTAAGCGGTGAATTTGGATTGTAAGCTAATGAATCAGGATGTTGTTTCACAGCTTTTGATTTTGCCCCCTGAAGAGCGTGCTCATCCCATTGCTCACTGGTTCTTCGTTTGTGTTTCCATTCATCGGTCTGAAGATAGTGAAAAAGAGATGCATCTGTGTCTTGTAAAGCAATAAACATGTTTCTTCTTAGGGGATTCCATCCTTGTTGTCTCCAAGCCCTAACCGCCCAACCGCCAAGTAGAGTTGGGATTTGATTTGGTAGATGTTTCACTACATTTTGCAATTCCTTTAGAGAGATTGGCGTCCCTCGGAGATACTTTCCTGGAACAACAGCACCGGCAATGCAGACAAAACCAGAATATTCGCTTAGATAATCTCCAGCACTTTCCCCAGACAATAATTTCATTCGGTATTCATCTACTGTAATGAAATCATATTCAATTTTCAATTTTTCAAATACACCACAAACATATCTAACATGAAAACCGATGTATGGGGGCACGCCAAAAGCTGCTGGCTCATCTTCATAGCCATCCAAAACAAGCCACTTTAGTCCGGTTTTCTCAACCACTGGGAAACACCTCGAACCTGTTTTCATTCGTAGCCTTCTTCTTTCTTAGCCATCTCTTCTCTGCTGAGCCTTTTCTTGGGTTGGCTCTTCTTTGGATTACCCTTGGGTTTATTCTCAGTGGCTTTGGCTACCTTGAGATTTCTTCCTCCTAATTCTGAACCATTAGCTTTGGATATCACGTCATCGATATCTTCTGATTGATTGACAAAGATAAATCCGAAACCTTTGGATTTCCCTCTTGGATCAGAAACAATGAATCCCCCCTCAACACCACAAATCTCTGAAAAATGCTTGATAAGGTCATCCGATGATAACTTGAAAGAGAGGTTTCCAACATACAATTTTTGACCCTTTAACTCTGGTTTCTTCTCCTTCTTTTCACCCTTGTTATCAGCGTCTTTTACTGAAATCCTTCGACCTTTTATCCTGTAGCCATCATACTTTGAGATAGCAGCTTGGGCCTCTTCTTTAGATGAAAAGGTAACAAACCCAAAGCCTCTTGATTTACCGTTTTCATCATTAACGACTACACAGTCCTCTACGGACCCCATCTTTGTCATCAATCCTTTCAATTCCTCTGTGTCTACTTCGTACGACAATCCACCGATGAATAATTTCGAACCTGGAGCATGTGAATTTCTTCTTCTTTGACCTTGTCCAGACTCACCTTCAAATCGGAACATTTTCCTCTCACGACCATCATTCCTAATATCAGCCATAGGATAAGCAGCTCTTGCAGCAGGACCTTTCGCGAATTCTGCCTCCGTTGCTCTGTCCCATCTCTTTCCAGAAAGAGTAAGTGACTTTAGGTCTCCATCGAAATGATTGCCGAAATTTCCATAATCAGATGCGATTGCTCTAAAGTACCTACTACCGCTTGTATTGCAAACTAGGTTAGTATCTCCTTGAACATCAATCACTAATTTTTCCCCGCTATTAGAACAAACTGCGCTAATTACGCCACACTCATCTTTGCCTCTCAATGAAATCCTGATAGTAGGATCTATCTCTTTGATTTCAGCCCTTACTATATCTCTTAGTTTCAAGCCGTCACCTAAGTTGTGAAGGAAACGATCTACAACTTCTGTAACCCTCAATTGGGCGAAAAGAAACTCTGCTGCAATATCTCCTTTCTTATCACAAAATTCAATGATTTTTACTTCAGCACTTTTCTCTTGCACCTTGGTTACTTCTGCTAGTACCAAGTCCCCTACACTCGGAGCGATAATAACGGATTGGGGGCTGACTGTAGCGACGCCTGACTCAATGCTCAAATTTCCAGTGTATATGGAAATAATTTTGCCATTATGTTCGGTTGTCCCTGAACCAGAAGTGAGTTCAGTAGCGTTTCCAATAATTTCACCAGGGGTGACGAGGCTCGTCGTCATAATATCACACAATTCCAGAGTTGAGCACTGGACAAACCTCTCCAAATGCTTTCGACTTTTGAACCCCTCTCCTATCAATCAGGAACGTTTGAAAAATCTCCAGGCTGAAAATTCTGTGAATTCAGAGGACTTTGTGTGATGAGAATAGATAGCAGGAAGTCTAAAACTTCCCTTGAAAATAACCTCTGAATCATATCCATATTCCTCTCCAATCTTCTCCAAGTGAGTTGCTTTTGAACTATGCAAGATATGAATCTCGTCTACACCATTCTTCATGCCGATTTCTATGAACTCACGATCTGCCTTTTCTTTCTGATATCCCCAGGGCGGATTAGAGATGACTAAGTCTACATCAGACCAATCGATATCGAGGTCAGCGATTTTTGAATTTAGAAGATTAAATCGAGTCTTGAATTCCAATTGATCAATATTCGAATGAGCGATTTCATGTGCTTTATTGTCTGCCTCTACTAGAGTTATTCTCGTGGCTCCTGCATAATATGTGCCGATGCCAAGGATACCATTGCCGGAGCCTAAATCTACCACATTTGATTGCTCGAAATCAAAATTATTTGCGATAGCATAAATCCAATCGCTTGCAACATCGCCTTCAGTTGCATACTGTTCGAGATGCACGTTTAGTTGAGGATGGGGAATTAACTTAGATAGAGTAATTGCTAGATGTTTTTTTTTCAATACATCACCAGCGCTGATTTCCGTAACCAGGATTTTGATTTTGCGCAAATCTCATCTGCTGGATATAAAGTGCTTCCTGCCTCAATCTAGCAAGTAGTTGCTCTCCTGGTTGTTGACTTCCGCAGAATCTGCAAAACCTTGTGCCATCTACATGTCCTTGACCACAATTTATGCAATAACCCATTTCCTCACCAATCCCTGCTAACCTAGATATCATTTGAATGTTTATTATTGTGTCATCTCAACAAATACAGGCCAAGTTTCGAATCCTTCCGCAATCGCACGTTCATTCAATATCTCGAACCTTGCATCTTCCATCATCGAGGAAGGGTCAATACCCGATTCCATCAACTCAGAGATTAGAGCCCTAAACTCCCTCTCTATGTCACTAACTTTGGAGACCTGATCATTGTCCGATGAAGGCTCCTCTTGAGAGGGGACTTGATCATCCAGATTTCCGCTTTGAGGTAGTGGGACAACAGATTCATTTGGAGTAAGGTCAATGTTTTCTTCAACCTCTCCGTCTTGATTGGATAAATCTGTCATTGCTTGATCTACACGCTGATTGACTTTATCGATGATATCCTCAGCCGCTGTGTTTGATTTCTCCAAATTTGCATTGTCTGGCAGTGGAACAGGTTCAATCTGGCTAACTTCAACCTTAGGTTTAGGCTCATCCTCGACAACAGAAACTTTCTGTTCTTCCTGCTCCCTTATTTCTTTGACCTCTTGCTTGGTTGGAAGTCTGCCGACCCCAAGAATCTCAGCTTGCTGCCTTGCCATTTCAGCTGCTTGCTTTCTCGGTAGTGAAATGAAACATTTACCCGGAATGGAACCAATTGGGAATGGGAGATAGTAAGTTCCCAAATCTGCAATGCTAGGATGTTTGAAACAGAGAATATTTTCTTTCTCAAATTGCCTTTGGGCTGGACTTCCAATATTGAAAGGAAGAGGAGAAATCTGGATTGTTGACCTGACCCAGCCATCATTTTTGATTAAATCTTGTAACCATGGACCTAAATCCGGAGTGCTAATATCAAGAAATTGGAACGAAGCAGAGCGAGGATCAAAACCTTGCTCCTTCAGTAAATCTTCCTCAACCCTAGGCCTGTGAAATATCCCCATAACAGGCTGTCCATGCTCAATGAAATCCCCATGTAGTTGCATTATTTTTCGCTCTTTTCTGGGGCACATGAGCAAAACCCTAGTCCTTGCAGCATTTTGGTCCCATATTTCAGCCCAATTTTTGGGTGCATCGATGATTAGTTGGTCTAGTGACATATCAGGAATCATCGCAGTAATACCCATGTTATCATCACCCTCCAATATAGCATGACACTTTATTGTAATGTCATTTAGTTCTCTGGTGAAGAGGTTTGTTCAGTTTACTTTATTTTCTGAACCAAGCGCTAATTTGTCATTGTTGATTTTTGACTCAACTGGTATTGGAAACAGTCTTCTGACCAGTAATTTTCTCAAAATCCTAGCTCCATCAGAGAATGACCCTAGTTTTGCCTCTCCCTCTCGCTTCGAGTAGGATATAGGCACAGAACCGATCTTTAGACCATTTTTAGTACTCGAACAAAACATTTCGGCTTCAATTTCGAAACTCACGCTATTCAACTCTAACGTACTAAGGGCATTTTTGGTGAATGCCCAATATCCAGTACACAGATCACCTATATCTTCCGAAAATAATGTCCTAGCTATCCAAGATAGGGCATGGTTGCCAAAAAAATTGACAACTCCCATTGATTCATCATTTAATTGCCCTCTTAATCTATCTCCAATTACCACATCAAATTCGCTTAATTTTTCTACTAATTTGATGATATCATCAGGATCATAAGTAGCATCTGCGTCAAGCATTACTAATGCCTCATAATCTTGTGACAAAGCATAATTAAATCCCGAGCGCAATGCTGCACCTTTGCCTTTTCCTGCTTGCTGAATAATTTTGAAACCATTTTCTACAGCAATTAGTTTTGTTCTGTCCTTGGAGTCGCCGTCCACGACCAAGGTAGAGGGATTCCAGCCTTTCTCTCGCAAAACATCTACTGGAATTTTTGTTGAAATTTTTGACAAACCACCCTCTTCGTTAAGAGTTGGCAGCAATATCAACAGCGATTTCACGACTCTCCGAGTCGATTCTCACAATTAGTATTTTTCACGCAGAGGAGTTATGAAATTCAAAATGATGCAAAACTACACCCGGTTTTTCGAATAGATACTCGCTGCGACCGCTAAAACCAGAAGGATTAGCAAATCCTCTATCATTCGAAATCTGAACATCAAATTGTAATTCAATTAAATCAAAGACAACAGTCTCTTCGCAATCAAGATGCCATCCAGGAGATGTATTGAGAGCAGTTCTAAACGAAGAATTATAACTTAAAAAGTTCACATTAAATTCGTCTACTTTACCCCTTACCTCATATAAAATACAGGCTTTTCCGCTTTGATTTGCTAGATTCAGAGGCACATCTATACCCCCTTCTCCAGTTAATTTCAATCTATTTTTTCCCAATTCTAGTTGATCATTATATCTGTAATCTCTCCACAAATCCTTCACTTTTTGACAATCATTCTGACTACAATTTGTTTCATTAAATGCAAAGGCTTGAATATTTGCATTGGAAGATTCTGAATCAAGTTTCCAGAGTCGAGAACCGTCAATATCTAGAATAGTAATCCAACTACCTGATTCTATCAAAGAATATTGAAGTGAACCCATTGGAGAAGTAATTGCGTATTCAATTTCAAGATTCCTTAGAGTTTCAAAATCATTGCTCAGTATAGCCCTTGTCGCTTCTGATTGAACGTAATTTTGCTCTACCATTAGCCCCAGTCTAGGAATAGATGTAGTTCGGAATCTAATTTCTTCTATTTGCAAATATCCCCAATGACTATTCTCCGTATACACGATGGAACTAATCTCCATTGTGTTGACTTGGTCGATTAGTTCTAAGGTTGATTCAGTTGTTGCAAAATGGTGTTTATTTTCTGCTGTTTGGGCGAGAACATGAATGCCTATTGGTAACAAGAAGCAACATACTAAGAGAAGAGAAATTGCTTGTTTAGATAGAAATTTAGTAAAATTGAGATTAGAGTCTACTTGTGTTTGAATTGACTGCAAACTCAGCATTAAACCGGTCCCTGCAATTAACGAAAAAGGAATGTGGAACATATGTAGTCCCATTGAATAGCACAAATATCCAAGAAGTTTTGTAGCAGGTAATTCTTCTAAAATAGGCAACAAATGAACAAAGGATAAGAGCCAAACTAAGAAAAGCCATTTACTCATAGTATTAATGGTCGAATTCTTATGCTGCCTGATGCCATAATAAAGAGCGATTAAGCACAGTGGAGCATTGTATTTTATCAAAACAAAACCCCCTTGCCAACCATATTCAGAAAATTGTTCTAAATTGGATAGGTTGGAAGAAAGCAAATTTGAGATTACAAAGATTAGACAAATTAAACCAACGAATACAACTTTGTATTCTTTATTGCTAACCTTATCTCTTTGCAAAAAGACAACCACGAAAATAAGTATGAAGAGGGAAATTGCTCCGGTAGGGTGAATAATTAAAGCCCCTAAAACTGTTAGCAAAAGTTTGAATCTATTACTAATATCGATTGTAAAATCTGATTCTTGGAGAATCAATAGACCGATTAAAACAGGGATTTGGCTAGCAACTGTCGGCCATCCCGAGTCAAAGGATTTTGCAAATATCCCAACTCCAAGAAACATCATTAAACCACAAAAAATCCCAGCATTATATTTCTCACCAACTGCAAAAACTCCAAGAATTATTGTAAAAAGAGAATAGAATCCAAGAATTAAAAGTGCCTCGAATTCTTGTACGTTAGGAAAAATGGACAAAATACCTGCCGTAGAAATAAAACCTGGTGGGTAAATCCAATTCCCATAATTTGGTTCCATGAAATTCAAAGAACCCGTTTGGTTTAGTGCCACTAGAAGATTCGAGAAACCGATCCAATCTACACCGTATGGGATGTCAAGAAGAAAAATAGGGCTCAATGTAAAGATAGATAAAATTATGAAAGCGATAGAAAAGAACCTATTTTGCTTTTCAGAAAAATGAGCAGTGTAAATTTCCATGAAAAAGGATTTAAAATTCTTTTCTGAATTGAGCAAGTACATCACTGAACTGAAATTTATTGCTAGTGCCAAAATAGCAACAAGAAGTGGCGAATATAATCCAATTAATTGGACAAAGCCAGTAATCAGAAACAAGCAAAATAGACCAATCATTGGTGAAGCGGTAAGCTTAGTCGTAGGATTAGCAGATTTCAGGAAAAAGCAGGAAATGACCAATCCAGGTAGTAACGTTGACAAGACCAATGCCAAAACTACCAACCACACATGCATACCAAAAGAAGTGGGTAAATCAACATGAGCATAGTTCAAAAGTTGTAGAACACAGGACACGCCATGCACTCACCATTCTTTGACATGGTTGAGCTTCCTGATGAATACTGGGTTTATGATTTCAGCAGAGGATTATCAGAATGGGATTGTCCTTATGAATTCCAAATAGGAAGGTATGATGAAACTAGACCTGGAATGTATGAAACAGCTCTCTTTGATGGAGAGAGAAACCATCACATTGGTATCGACATTGGAGCACCAGTTGGAACACCAATTAGGGCATTCAGTGACGGTAAGGTTCATTCTTTCGCTTATGAAGAAGAAGATGGTGGGTACGGAAACCTGATAATAACCGAGCATACTGTAAAGTTTCCAGATGATTCTACTCATAAGTGGGCAGGAAAGGAAAAAACTCTATGGGTACTGTGTGGTCATTTATCCTCTAATAGCATTGAAAATATTGAGGTTGGAATGGAAATTTCAGCAGGAGAAACATATTGTTGGATGGGAGATAAAAACGAAAATGGAAATTGGGAACCACATGTACATATTCAAATCACATTTGAAGAACCCAAAGAAGCAAACATGCCAGGAGTAGTAAATATCGAGCAAAGAAATGAGGCGATAAAAAAATATCCCGATCCTAGAATTATATTGGGAAATATCTACTGATCAAAGAACAGAGAACCTTTGCTCATCTTCTTTCCACCAGAAGGGTTTGTATCCAAGCATGTGGTTTGTGTGTCTCATCTTAACAACACCCAATTTCCTATTTACTTCGTCCCCTTCTCTTTCCATTACTAAATGAATAACACCATCGCTCAGATAATCTTCTACGCCATATTCACCGAATTGCTTATGATCATCTCCAGTCATCTCACAGATGAAGAATGAAGTGAGGTTTAGTCTTCTTACTGCTTCGAAAAGCCTGAAAATTTCATCTCTTGGATTTTCCATTTTGGTCAATGTAAAGAAGGCACCAAGAGAATCGAATACTAGAACTTCAAAACCAATAGAATTTCTGTATGATGTTAGTTGTTTAATCAATTGACCCATCCAATCGACTCTATCAGACATGCCTTGTTCATCTAATTGAACTCTCAAATCTGCTAAGTCAATAATTGCAATACGATTTCTAACCCTAGCATCTTCAACGTTCATACCCATATTGGACATGTGTGATTTCAGAGACTCCTTACCCTGTTCAAGTGTTACGTAAATTCCACTTGTATCACCGTACAAAACCGAGTTGTACAACAAAGAAAATGTAAGAGAGGATTTCATTGCTCCAGAGGCCCCAGCCACAATGCAGATGTGTTTCTTTGGGATACCACCTTGCATGTTTTCGTCCAATCCTTCAATGTGAGTAGGAATTCTGTTTACATCAGACATAGTCTTGCACCGGATGTGCTAGAAATCTAAATCACTTGAAACCTACGCACAAATTTTTTGATTTCATTCTCAAAATATATTCACCACTATCGCTTGCATAGTTATGATGAGAGTATGGCTAGCATCTAATTCATCAAGAAGAAAGGAGATGCTAGAATCCATAGTTCCAAAACTTTTCTCGAAAGGAGTTGATGCTGATGAAAGCATACCAGAGGGTATCAGCATTTTACAAGCCATAGACATAATTTGCAGGCGCAAAGCGGACGCTGCAGATACAGAAAATTACGACATAGTCATTGTTTCAGACACAATGATAGTTGATCCAGATGATGAAACCAAAGCGATAGGAAAGCCCGATAATGAGAATCATGCGAGGGAAATTTTGCAACACCTCAGAGGAAGAAAACATACTGTTGTAACATCTTCTGGTTTCTTCTGTTTAGGGGAATGGAAATTCAGCCAAAGAACTGCAGAAGTACAGATCTCCAATTATTCGAGTGAGAACTTGGAATATCTTCTCGCCTCAAAATCTTGGCAAGGTAAAGCGGGAGGATATGACTTAGCAGGTGAAATGGGGAAATTTACGAAGCTAATCGATGGTGAAGAATCCACAGTTCTTGGAATCACTCCTGATGTAATTCAAGATCTCGAAAATTACTCTTCCCGTTTTATTTGATACTTTGTGTAAAACATCGGTGTGCTACTCCATTTTCTTCCCTCGGCACCAATACCAAGGTTCCTATACAGCATTTGTGAAGCAATAATTATCACTAATATCAAGGAAAATATCCAGATTATTGTTAAGAAGAAATTAGTCGGATTATCAAAATTGTATGTTAATAGTAGGTAAAATAATAATGTCTTTGATGCAATTACACTGTATATGAATGACCTATGATTGCTTCTTGATTGAAGAGAGAGGTGAAGGTGGTCATCATTCATGTACGAGGCATAACCAATGTTGATCAACATAGCACTGCTGATTAAAAATATCCATGGTTGAAAGGTAATCGAAAAATTCGTCGTATTTTGCTGGGGTATAAGGAATATAACTCCGTTGAATAAAAGCATGAAGTAACCCGCTAAAATTGGTTTAGAAACAGGATACTTTTTCTTCATATTAGACCATACTTTTGATGGATTAAATGCATAAAACATCCAAAGGAAAGGCAATGCTTGAGTCAATCCCAACAATATATCTGGAATACCATAATAAAATGTGGAGAAAATAGTGCTTGAAATACCAACTATTGTAAATAATAAATAAATTTTGAAAACTTTAATCGTTCCACCACTTTTTATCAAATCCCATCCCAGTCTACGCTCGAAGTGTGAAACCAAGAAGGTGAGATTGACTAATCCTATCATAAAAGTCGAAATTATATACATAGCAATTTCCAACGATTCTTTGTTGTGTACAAAGACCCAACAAACTATTGGTAGAATACCAAAAATTGGCATTATTATTCCCAGGGAATATGCTACTTTTCCAAGTTCATCGAAATTATTTAATTTTCTTCTCGAAACTCTAAATGTTGGGATTGATAAACTGGATAATCCGATTGCATTGAGCAATAAACCAATAAATCCTGCAAGCGTAACATAATCGATATTCTTCTGTAACAAAGCGAACGTTATGAAAACATGACCTGCCATACAAAATGACATCTGTATTCTCAAATCTTTCATCTTAAAGAACTGGGTTTGGTGAATGATTGGTAGCAGAGTATAGGCACATCCCAGTGCATTTAGCATGAGCCAACCATAGGTAGCCATGATAAAAAACAGAAATAAAGGCTGAACGTAGTCATTACTCTCCCAGTATGAAAAGTAATTAGTAGCCTGCCATAAAACTGCGAAAACAAACAGCAAGAATACAATGCCAGAAGCAAGAAATAACTCAAGGTATGAACCTTCGAATTCTCGAAGTTCAACTAATGAGTCGTTTTCCATACTGTGATTCAACTCACATCTATTCTAAAAAATTTCTAAGACGCAGTTAAAAATTTCATAGTAATCCATTCATCCCTAACTCATGTCGCGTAGTATCCACAACAACATCAATCCCAGGAACCAACATCAATTTTTCATCATTATCTAAGGAATAAATGTGTAAACCAGTGTTTTCTGAAAGCATGCGTAATTCTCTGCGCAAAAAGTTCTGTTGGCTTTGCATGTGTGTCAAATCACCCAGATTTACTATTGAGATATCTCCTTGGACAGATCTTTGAGCAATTCCCTCTAAATCGATTCTATGCTTTTCATTTGGAGTGACCATCCTTAGTGCCCTAGTTGGAATTTTATTTTTCCTAAAACTAAGGGATTCAAGGTCATGAAATGCTTCGCCGTTTGGTAATTTAGGACCAATCCAGTTACTCGGAATATTTTGCTTGCCAGAATTATCAATCACCTCTCTTGATTCTACAGCAGGTTCATGAACATGGCTTGGCATCCCACCAGATTCCATTTCAGAGTTGTTGGTTGAAATTGATTCTCTTTTGGGATCTGGGTCAGGCAAACCAAAAAATTCCCAAAGTCCTCCCAGAAAAAATCACCTCAGATATCTAGTCCATCCAATAAATCCGAGAAATTATTGTCTTGATTAACTGGTTGCTGGTTCAAGCTAGGGGCAGCAAATTCATTCGGTGTTTGGGATACTCCGAATTGGTTTGCATCAGTTGCCGGCTGAGCAGCGTATGAATCAACAGGTTGCGCGGAAACTGCAACATCTGGCGAAGGATTTGGCTGTAAAGCAGCAAATGGATCAGACGGCTGGCTGGTTGGCTGTTGAACTAATTGTGGATTAGCGTCTAACCATTGCTGACCGTAATGATTCCACTGCTCCATTGTCCAACCATCAGGTAGACCAGTTGTTGGTAGCGGTGGCCCTGCTGGTGGAGCTGGCTCTGGTTGAAGCGTGGGTGCTTGTTGATAGAAATCAGTTTGACTTTGAGTCTGATAATTTGTTTGGGCAAATGCTGAAACTGATTGGTCTTGGACATATCCTTCTGGCTGAGCTGAATAATCAGGTACAGGAATTGCAGGAGTCTCCTTTAACGGAGCAGGAGGGGCGCCTAATGGCATTCCATCAGGTGGCAAGAAGGATTCTAGGACTGGCAATTCATCATCAGATTTTCTTCTAGAAAGAACTAGAACTGAACCTAATATGAATACTAAAGGCACCAATACGATAACTGCGTAAGCAGCACCCTTGGAACCGAGATTGTCCTCTAGAGTCGATATTAGACCTGTGCTAGGTCTCTCAATAACCTCGAAAGTAAAACTATCGATATTAGTTTCACCATCATCATCGATTACTGTAAGATTAACATAGACTGTTCCCAATGGAAGATTGGTTATTTCGAATACTTCACTCGTAGCATCTGGACCTCCAGGGATAGAAGATGCATCCCATGAATAAATCAAAGTCGCTCTGTCTCCAGGGGTATCAGAGGAACCGATAGCGGTCAAGTTGATTGAATCCCCTTCATAGATTACGGTGATGTCTGAGATATTGGAAATATCTGCTGTTGGTCTTGCATTTACAACACTCAAATTAGTGAACATTTCAGCAAAAGCTCCGTTATCATCAGTAACCCATGCTCTTACATTTCTTATTCCTGAAGTAGTCCAAACAACTTCTGTGAATAAACCAGTTCGATCACAATCGTCATCTGAAAAGCCGTTAGCATCGGAATCAAGTGCCGTGTTTAGGTCCCAGCAAACAACTAGATCATCAATATCTGAAGGTGTATCGCTTACACTTACAGAGAGGTTAACCATCTCATCTTCAAAAATTGCTCTATCTCCCATTAAACCTGAAATTTCAGGCTCAACATTCAGTACATTGACAACGGCAGTTGTTGATTCCGAGGATGAACCATCGTCATCATATGCTCTGACTGACATTATGTGTTGGCCAGGTTCTGACCATGAAACTTGAACTGACGAATCGGCTCCTATGGTAGATTCAGTCCAATTTGAATCTCTATCTGACGGAGTCCATTCGACAACTATGTCATCCAAATCATTTAGAGAATCTATGGCTTGAGCAACTAGAGTTACTTCTTGGTCTTCTTCGACATTGACTACCTGAGATGTAACATCGATTGGAATACCGTTGACTACCACCGAAACAGCAGAGACTGTAGGGTCCTTGTTGAGTACCATGAATGTTGAATTAACATAAATTGATTCACCATCGTCGTCCGTAACTTTTGCTGTTACAACAGTTTCTCCCTCTTCGGTTGGAATGAATGTACACGTGTCTTGCGTAGTTCCTTCTTGGCAGGTCAACCCAGGCCATGATACAATTACATCTTGTCCAAGAGGTGACACAGTATCAACGTCGCCAGAATCACTTGCATCAACAGTTATTGGTGATTCAACCAAAACAGATTCAGGATGCGTTAAATTTGCGTATGGTGCTCTGTTTAGAATTGTTATCATTTCCATGATTACGAATGTGTCAAGCTCATCGTCTGTTACTGTGATAGTAATAGTCCATTCTCCACCATTACTCCAATTCCAACTTGTTGAGCAATCCTCAACGTCGAATCTATCGATTAAACCAGGTCTTGATTCAATTTCATAAAGACAGGACACATCTCCTCCATCTTCATCAAAAGAAGAACTCGCATCTAATGTCACATTTTCAAATGTATAGAATCCGGAAGGAGGACTAAATATTCCAGTTGGCGCTCTACCAATAAATATTTCAAACTGTCCGACGTTGTTTGAAAGGTTGGCATCTCTACTTTCATAGCCATCTGGGTCAACACTGAATTGAACTGTTTGTGTTCCAATTTGAGAGCCTTCAGGGACTGTCCAATCAACTATTGCTCTCTGCTCCGAATATGGTCCAACCGAAGAGATCAGTTGGCGTGTTGTAACACCATCAGGCGTTAAAACTTCAATTTCTGTTGCTACAGATGAAAGCAATCCTCTATTTTGTGCAGGTAAAGAGAAAGACAAAACATCTCCTGGAAGAGCGTTAAATCCAATAGATTGTGTCAAAGTTAATGTTTGGTTATCTCTTGTTCTCTCGACTATTACAGATTCGGTTTGAGCAACTAAATCAACAGCCACTAAGGAAAGGTCCATCCAAATAGTAGCAACTCCGATAATGTTCTGCTGCGGGTCCCAAACAATTACTCCGTTACTAGTGTGGTCATCACTGGACGGAGAATTGTCTAATTCATCTGAAACATTCAACAAAGTTGATGTTTCTCCAAATGAATTTGTAGTTGGGCTGACAATAGTTTGAGCAGATTCGTACCTCAATTGTAAGTTTTTGTTGGTTTGAGCTTGTCCTTGCGCAGTCTCATATGTTGCGTTAACATATTCTTCTGAGTTTGGAAGAACTGCAAGATATTGTAAGTCAACGTCAATTACTACATTTCTTTGTCCAGGATTTGATCCAGCATCAACTCCAAAAGAGTCGCTGGGATTATACCTCTTCAATAGCCAATCAATTTCAAATCCTGCAGAGTTAATGACCTTCAGCCACGCATAATTTCTAACAGCAGGACAATACCACTCAAATCCAGTATTTACTCCTGTAGCGTTATACTGCATCAGCTTGTAGGAATCGTCACATCCTGAATAGGCAGGAGAGACCCCATTCTCTGTTGGAACACCTTCCTTGGTAATTTGCCAAGACGTGTTTTCTTGCTCTGTCGTGTCGAAGAGTGATGGGTCGAAAAAATCTGAACTTCCGCTAACAGTCGTTGCAGCTTCGTAGTTTTTGTACCACTGATCACCATATCTCATAGGGAAATCTCTATGCTCTTTTGGAGAATCATAAGTTGTGTTGAAGGTTAAATCTGCAATGTCTTGTCTCAAAAATCCGATATTAAATGGATAAAAATCCACCCCCAAGGAGAACTCAGATGATACGACTGCATTGTCTCTTACTCTTATTACATCAGTACCGTCATAAGAGATTTCTAACCTACCACTTACCCCTTCAAGGGTTGCCCCGCTATTTCCTGAAGAGAAGTCTCCATCGTATTCCATTTCATAGACTAGTGTAGTTGTCCCATTTATATCGATGAAGTAAATGTCTACCACCTCAACATCTGTGTCACCAGTCAATGTGTTTAGAGACGCTGAAACTTCTGCTTGAGCAATCAGTTGTGCTACATCAAATTCGGTTTCATAAACCCAAGTGTCTCCGATTCTCCAGGATGAAATATCAACTGAGCCATCGGCTGAGCCTGATCTGCTAATCGATAAATTATCCAATTCGCTCGTATTTTCAACTAATCCGATAATCGGAGCTAGCCCCATTACCAAAACCAGAAAAACACACGTCAACTTACTGTCCATGCTCACCCGAGAATGTTCCAATACTTGATTATAATAGTCAAATTGAAACAAAAAATCCTGAAATTGATATAATCACTGATAACAATATTAGGCAATCAGTGAATATTCTAAGCAACTTTGAAGCCAGTTCAACGCTGATGTTTTTGAATCCCAGACGCAGTAGTAAGTCTCTAGTGAAATGCCTATCAGGATTTGATTCTTTACCGAGAAGAGATTTTTCCCAATCGGTCAATATACATCCATTGTATACTTTCCAGTGTATTCTTAGACCTATCATGAACATGGTATGAAAAATCACAACTGGGTGTGGAAGTAACCAGCCAAGCAATCCAAAGACAAACAGCCCCAGATGTAGTGCAGTAAGCACTCTTGCAAGGAAAATTTTCATCTAATTCACAGAAGGTCTGCTAACTCATCCTTGATTATTTCTACAGCCTCAAGAATTTCGTCTTTGTGTCTAGCACCAGTAATAACCATCTTACCAGAACCGAAAATCAAGCAGACAACCTTAGGGTAGTCAAGCCTGTAGATCAATCCTGGGAATTGCTCTGGCTCGTATTCAACCTTGTCGAATGGAAGGTGGAAAGTCAAGTGGTTCAGGTTTAATTTCCTTGGTTGACCTGCCAGTGGCTCGTTTGTGAATTTGTCGTTTCCATCATAATCCTCAGGGTAGTGCAGAGCGTAAGTTGCAACCATGTTTTGGACTTCAATTTCAACATCTTTCAGGTCCCATGTTGTGATACCAGCACCTCTGAGGTCCTGGATCATTCTATCGATACCAGTGTGGATGTTATCCTCGTCTTTTCCGCCAGTACATACCGCACGACCGCTTCTGAACATCAATATAGCCAACTTTGGCTCTGTGACTCTGTAAACAACTCCAGGGAACTGTTCTGGTTCGTATTCACAATTCAATTGGATTGCAATATCTGGAAGGTCAAGTTCTTCAGCAACTCTTGTGCTTGCTACAACGTTTACGACTGTTAGCCTCTCTTCATCGGTGGTCATCATGTGCTCCAAAAAAGTCGAGTATATAAAAGAGCAACCGGAATTTTATAACATATTTTGTCCTAATTACCGGGTGGAAACCATATTGGTAAATCCGATTTTGTGTCAATAGTCAAACCTTGATTGTTAAATTTTGAAATCCAAGTTCTCCCACCTGCAAGTTCAATCGCTTCAGAGGTCTCTTTTGGATTCCGAGTCAATGCTATCATGCACCCACCACCACCTGCTCCTGTCAGTTTCGCACCAAGAGAGGAAGGGTTTGCAGCCTCTACTAAACTATCCAATTTTTCCGAAGAAACTCCAAGTAATGACAAGAGTACCTGATTTTCTTTCATTGCATGACCTACTGCGATGTAATCTCCTTTCAGCAAAGCGTCAACTCCTCTCCTAGCCACATGTCCAATCGCTTCAATTTCTTTCATCCTCTTAGGGTCTTTTTCCAAAAGATCTGCGACAAATTTTACTTGTTGAGCAGTAGATGAATAATCACCAGTATGTCCTATCACTAGAAATAAGTCATCGGGACTTTTAGCACTAACAGAATGAATCTCCCATGAGACTTTTCCATTTGGTGTCGTAAGGCTCCTAGAACCATTCCAGTCAACTCCAGGCTCTAGTTTATCAGAGAGAAGTATTATTCCACCATAAGCACACGTCGTAGCATCCATTGGACTAGCTCTTCCACCTTGAGCAACCGCTTCTATCGAATGACCTACGATGGAGCACTCCTCTATGTCAACAGAATCCTGACCGAATATATGCAGGTGACCTAAACCATTCTGCCCAATTCTTCTACCGCTGTCTCGAATATTTTCACAGTTAGCATATGAATTAGTATCCTCAATTAACGAGTGATAACCCTCTGCCCAATCATTTGGATCTGTAAAATCACCGTTTTTCCTGATCCATCTACCTCTTGCTGCTCTGAGTGCTCCACAAGCAGCAACTGAGAGGGCTGCAGATGAACCTAAACCGCTTGCAGCAGGTATATCTCCATGAATTTTTATTGAAAGTGCAGAGGCACCCAAGGACTTAGGCCACATTCGGTCTCTAAGCGCTTGGACATGGGGATGTTTTGAACCATCAAACTCTTTTCCATCTAGTTTCCACTCCGAAATTTCGTCCTCTGTTGAAATCTCAACATTCATCCTTTGCTCGATTGCCACAGCCACAGCAGGCTGCCCGTACACCACAGCATGTTCGCCGAATAGAATACATTTACCAGGGGCACTTGCAACTACTCTACCCATGTCAACCTCTTCCTTGTGCAATTTATGATGTAATTCAGTTTTAGTTATTCTTCTTCATTTCTTCCGATAGAATGAGGATTGGCTCCAAATGAGACATTCTTGCCCTTGATGTTTAGCCTGGCAGAGATAGCCAAGACAATACAAATCAAAGAAAGAGGTCTAGCAATATAATCATCACCCCATATCGTCCCACCGGTTAAGGAAACGCCCCACAGACTAGCTGCGCTAGCGATGAGCAGGAAAAATAGTATATTTTGCATTGTCAATTCAAGTCTCTCCGAACGAGAAAATGTAGCAATGAAGGTAAACAAAATCGCACTGGTACCGCATAAGATTTCGGTCAAATTTACCATGAACTCGGCAACTGCCATGTATTTACCAAAAGGTCCACCTTAACAAAGGAAACCTTTGCTTAGTTTTTGTTAATCAAGCCTTAACTACTGAAAACCACTGCTGATACCATGGCGCAATCCAATTTCACATTACCCAAGCCAAGGGGAGATGCTGCGCCATACTTCTCAAGAAATCAAGTTTCGAAGGTATTGCACCAAGTCGGAGTTCTTCTCGAATTGGACGGAGCAAACGTATTCAGAATTCGTTCATATCAAAATGGAAGTAGAACACTTGGTACAATGAATCAAGATCTCTGGGAACTTGTGCAAACTAAAGAACTAATCAATATCAAAGGAATCGGTAAAGGTCTTGCAAACGCTATCTCAGAAGCAATGTCAACAGGATCATGGCCAGATGATTGGGTTAGACTCCATGAAGATACAGCCCCAGGGCTAATCGAAATGTTGGGCATACCCGGTATGGGGCCTAAGAAAATTCAGCGATTAAATCAGGAATTTGGTGTGGAGAGTATCACTGAACTGAAGGAAGTTGCAGAGGATGGAAAAATCGCACCGCTCAGTGGGTTTGGAGCTAAGTCACAACAGAAGATACTGGATGGAATCGAATTACTTGCCAGATTTAGATCAAGGAGAAGACTCGATATTGGATTAATGTATGGTCTTGCTTTTGAAAGTCGTATCTCTGGGATTGAAAATGTCAAAAGAGCAACTTTGGCAGGTTCGGCAAGGAGAAGAAAGTCAACAATTGGTGACTTGGATATCGTTGTTTCTGCTGAATCTAAACATCATGCACAAATCAGTAATGATGTGCTATCCCTACCTGGCATAGCAGACGTTAAAGGAGCAGGAGATTCAAAGATAAGTTTGATTCTAGACACCTCGCTATTCATGGAAGAATTCACTGTTGGTCATATCGATAAAAATGTTCTCGAAGCCATTGGTGGAGCAGAGTATGAACAACTTGAAAGCGGTGGAACAATAGATGCTCAGATTAGAATTGTCGAACCCCATATTGAACCATTTACGCTCGCATACTTCACAGGTTCAAAGGAACATAACATTGTAATGAGGCAAAAAGCAATTGAAAAGGGACTTACATTAAGCGAATGGGGGTTGTCACCTCACGATAAAATCGGAGACCTGAAAGGAGAAGCCGCTGCCAAGTTTTCTCTGCCTGCTTTAGAAGAATCTGATATTTACAAGCATTTGGACATGGACTATGTTGAACCAGAACTGAGAGAGGATTTAGGTGAAATTTCCGCTGCCCAAACATCTTCCCTACCGAATTTAATCACTCTAAATCAAATCAAAGGAAGCCTTCACAACCACACAAGACTTTCAGATGGCGAAGCAAGTTTGGAAGAAATGGCTCATGCAGCTAGAGAGATGGGTTGGGAATGGCTTGGAATTGCCGACCATTCGCCCACTTTGAAAATTGCAAATGGTGCTTCAGCAGATGACTTGCTGGAACAGGGAGCAAAAATTAAGCGTTACAATTCGGAATGGGAAGATCAGGGCGTTGATTTTAGACTAATTCACGGTGTTGAATCAGATATTCTTGCAGGAGGTAAATTAGATCACCCAGATGAAGTACTTGAGAAGTTAGACTATGTTGTAGCGAGTGTACATGCCATGACAAAATGGAGAGCGAGAAGTGAATTCGAAAATACCGAGGAAATGTGCAAAGTAATCGACCATCCCTCAACGACAATTCTAGGTCACCCCACAGGTCGCATACTCCAAGGAAGAGATGGATACGAAATCGACCTTCAGGCTGTTTTAGAGCACATGTCAGATTACAATGAGAATGGAAAATTGAAAGCAGTAGAATTGAATGCAAGCCCTTACAGACTTGACTTGGATTGGAAGTTTTGTAAGAGGGCGAAAGATTTGGGAGTCCCGGTGATTATTAATCCCGATGCTCACTCAATTTCAGGACTCAATGACATAAGATTTGGAGTGATGAATGCTAGGAAAGGGTGGCTTGAATCATCGGACGTCTTGAATTCATTAACTCATAAAGAAATTTTTGAAACACTTGCGAAATGATGGTGATAAAATGAGAATGACAAGGGCTTTGAGTTTTGGATTTGTAATGTTAATTCCTGGATTATTTTTGGGTTTACTCGTGTGGATATTAGTTGGCAGACCAGAAGACAACTTCAGTTTGACAACTATTTTTGCTTGTAATTTCATTCCAATTTCTAGTGTTTTACTGGGTGTATTCTTCGGATGGAAAACTGGGGAAGAATATGCGATGCAATCGTGAGGATTTGGAATGAAGCGATCAGCTAAGGCGGAGAAGATACTGCATATGCTGGAAGAATTGTATCCTGAAACACCTACACCTCTCGACCATGAAACTCCATTCCAACTACTGATAGCGGTACTGATGAGTGCACAAACAACTGACTTGAAAGTAAACCAAGTCACTCCTCAATTGTTCACAAAAGGACCCGATGCTAGACAAATGTCAACATTATCAGTTGAAGAGATTCGAGAAATGATAAGAGAAGTTGGACTTGCTCCGACCAAGGCAAAAAATATCAAGAGATTAAGTGAGATCTTAGTTGAATCATATGATGGGGAAATTCCTGATACCATGGAAGGTTTGGAGTCATTACCTGGCGTGGGGCATAAAACAGCAGGTGTTGTGATTTCACAAGCCTTTGGCGTACCGGCATTCCCAATTGACACTCATATTCACAGGCTTGCAGCAAGGTGGGGCCTAAGCAATGGAACTACGGTAGAGAAAACAGAAAAAGATCTCAAGGCAGTATTCCCTAAGAACACATGGAATAAATTACATCTGCAAATAATATTCTTTGGCAGAGAGTATTGTCCGGCACGTTGGCATGATTTGGCAACATGCCCAATTTGTTCATGGGCCGCCACTAAGAAAAGAATCGAGCAAGAAGCAAGAAAGAATAGAAAGAAAAAACGCTAAATTCCAAAGATTCCGCTTGTTCTTTCTAGTATGACTGCAGTAACGAAGGAAGCAATCCCTGCTACCCAAAGTAACTGAATCATTTGACCCATGGCGCTGGTGAATCCTCCACCACGCAATCTGGTGGCAATCAATGAGACCGCCGCGATTTGAATCATAATCAAGATTGAGGAAACAATTTTGAAAAGCTTAATGTTTTGTGGGACAACCTCAGGGTTTTCCATTACTGGAAGTGCAACTCCCGCTCCAAATGATGTTAATTCAGAGGTATCAGTTGACTCAGTGAGACCTGTTGCAACACCTGCTATTGCCTCTCCCAGTTGAAGAACAATAGAGATAGTTACGTTCAATGAGGTTACGCTTGCTATCAGTAAACCTAATGCAACTCCCCACATTGTTTTCGCAGATAGTGAACGCCTATTTCTCAAAGAAAGCAGACTACCTACAGATCTTGATACCATTTCTGCAGTTGAGGCAGGTTGACCAGATGATTGTGAACCTTCGATGTATATTCTTGTATATCTTGAAATAACCGCTGAGTTGGTGTCTGCGTTGAAATAATCCCATGCCCTATCTGAATCAATTCTCGTAGCAAGCCTCCTTTCAAGACGATCAATACTCGGATCTAAAACACCGAAATCAATTCCTCTCAGAGCTTTGATTGTAGCAACAGGTTCTGCCGACCTTGCTTGTGCAGTACCGCCCAATGCACGAATAAAATCAGGATAGGTTTCATCTCGGCGAAGAACCTTACTTTCTTCCCTTGAAACAAAAACTGCGGGAACCAACATTGGAGAAAGTGGTATAGCTATCAAAAGCAATCCCCACTTATCCCAAGATGGAGCAATTGCATCCCATGCAATTATTACAAACAAAGTAGTCAATCCAACCATAAACACTGTTGCTATAGTTGAAAAGATTAGCATCTTAGTTTGTAAAACTCTGTAAGGTGTATCAAAATCATCTCTAGCGAAGGTCTGATCATCAGGAATTGTTGCCCTGAAAGCAAAAACTGCGATTATTTGCACGGTGGTGAAAAGTAATCCTGCAAGTAATAGGAATCTAAGCCTACTAGCTATTACGATTGGTGGATCATCAAGGCTACCAATTTCGAATAAAACAAGGTGTATTCCGGAAATGACTAAACCAAATAATCCAGCACTGACCAATGACACATAGATTTCCTTCATATTGTCAACGCTTTCCAACCTTGTATCGTAGAGTGTATCGTATTGTTCTGCGATAGTTTCTTGCTCAGCTCTCATGAACTCATCGATTGGTTGACCTGCTTCAATAGAGAAAGCCATCCTGTCCAAAAAATCTGCCCACAATGGAGAGGGAGATTGCTGAGCAACAATTCTAGATGCTTCAGGAAGTGAGGTATTCCATCTATCTACGAGAATTTCAATCCTCTTTACCTCATTTGCTAATTCACCATAATCACTCATTTGTTTGAGGATGTCGAACATTGATTGTGCGCCAACCTCACCAAGGGACAAAATACCCATCCTAGTGATGAACATATGCATCTCTTTCTCGATTTTTACTGCGCTACGCTGAACCTCAAGCAAGGGGTAGCCTAGGGCAGAACCGCCCAACAAAAAAGGTAACATCACCAATAGTAGAATCCCTGCTACGCCAGAAAATAAAGCGCCCTCTGCAAATCCTCCTGAAGAAAATATCAGTACTAAAGAAGTGATAAAACCAGCGAATGCTGCTGGTATAACGTAGAGTAAAATGTATCTGGGAAATGGCATTTCAATTCGCCTTAAGGCGATTTGCCAATCTGCCATTCTCTCCAATCAATTCACCTCAGTCTTGATTAATCCCGACCCATGAATCGATAGCACTACTGAACATTTCAAAACCACTGTTGTAGTAAATACCCAGTAAATCAAACACATCATCGTAATGAGTTAAACCTCTATCGACCATCCTTTGGATTGCCTCAGCCCTTTTCATCATGTCATCGTAAATGTCTCTCTTGTTCGAAAATCCAGCCATCGCCGCAATTTTATTTTCAAGAAGATGAGACTGGAACATACCACGGAAGTAATGCTTGTCCTTCACAGGATCCCATTCGAACATTCCTCTGGTTAGAACACCATCCGAATGCTTATTGTATCCAATTACCTCATCAATTCCTGTCACTCTACGAGCAATTCCTCCACCAGGTGCTTCGACAACTTCTTGGAAAATTGCAAAATTCAGGTTGTCAAAGAAACGAATTGGAACATTGATAGGATCACCTGTAAATCTTTGAATCATCTTAACAATCGAAGATGCGTGGAAAGTAGCGATTACTGGGTGACCTGTTTGCATAGCCTGGAAAGCAGTAGCACCTTCAACACCTCTGATCTCACCGATGATAATGTATCGAGGACGGCTCCTTAAAGCAGCCTTCAGCAAGTCGAACATTTCAACTCTTGAGTCCTCATTTTTGGAATCTCTAGTTACTAATCTCTGCCAGATTTTGTGCCTAACTTTTACTTCAGGAGTATCTTCAGCAGAATAAATTTTTACATTGTGATCAATAAATGGGAGAATCGCATTCAGCGTTGTAGTTTTACCAGATGCTGTCTCACCAGAAACGAGCACGGACATACCATATTCCAAACAAATCCAAATGTATGCTGCCAGTTGTGAGGAAATAGTTCCCCATTGAATTAGTTGAGTTATTGAGATTGTCTCCTCAGCGAATTTTCTGATTGTGAAAGATGGACCAAGCATGGAAACGTCATCTGAGAAAACGATGTTGATACGTGAACCATCTAGTAATGCGCCATCAATAATTGGTTTGTTATCGGAAACAGGTCGTCCAATTCTCTCTGACATTGCTCGAAGGAATTTCGCAAGTAAATCACGTTCTCTAAACCTTATGTTGGAGGTAACCATTCCGAATACCTTGTGATCCATGTGAATATGTTTCAATCCTACGGAGTGAATATCTTCGAGCATCTCATCGCTCAACAATGGTTCAAGAGGACCGTTGCGAATCAAATCTCTTATGATAATATAATTCAGTCGATTTTTTTGCTTCTCAGATACAGTGAGTCTTCTGTCTTCCATTCCAACCATTGACCAGAGTCTTCCTTGTCTTCTTGGTCCAACTACCTCTGTGTCTAATACAGTATGCCTATCTATCATTTGACTGAGAATGTTTTCGAATTCATCATCAGTGGTGAAAGATGGAGCAGTTGGTGCTTCTTGAAGTAATACTTCAACTAAATCTCTGCGAATATTCTCTTCTTCCTCGGTTAGTTGAGGCTCCAGACCAAACCACAGGACTTGTCCTCCACCTTCTTCATCTTTTGGAGGTTCGTAAATGTGAACAAAAATCGGTTCTTTTGTTATGTAGATTAAGTTGAATGGTCTCTGCTTTTTTGCATCTCGATCAAGTGGACCATAATATTCTGGCCTTGTACCATATCTTGCTTCAAAGTCTTGGACCCACTTTTCTACGTGTGGATGCTTTGACATGACTCCTGCCAAGTCTCCTTTCGCAAATCCACCATCATCAACCATAATTTACACCTCAGCTCACGGCGGTAATATCTACGATGAATCCCATTCCAGGCTCTACTCTCCAGCCAATTGTTGACTGAACAGGACCTGCTGCTCTCAAAAACCTTGTAACCAATATTGTTCGATTCAATGTCCCACCGATTAGATTAGTCAATAAATCAAGAACTACTTCAGCAGATTCTCTCAATGCGTGGAGTAATTTAGTGTCCATAGCATCCGGATCAATACATAACAAAAACGACCTGCCGGTTGAAACCTCTTCTCTAAGTCTCTTCATTATCTTGAATCTCTCTTCATTCGTTTCTATATCAGGCATCAGTGAAGATGCAGAATCAAATACAACTATGTCTGCATACTTTATTGCAGGAGAATCAAGAACATCGGTCAATGTAACATCTGACTTTGACTCAGCTACTGTTCCGAAGCGAGAAAATATTGTCAATTGCCCAGAGGCAAGGAATGATGTTATTCCGTAACCGACGCTTTCCATTTGCTCTATGTAGCCTCTTGTAGTCAATTCTGTGGTGACTACTAGAATTTTAGCGCCATTGTGAAGTAAGCCATGAACAAGCCTCTGAGAGATAATTGATTTTCCTCCACCCACAGAACCTTGTAATAGCATTAGAGAGCGATTAGGGAGTCTAGCACCCATAGAATCAGCCAAGGAATCTGTTTCTACTTCGTAGGGGAAACCATCCTCAACCGGGACAGGTAAATCATCGCTAGACAGCATCTAATCTCACCTCCTGATTAATTGTATCAGTTCCTCTAACGCCATTGCTGAATTCAGAAGAACAAACTATTGACAGGGAAACATCATCTCCATCAGAATAAGACCATGAAGATGGACCTTCAATTACCACTTCTGCGATTGATCCTTTTTGCCAATCCCCTGCTGGGCTAATTGTTGATGTCAAATTTGCAGAGCGCTGTTCACCATCAACAATAACTACTAATCCAGATGAGTCAAGAACTCTCTTGTCAGTGTTTTGAATGAAAACAGTGATTTCTTGGTCTGTAGTGTCATACGGGACTCTCGAGAAGTCTCCAATTAATTCACAACCAGTTTCTGAATTTGCTACCATCGCTTTTCTAGATTCTGTCGCATCCCTAGCAAATTGATTCCATTCGCTTATCAAAAAAGTACTTACCGTACCACTTACCAATAATGCTGTAACCAGCATAATGAAAGTTGATGAGCCACCGTCTGCCATTAATTCACCTCAAATATTAGCCGCTAAATTATATCCCATTGTACTAAATGATATTCGATCATACCATTGCGAAGATATTGGAGTCATTTGTACCTGAATTGTTTCCCCTTGATACCAATTCCAAGATGATATGCTAGGCGTGTAAAGGGAACCAAGATTATATGGTTCAGTTCCGTTAAGGAAAATCCAAGTGTTGTTTAATTCCATTATCTCAGATCCTGAATTCAATAACTCAAATTCAATATAATTACCAGAAGATATTGTGAAACTAGCGTTCACGCCGGGATTAGGGGTATCCACAACAAGAGTTGGAGAGGACGAGTAATTTCCCCTATCCACAATATCTATGCTAATTATTGATCCAGTACTGTTCACGGAAAATGTAGCAGAAAAACTACCAGTTGTTGCACTAATAGTTCCATTAGTATATCCGGTTCCAGCGTCTGTTATTACGACTGAGAGAATTGCCCTGGATGAATAGTTAATATCAACTAATTCAAATTCAGGCGTCTTTTGCTCGGTTGATTCGATAACTTCTATCGAAGTGTCTAGTTGGGAACTAATCGTTGTTAGCGCAACAGCGCAGACTACGAGTAACGAAGTCCCCATTACTAGACCACCAATACCAACCGAGGCTCCCAAATCATTCACCTCTAGGTTTTGAGGATTTTCTCCATTGACTAACAAGGGCTGAAAATCTTAGTAAATCTCTATCTTTAAGGTGGTCATCCAACGCTGCGGTAGCATCACCGGGTGCTGCTAATTGTACAATTGCGAGGACTTGGGAGCCCTCCTCTTGCGTCAACATTCCAACGTCCATTGCTTTCTGCGTAAAACCTACAGCAGCTCTTCCAGATATATTGTCTAGAAGTAGTGCAGCTATTGTTGGAGCACCAACATTGGTTTGGTCACCGAGTCCTGAATCTGGTGCGATTAAGAATGGGTTAGCCGCTAATGCTTGGGCTTCGTACAACTCCAAAAGAGGTACTTCGTCTTCAACCATCAGCCGATCAACTCCGCTTGAAACCTCTATCATCTGCCCATCAGCGGTTACGAGGACATCATCAGGCATAGCGCCCTCTGGAAGTTCAGTATTCTCACCAATAATTTCTCCAGAATTGAGATCTCCAGGCATCGGTAGCCCGTGCTCAACCTTGGATTCAACCATTCTTAGAACATCTTCCACCATATCAAGTCTAGAAGAGATCATTCTCTCCAGACCGCTTGTGTCAACAGCGGGAGCTTGAACTTGAACTTGTGCTGGAGCAATTGTAGTGGTAACGCTAGGAACGCTTCCAATACTATTCATCCTAGCCCTTGTTGGGCTGGGCGATATTGTCCATGCATCTTCTTCGCTAAGTTCTCCCTGTTCAGGGAACGGGACCTTTTCGATATCTACATTTGCAAGTATTTCCAAATGTGCTACGGTTGTTTCCGCATCCTCGTCAAATCCCTTCCCCGCTTTATCTAAAAAGCGCGAAGCCATTGTATTCCTCCTGTATACCCAAACGCCAAAAATTGGCAATGGGTACCCAATCAGACAACTACTGCTCCACGGGAATCGTCGTTAACTTTCAGGATATCGTAAGTAGAACCGCCACCAACAACGTGAATGTACAAGGATGCCTTGATATTCTCGTTGAATAGGTGGGATGGGCTACAATCTTGATCGACACCATCGTTAGCATCTAGTGAGATTCTGTATGAAACACCAGCTTCTGCAGTGTCTGTAGCAGTTCCTGCCTCAGATGATAGAGGGATAATTGAATCCGCTCCACCCGGACGGAAGTTTCCTGCAAGTCTGTCGGTTACAGCGTTTCCACCGCCGCCACCATCAGGGTCTTCACAGAAAATCTGCCATAGAACGTCTACATCAGCAGTATCATCAGATCCAGCTGCAAGACGGAAATAAACTACATATGAGTCAGCAGGGTCGTCAACGAAAACGTTGAGGATTTGGACCTTACCAGACATTTCATCAGTAGTGTCATCACCAGTTGATTGTGCATTCTGTTGTAACTTTTCAGCAGTTTGAATAATTACCGCTGCTGCTACTGCTGCAACTAGAATCAGAGCGATGAAAACGATCATTGCGCCGATACCAATTGCTGCTATCTTGTCTTCTTTTATGTTATATTCTTGATTTGTATTCTTCATTTTAATCACCTCAAACAACGACGTCTCCTACTGACGGGGAAGACCCGTATTGCAATTCTTCGTATGTGCTTCCACCGCTTGTTACAGTGAACAACAAGATGTTGTCAGTGTTTGCAGTTGGTGCACATTCATCTATTTCCATAACAAACACGTAGGTTGTTCCTGGGTTCAATGTTATAGCTGCTGCACCTGATCCATCTCCGGTGTGGACAGTGGCTCCTGTAAGGTCACCTTGGGCGAATTGAGTGTTACCACCTGATTCACAGATAACCGAGTAGCCGATATCATCACCTTGCGTTGGCTCAGAACCAGGAGCAAGTTCGAACGTTACGAATAATTCGTAAGTTGTTGTACCTGCGTCCATGGTCTCGATGACAACGTTGATCAATGTCACTTTTGTTGACATTTGCTCTTGTGTGTCATCACCAGATGCTTGTGCGTTCTGTTGCAATTTTTCTGCAGTTTGAATAATAACTGCAGCAGCAACCGCTGCTACTAGAATTAGCGCAATGAAAACTATCATTGCACCTATTCCGATTGCAGCGAGATTATCGCTTTCTTCTTTTCTTTCGTTCTTCATTTTTTTTCCTCCATTGTTTTTTTTACTCGTCCTCCCGTTAAACGGGTGGAATATGATGTGGTCACCTTGCACCTCCGGGACCTAGATCTATGCTCAGTGGCATGCGAATGATAATCGGCTCTGAACCTGGTTCAATTTTCGAAAAGAACGGAGCCTTTGGAGCTTTGAACCCAGGCGGAATCCAAGGGGCAATAATGACATCATGTAGAGGCTCAAAGGAACTCTCTGCTCTTACTGTACACATTACCTCACCTGTTCTTACTTCATATGCTGTTGACAGCCCTAATTTTCTTGAAAGCGGTACTTCATCTGCCCCGTACCTTCGTTGAGCAGATATTTCAAACTTTACCGGCATGTTTCCACCAGGCCTAATCGCAGGGACATCGATGAACCTAGGTGTGCAAACCCAACCCTCGGGAACTGGTGGCTCCATTCTCATTACTGGAAGGGTTATCGGCCCGTCATTGATAATCCTGACAACCAAAACACCAACGTCACCTCCAGCAGGCCATCTTGTGGTAACTCCCATCCAGAAATGTCTGAATAAGAACGGGTTGAGGGTTGATACATTTCCATCTATCATTTCCTCAACAAGGACTTCGATTTCGTTTGCTGCACTAGAGACATTGCCGTGCTCTGCAGAGCTTGTAGCGTTCCTCAGTCTGGTAAGAATATTTTCGATTTCATACTCAGCAATGTCTTTTTCGAGAATTAAACGGTGAAGTGTAGCCATAGTTCTTCTTAGTTTGAGAACTTCTTCCTCCAAATCTGATAGATTTTTCTCGGCTCTTTCAACGCTTTTCCTTGCCTTTCGAAGTTTATGTGAACTTAGTAGGTGCTTAGCCTCCATTAGTTCTTGCTCTGCTGCAATAAGTGAATTTGATTCCATTTCAACAACGTCAACAACAGCCCGTTCCAAACCACTATTTGCGGCAAGGAGTCTCTCGGCTGAAGCTCTTCTTGCTTGGCTACTAAGTTGGGCTTCCCTCAAATCATCAAGCGAGGTATCAACTTCTTGCTCTTGAGTTTCGAATTGTTCTTCATCGTATTCTTCCTCAACAACTTCGGTTTCCTCTATGTCTAAAGCTTGCTCAATTTCTCTCTGAGCCCTTCTTTCTTGCCTTTGAAGTTGTCTTCTTTCACGCCTAGACAAGGTTTCGGAACCTTCTCCTTGGCCTGAACCATTATCCGGTTCAGCCTCTGTTCCGAATTCTTCTTCAGACATTTTCAACTACCTCCGGTGATTCATTACTAGCTTCTTCTTGGACGGCTTCACTAGCCTCTCCCAATATTGAAGACAAGTCGATCCCCTCATCAGCGATATCTGCTAGCAGGGCTGCGGGGTCGGTTAGATCAAGTTCAATGCGTTGAGCCTTGAGTTCAACTTGAGACATCCTAAAGAATAAGTTACCATACTCGTTATTAGCATATCTTACAATGAAGAATACTCCAATTGCAAGTACGCATACATATACAAATAGGCTGACTATGTTAGTAGTATCAGAAGAAATCTGAGTTGGTATGCCCAAAACAATAACCAAGAAACCGAAAATTGGTAAAGACATTATTGATGTTAGTTCAGATTGTGAGTTTTTCAATATCTTGTTGTGATCAGAATATAGTGTCGCATATCCTTGCCTCTTCTTTTGGTAGTCTGCATGGATTGCGCTAAATTCTTCGCTAACCCTCCACGTCATCCTCCAGGTCCATATTAGAGCGAACAACAGAATGGCTGGACCATACCAGAACATATCTACCAAGTGGAATGCGAACCCGATACAAGCAAGACCGCTGTATGTTCCAATTACTCTGAACTTCTCGTTTTGATTCTTCAGAGAGAATAGTATAATTGAGAAGATGAATAACCCTACAAATGCACCAAACACTGTAAATATGTCAAAAGATGCTGAATGAACTCTGTCTTCTATAATGTATGTGTTATCTTCTGGAAGGTCTCCTTCTTTGAATTGAGCATCTGCTATGACCGTACAGCTGAACTCTTCTGAAGAAACCCACCAATCTAATTCATGTGGTTCTATTTCAAACTCGAAGACCGTTTGTTCTCTTGGACCTAAATAAGGGAATATTGGAGCACCAGTGTTGTTTGTATCGCTCAAGACAACTACATCTGCATGCTCACATAATATCGATGCAGTTGCTCCAATTAGCAAGGACGTTCCTGCATTTCTGACAGTTACCGAAACTCTCTCAGAAGAGCCCTCCTCTAAGTTTTCATAATCAACGGATACCACTTGAGGATTAGCGAAAACAGCTAGATCGTAGGTAAATGTAGACTCGTTGTATAGCGTGTAATTTACATGCTCATCTTCATGGTATAGCCTGAACAATAACTCATAACCATCTCCTGCGATTATATTCGGCGTGGAAGGGGTACTAATTATCAGTTCAATAGGATCGCTAGTAACCCATGGACTTCTTGCTGGCAGAGGGATTCTCGATTCATTTCCTTGTGTCCCTCCAATACAAGTTGAGTTCAAGTCGAGCTCATAACTCTGATCTCCAGCGACCAAGGTGAAACTCCATTCAACATCTTCTGGTTCCAAGTTAAAGTCAGCTGGATTAATCCCTCTCTGAACTCCACACAATTCAATCTCGTAGTCAGCAATCGTTCCGGCACCTAAAGGAATGTGAGACCAGATAATTTCCTCTCTAACATCTCCACCTGATTCGGGAGGTACAATAGCTGCTGGAACATCTTGGAAAAGTCTGGACAGGCGAAGAGTGGATTCTAGCATCGCAGTTCCAGTTACGTCATTATCAACTGGTTCGATTGTGACGATGAGATCACCAATCAAAGTCAAGTCTGGTTCGTACTCCACAAATTCAACATCGATTGAAAATGATTTTGATTGTCCTATCTTAAGATCAAGAATTTGACTTTCTCCGTTTGATACAAACCAATCATTGCTAGGGAGTTCTAATCCGGCCCTTTGAACAGAGGAGTTGGCATAAACCTGAACATCGCTATTTCCAACATTCTTTATGACGCCAGTTAGTGTCCTTGTCAATCCCCTATTGAAGAAATACTCATCCTCCCACTCGAGGATTTCAATATCAAACAATGGCGCAATTACGATTTGAACCGTAGTTGAACTCAAAGCCGCACCAGTATCAGAATCCGTCACGAGGAAAGTAACATTTCTAATTTCGCCGTTAGCGAGGTTTTCTAATCCACCTAAAGACGGGACTTCAACGGTAATCGAGTCGCCATCTACTTCGTCTATATCTAGGGTATAGGAACTAGATTCGGGCGTAATTTCCCAACTACCTTCAATTGAGATGTTGACTAGAACATCCTCTCTCAAATTTCCGTTATTTGTCACCGTGTATGGAATTATTACTGGAGTTCCAGGAATAACGCTAACTTGAACTCCTGATTTAACATCATCTTGATCCACGTTTTCTGGAATTTCAACAGCAACGGATTGGGATTCAGTGATATTAGCGATTATGTTAGCGCTCAGGTTTAGTCCAGTACCAGTGGACACCCAAACAGTAGCCATGTGCAACTCATCCGAACTTGCTTCTGAATCAGGATTGATTCTTATTTTAATCGACTCAGAGAAGCCTGCTCCAACAAGGATTTCCTCAGGAGTCTCCATTACGAATTCAACTTGGTCATCAGTAGGATCATCAAGCCATACGGAATAGGTCGTAGGAGTGTTTCCTGTGTTGTAAATTCTAACACGAGTCAATGGATTATCGGTAACTGCAACATCAACTGTCTGATTGGTTGGATCAAGTGTAGCATTCACCTGCTCACCAACTCTTATTGGAAGTATGTGAGTATCTATTAGTACTCCAGTATTTTGTTGTTGAATTCGAATTGTAACTGGAACAGTGGTTCCTGCTGGAGTAAGTGGATCGGTTATGACGCTGAGAGTAAACTCAGTCTTGTGATCCTCGGTAACTAACGGATGAGGAGCAACAGGGCTCGGCAATTGGTCAATAACAGAGCTTGTTGCAGTAGTTGTGTTCAGGGATACTGTCCAAGCATCCGGCAAATCATCTACAACACTAAGGAAGTAAGAAGTCATGTCATTTCCTGTATTTTCGAAAGGAATAGAATAGGTATTGGTAATTCCAACAGTTGCGTTTATCGGTCCATCCTCGTCGATTTCTGCCCCCAATACTGTTGGGATATTGATGATTAAATTTCTTGTAACTGGAGACGAGATAACACCGCTGTTGTTATGAGCAAGCCCCAATGTAGGAGTTGCTGTAATTGGTATCTTGAGAGTTCCAGCCAATGGATAGCCATCTGCTGGACCTTGAATTCCGAGTGCAGCAAGTTCGACATCACCTAGAGTCAAATCTTGTATTACGCCAGGGGAAACACTAGCATCCCACCTGTCGATTTCGCTAAATCCTCCAGCGTTGAGAGCAGTAAATTGAAGACTTCCAACAGTAAGGTTCGCATCTATTGTTTCGCTCAAGTTAGTTACCAAGTTGTGTCTGATTTCAACGTTTAAATCAAGAATTTCGTCTAACCCAACACCTTGACCGGCTTGCACAACTTGATCAACAGTCAAATCTATTACTTCGGTTTCAAGACCTGGATCTACAACTATTACAGGTCTTACCTCAAGTTGATGAGAATCTGAGTTTGGAACACCTCCATCAAGAGATTGTGCCTGAACCCAAATCTGGAGAACGTCTCCTGCGCGATTGTGTTCGGTTGGATCAAGCGGCATTTGGATTGGAGGTACTGTAACAGTGAGGTAGACATCAATGGTTTCACTTTCGTTGATGACAGCGGTGGTTTGTGTTGATAGTTCATAATTCCAGTTGGAGGCTGGTATAGATAACCCGCTGGTTAGAGCAAATGCTGATGCAACGTTCCCTTGGTTTGTGACGTTAACAAGGACTTCAACTTCTTGTCCTGGCGTCACCAATGTCACTCCAGAAGGCATGTCCACTTCAGCTTGGTAAAATTCACCTGCCATGACTCTAGCAGTGCCAATCAATGTGAATGAATCACCGCCAGAAACAAGAGTCAGAGTAACTGTATCAACCCATGTCCTGTTGGCATTTGTTGGAACTGTAACAGGGACCTGAATTGTTGTGATACCATCTGGTGCAATTAATTGAGTCGAGACGCCACAGCAATTTGTATCAGCCCAACCTAATGATGAAGAAATTGATATTGAGAAGGAGTCAGACATTACTCCAATATTTCTCAAAACGAATGTTAATGTCGTTGTTGTCCCAGGTTGAGCGGTTCTATCGGATGGCGCTGAGAGTATTGAAATATAATCTGAAAATTCAATCGTGGTACTGTTTAGCAACTCTGTGAGAGTATAAATCGTGCCATTGTATACTACCTCGGTGTCGATTGACCACTGTCCGTTCATACCGGTAGAAGAAAAACTTGCACTAAGTTCATGTGCAACAGCAGGATTTAGCATTGAACCCGCTTGTAGGATTTGAGTGTTGGAATAAATAGTCATGGTATTACTAGGATTAGAAAGTTCTGTGAGAGTAACCTCCAATACAGCGGACAAAGGCAAAACCCCGTCGTTGACAACTGAGACGTTTACGTATTGAGTGCCATGACCCAATCTTGCGATGTTTTGTCCCGGAGAAGGTACTGGGAAATTATTATTCAGATCATTTCCTTTGTGATAGTTTTTCACATCTAAGTCTAATCTTCTTTCGTTATTAGATGGATTTGAATCACTCACACTGTTTACTCTGGCAAAAAGTGTCTGCCCGTCTCCTAAAGTTGCATTCCAAGAAATCTGAATTGCATTCGTAGTAGCTCCAGATGCAATGCTACCCAAAGAGATGCTATTGACTACGGTTTCTGCTGCTATAGGTGAACCCTTGTGAACCAAGTCAAGGTTTGCAATTCCTGCTGCTGAACCAAGATTGCTTATTCTTATTAGAACAACGTGGGTATCAGCCTCTACTATGTAATTCGAGCCGTTAGCAATGGAACCAGCTCCATCTAGCATCAAAGACGTGACCGAAAAATCCGGGTTGCTTCGTGCTGAGGCTGCTTCTGTAGTTGTTGAAATCAAAGCAGGAGTCATGCTAGATAAAACGAATAAACCAACCAAAATCAGGCTGGATATAACTCCTGAGCGAGAATTAGACATTGTTTGCACCTGCCTTTTCGTATCTCTGAATAGAAACTGACTTTCCTTGCTTATTCATTTGCAATACCAGCAAATCAAGCAATCTCTGGTGCTCATCATCAGATATGCCAAGTCTCCTTCTTTCCTCCCACAGCAACAATTGTTCGGTTCTTGTGAGCAATGCGTCACGCAGGTACAACTCGAGCGTTTTGCGATATGCGTCCCTGTCGGAGATAGCATAGACTATTGTGTCACCTGGCAACTGATCTGCACGATGCTGTATAATGTTCCCAAGATTCAATGCTTCATCGTAGGATATTGACCTCTTGTCTAGGTCAGCTTGTATCTGTGAAGCGATTTCCTGAAGTCTGAATTTAGAATCAGCCTTCTGTATCTGTTTAAAAAATCGGCGGCTTCTTCTACTCATCCGTGAAGCCACCATGTATCTATACAGTTCCTGCTAGTTCATGAATGATTCGGCTCTTTTAGCAAAATCAATGAAATATGACTAGAGTCTAATTCATATTGCATAAAAATAGCAAATGTAGCATATTTCACTGCGAACATGAAGTAATACTAACAATTTTCAAGATATTTTCGTGAATATAAAAAGTACACACAACTAAATGTATTATTCCCTTGGTAGTAGCATGACAGACCCAATAAGCCTTGAGGCTGGCAACACCTCACCTGATTTTACTGCATACGATTCCAGTGGTACAAAATATTCATTGAAGGAATTGAATGCAGCAGGAAAAACAGTTATTCTCTACTTCTATCCAAGAGACTCCACCCCCGGATGCACTACGCAAGCATGTGACTTTAGAGACAACATGGCTAGACTTCAGTCAAATGACGTTGTCGTGTTAGGTGTGAGCAAGGATTCCGCTAAATCCCACGATAAGTTCACTGAAAAGCAACAATTGAATTTCCCCTTGCTCATGGATGAAGACTTGAGCCTTCACAATACATTTGGCACTTGGAGAATAAAGAAAAACTATGGAAAAGAATACTTGGGCTGTGTAAGATCCACATTTGTTATCACTTCAGACGGCAAAATCAGCTGGTGTAGATATAACGTTAGAGCCAAAAACCATGTATCCATGCTAATGCGTGAATTAGAAATTGAGGGTGAGTGAGTGGAAAATACTCTGAGCGGAGAAAGAATTGACCTAGGCAATTCCTCTTCTGCTTGGTGGCCGTGCCACATAGGCGCAAATACTACTACTGGCAATAATTGCAACATTGGATCTATGGCACATATAGGAAGAAATTGCATCATTGGTAATAATGTTAGAATCCAAGGAGGAGTCTATGTTGCAGATCTTACAGAAATCCATGATGACGCTTTTCTAGGACCAAATAGTACTATTTTAAACGACAAATATCCACCATCAGGTAACAAGTCACTTT